>NZ_PHUE01000001.1:2175913-2486758 GCF_002813295.1 Flavobacterium sp. 5
ACAGGAGAGATATTAGACCTTGCCGTTGAATTTGAAATTATCAAAAAATCAGGTTCTTGGTTTAGCTATGGAGAAACAAAATTAGGTCAAGGGCGTGATGCTGTTAAATCATTAATTAAAGACAACCCAGAATTGGCAGATGAACTTGAAGTGAAAATCAAAAGTCACATTAAAGAATTGGCTGACGCATAAAAACTAAAAGTTTACAATTATACAACCCTCAAAAAAGTAAAATACTATTTGAGGGTTTTTTTATGAAATAGATCATCAGCAATCAAGCTCATTTTCAATCAGAAGACTTGAAGAAAGCATTGAGGAATTATAATTAAAATTTAACTTAATAATAGAGACAAGGGTACCCTATGGAATAAATTATGAAAAATGAGTTCGAATAAATCCAGCAATGACAGACTTTATTATATAACATATTAGCATCACAGGAATATCTATTCTTTAAAAAAAACTTCCAAAACGTTCATGTTCAATTTAAAATTTATTTACAAAACTTCTTTTTAATTTATTAAGAATAAAATTATATTTACATAAAAAAATTTACCAATGAAAAATTTAAAAATGAACCGTCACTTTATAATATTCTCATTGCTAATTACTTTTAGCACCTACTCCCAGTTTAGTGGTTGGAAAGATAAAATAACTCAAGCAGGAGCAGCACTTGGTGCAAAGACCTTGGGACTAGATAAAATTCTGAAAAAACCAGCCGCAATTACAACCTCTTTTGAAGATGTAGATAAAACCAATTCTAAACTTCCAGACTTTTTCCTTGTAAATAATCTGCAACCCTTATACCTTCTACCAAAAGCACCAAATGGGGGTTACATTCTATGCGATGGTTTTTATGAAATGACTAATAAAAGTTATTGTTTACACGCTGGCACATTTGCCCCTTCAAAGGGAGATGGCTATATGTATTCACCTACTCTTGGCCCTAAGCAAGAAATTGTAACTACTATATTAAAAAATGCTGAGAATCACCCAGAGATTAGTCAACATGATATTCAAATATTATTATGGACTATTATCGCCAGAACACGTTTTGCTGATTATGCTGGTCAGGTTAAACTAACTGCAATTGCTTTATTAAGCACTCTTGAACTAACTCATCTTGAAGGAGGCATGCTTGGAGTACTTCCGCAAAGCGTGATGGACAAAGCAAAATCAACTCTGCCTGAAAATCTACAAAGTATTTTTGCAGCAGAAAATGAAATCCGCCAACTAGTTGCCTCTGGTAATTACACCTATGCCGAAATGGAACAATATGCTATCCTAGCGGGTATGGCTCCCACAAGGAGCGATGTTCCTAGTGGCATTTGGACTTTACACCCAGATGGTTATTATATTCGATATTTCCCTTCGGGTTATTCCGTTACTAGGGTGCAAATTTATGTTCCAAAAGAAATTATAGCTTCTGGGAAGACTATTATATATGATGCAACTAATGACATTGCTTGTCCAGCAAATACTGGTTCACAACGTTTGGCTCAAACAAATGAACCATTGAATCCTCTTTATAGTATTAAAATAAAAACCAATTGTAAATAACTGTATAGATCTAAAAAAATTTATATAGCAAGATCAATATGTGTTTTTGATTAAAGACAATCAAGAATTGATGGATAAGCGTGAAGCAAAATCGAAAGTCGTATTAAAGAATTGGCTGACGCATAAAACTAAAAAGTTTACAACTATAAAACCCTCAAAAGTAAAATACTATTTGAGGGTTTTTTGTAAAACACAACGCCATACTAATATAGTGGCTCGCCTACCGATTTTGTAGGCACACTCGATTTTTTTGATAGGCTCGCCTTCGATTTTAGTGCGCACGCCTATCGATTTGGTAGGTGTCGAATTTAAAATGGTTAGGCGTGCCTAAACATTTTAAAGGCATCGCCTCGATTTTAATAGGCGATGCATCGTAATTGTTTATGCGGGCTATAGTTTTAGTTAGGCGAGCCTATAAAAAAGATAGGAACCCCTATGATTTTTGTAGGCGAGCCTATCATTTCAGTAGGCGTGCCTATGGTTTTAGCAGGTGGGCCTACCCAAATGATAGGCTCGCCTATATTTTTTTTAGGCGTGCCTCTAATTTATATAAGCGTGCCTAAGATTGAGATAGGCTAACTAACCAACAACATATCTAAGAAATATAAATTATCAACTAATCTATAAAAAAAGGTCCGCAATTGCGGACCTTTTTTATTTGGATTTAGAAGCATCTATCTTTTGAAACTCCATCAATTCATCAAATATTATTTTTCGAACCTGCTCACGCAATTCTTTTCGATCTAATGACTCTCCAGTTTCAGAAACACTTTCAACAGGAGGTAACATTTTTGCCCGCATCAATCCGGGACTTCCACTATAAAAGGTATAGGATAATCTTTTTTTATTGTCTGGAAAAACGAGAGGTACTATGGGTAAATGATGTTCGGCTGCTAAACGGAAAGCACCGTCTTTGAAAGTATCTAATATAATAGACTCATCATGCGGAACTCCTCCTTCGGGAAAAATACAAATACTAAGACCTCTATCAATTCTTTTTTGAGCTTCATCGAACACTTCCATTCTACTTTTCGAAGAACTTCTATCAACCAATATACTCGTTCTTTTGTAGAAGAAACCAAACAGAGGAATTTTGGCCAAAGACATTTTTCCAACAAAGACAAAAGGATTATCTACAACCGCAAGCATTAGCATAATATCGGTCATCGAAGTATGATTGGCCACAAACATGTAACTCTTTTTACGATCTAACTTTTGAACTTTTTCTACCTTATAATAGAAGCCCATTCCAAAAAGAACACATTTCGCCCAAACGCGAGACATTTTAAAAAAATATGGATATCCGCTAACGGTCAATATAGAAGCAACCAAAAATGGTAGCATAACAAGAATAGGAATGAGCATTACAATGTAAAACCACACCCGCCAAACGGACCATAATATTTTTTTTATACTTTTCATGGAGCCAAAAATAGGGAAACTTGTGGAAAATTTAGCAAAAGAATTAACTTTGCGAAAAAAATAACATACTTCACCATAATCACACGAGATTTAAAAAAATAAAAATGGCAAAAATACTTACAGGCGTTCAAAGTACAGGTACTCCACACTTGGGTAACTTATTAGGCGCAATTATTCCTGCAATCGAATTATCTAATAAACCAGAAAACGAATCTTTTCTTTTTATTGCCGATCTGCATTCTATTACACAAATAAAAAATGGTGTAGAATTAAGAGCCAACACCTATAGTACAGCAGCGGCTTGGCTAGCTTGTGGGTTGAATACTGATAAAGTGATTTTTTACCGTCAATCAGATGTGGCACAAACAGCAGAATTAACTTGGTATTTGAGTTGTTTTTTTCCATTTCAGCGCTTGACATTAGCACACTCTTTCAAAGACAAAGCAGATCGTTTGGACGATGTGAATGCTGGTTTGTTTTCGTATCCAATGCTAATGGCTGCAGATATTCTTTTATATGATGCAGAATTTGTACCTGTTGGAAAAGACCAATTACAGCATTTAGAAATTACTCGTGATGTTGCTTCACGTTTCAACCACCAAATGGGGGAAACTTTTGTTATTCCAGAAGCCAAAATTCAAGAAGATAGCATGTTGATTCCTGGAACCAATGGTGGCAAAATGAGTAAGTCAGCCAATAACTTTATCAATATTTTCTTGGACGATAAAGCGTTGCGCAAACAAATCATGAGTATTGAAACGGATAGTACTCCGCTTGAAGAACCAAAAAATCCAGATACTTGTAATTGCTTTACACTTTATAAATTACTTGCAAATGAAGAGCAAATTGAAGCCATGAGAGCAAATTACTTAGGTGGAAATTATGGATACGGTCATGCGAAGCAAGCTTTGTTTGAATTGATTGTAGAAAAATTTAAAACTGAAAGAGAAAAATACAACTACTACATCAACAATCTTCCTGAAGTTGATGCCTTATTGAAAAAAGGTTCTGCAAAAGCAACTGTTATCGCTAATGGTGTTTTGGCTAGAGTAAGAGAGAAATTAGGATTTGAAGTTTAATTCAATGCCAAACAATTGAATGTAAATTTTGCAAACTAAAAAAATTAGTCACGCAGATTTAGCAGATTTACACAGAATAACTTTTACAAATCTGCTAAAATTTACTAAATCTGCGTGCTTATTTTATTAATGAGTTGCACTAACTAACACGAATCTGTTCGTGAAAATTAGTGCAATTCGTGTTTATAAAAACTATTGTATCGGCAAGTTTTTCTCAAAAGCGGATCCAAACGAAATAAAAGAATCCGTTCCCCCTACTCCTTCTATAATATGTATCTGTTCGTAGATAATTTTGCGAAGCTCTTCGTTGTTCGCCGCAACAATCTTAATAAACAAAGCATACTTGCCCGAAACCCAATGACATTCCACTATTTCTGGAATCAATTTTAATTGTTCAGCAATTGAATAAGAGAATCGTGCTTCTTTGGTAGTGATTCCTGTATACGTAATGGTTTCAAAACCATAAGCCTTAGCATTTAACTTTACAGAAAAACCAGCTATCAATCCTGATTCCTGTAATTTTTTTACACGTAAATGCACTAGCGAATTAGACACTTTCAATTCCTTCGCCAATTCCGAAAAAGGAATTCTTCCATTCTCACTTAATCTTCTGATAATTTCCTGATCTAAATAATCAGTATTTTCATTGTTTTTTGAATATAACATACTATTAAGGTATAGGTTGAAAATTACAACATTGACACTTCTAAAGTAAAAAGCAATACTATAACTGTCAAAATTACATAAATATTATTCAAAAATGTCTAATTATAAATAATCGATACATAAATATGTTACTACAACATAATTCTATCTAGTTTTGTGTCATTATTACAATTTAAAACAACAACAGAAATGGACAAAAATCAACTACTTTCGAAACTATGGGAACAATATGCTGATATCACCCCATCTGCAAAAAAAATACATACTTTATTAGAACAAAAAGGCGAAACGATTCAAAATGATCATATTGCAATCCGTACTTTTAATGATCCACGCGTTAGCATTTCAGTATTAGAAAAACCATTCTTAGCCGTTGGTTATGAAGCTCGTGGAGAATATGTTTTTGAATCCAAAAAATTATTCGCTCAACATTATGAACATACTACTGATGCAACTGCGCCACGTATTTTTATTTCTGAATTGGAACTGGAAAAATGTTCAAAAGGGCTTCAAGAAACGGTAACAAAATTACTGGATGATTGTGACCAAAACGAATTCGATAAATACGATTTAGTGCTAAATAGTACCATTTGGAAATCCGATTCAAAAGCTATTTATGATACATTATTAGAAGAATCTGAATATGCAGGCTGGATGTATGTGTACGGGTTCCGTGCCAATCATTTTACCATCAACGTAAATGCTTTAAAAAACTTCGAAAAATTAGAAGAACTAAATGACTTTTTAGAAGAAAGCGGATGGAAACTGAACGCTTCAGGAGGAAAAATAAAAGGAACTCCAGAACAATTATTAGAACAATCTAGCACTTTAGCAGATTTACATACTATTCAATTTGAAGAAGGATCATTCGAAATTCCATCTTGCTATTACGAATTTGCTTTGCGTTATGCAATGTCAAATGGAGAATTATACCAAGGATTTGTAGCTTCATCAGCGGATAAAATTTTTGAAAGTACAGATGTAAAACTTCAAAATTAAACTCAAAAATCTTTCAATAACTTGTCATATTCATCGTTTTCAGCGCTGGATAATGACAAGTTATTGTCTTTTTAAAGAAATATCGGCTCGATCTTGAAAAAATCAATCTCAAAAAATCCTTTTTTAAATAAATAAAATCAAATTTAAAATTGCTTTTCAAGGATTAAATTTAATAATACACTGCCAAAAAGATATTTTATAACAATAACCTCAATTCTCGTTAAACAGGCTAGTATTATACCAATTAATTTTCACATTACCAACGGAGAGGTTATCTTTGCACAAAAAATTGACAAATAATTTCTATTTGTGAAAAACACTAAAAAGATGACAGAAAATCCGGAAACATTTATATTCGATTTTGACAGTACTTTTATAAAAGTCGAAGCACTAGATGTGTTATGTGAAGTAATTTACCAAGACAGTGCAGCTGGAGAGCAAATTTTAAAAGAAATTCAAAGGTTAACTGACCTGGGGATGGAAGGAAAGCTTTCGCTAAAAGAATCTTTGACTAAAAGAATTCAGTTATTACAAGCCAATAGAGATCACATTGGAACTGTAATTGAAGAATTGAAAAAGAAAGTAACTGCCTCGGTAATTAGAAATAGAACTTTTTTCAAACAACACTCTGATAATATCTATATCATATCTAATGGTTTCAAAGAAATCATTATTCCGATCGTTTCCGAATACGGCATCAAGCCAGAACACGTTTTAGCTAATACTTTCAAATTTGATCATGATGGAAAAATCATTGGTTTTGATGAGAAAGACGAATTGTGTGAAAACCAAGGCAAAGTAAAGAAAATCAAATCATTAGCCCTAAAAGGCGAAGCGATAATGATTGGTGATGGTTATACTGATTATGAAACTCTTGAAGGTGGAGCGGTATCTCAATTTTTTGCTTTTACTGAAAACGTAAGCCGTAAAATTGTAGTAGAAAAAGCCAGCCAAATAGCACCTTCATTAGATGAAATTCTTTATGAACTGTCTTATAAAGCATCTGTGTCTTATCCAAAAAACAGAATTAAAGTTTTATTACTGGAAAACATTCATCCAGACGCTGTGACTATCTTCGAACATGAAGGGTATTCAGTAGAAACGATGAAAGGTTCTTTGAATGAGGATGAATTAATCGAAAAAATAAAAGGTGTTTCTATATTAGGAATCCGTTCTAAAACTCATGTTACGGCAAAAGTTTTGGAGCATGCTAATAAACTTCACGCTGTTGGAACATTTTGTATTGGAACCAACCAGGTAGATTTGAATGCGTGTAGTATGAAAGGAATTTCAGTTTTCAATGCTCCTTATAGTAATACCAGATCGGTTGTTGAATTGGCTTTGGGACAAATTATTATGTTAGTTCGTAATACTTTTGAAAAAAGCAAAATGATGCACGAAGGTGTTTGGGATAAATCAGCAACGAATAGTGTTGAAATCCGTGGTAAGAAATTAGGTTTGGTTGGATACGGAAGTATCGGATCACAACTTTCTATTGTTGCCGAAGCATTGGGAATGAAAGTATATTTCTATGATGCTGTAGATCGTTTGGCTCTTGGAAATGCTAAAAAATGTACATCTCTAAAAGAATTATTGTCACTTTCTGATGTGATTTCATTACACGTAGATGGACGCGCCAGCAACAAAAATATAATTGATGCCGCTGCTTTCGAATACATGAAACCAGGCGTTATCTTTTTAAATCTTTCCAGAGGTCATGTTGTTGACATTCCAGCATTGGTTGCCAACTTAAAAAGTGGTAAAATACACGGTGCTGCAGTTGACGTTTTCCCTGAAGAACCAAAAAACAATGACGAGCCTTTTGTTTCTGAATTAATTGGAATGAAAAATGTAATCTTAACTCCACACATCGGAGGAAGTACCGAAGAAGCTCAAGAAGACATCGGACATTATGTGGCTAACAAAATCATCAATTACATCAATACTGGAACAACTTACGGAAGTGTAAACCTTCCTGAAATTCAGCTTCCAGAACTTCAAAGTGCGCATAGAATCATGCACATTCATGAAAATGTAAAAGGAATTTTGGCTCAAATTAACAACATCCTTTTAGAATATGACAACAATATTTTGGGTCAATATCTAAAAACAAATGAAACGTTGGGTTATGTAATTACCGATATCGATAATTTCCATAACACCGATTTAGAGAAAAAATTAAAAGAGATTCCAAATACAATTCGATATAGAATTCTGTATTAAATAATTTTAAACTTCAGACTTTAGCTTTCAAATTACTAGAAATCTAAAGTCTGAAATTTTTAAGCTAAAATCATCAAAATGAACCTTGAAAATCTTGAAAAGCAATTAGATGGAAAATTATTGTACGACCACACCATGCGTACACTTTATGCCACTGATGCAAGTGCCTACAAAGAAATGCCATTGGCAGTAGCCATTCCAAAAACCAAGGAAGACATACAAAAAATCATTGCTTTTGCCAGAGAAAACAAAAGCAGTGTCATTCCACGTGCTGCGGGAACTTCACTTGCAGGACAAGTAGTTGGAAACGGAATTGTAGTTGATATTTCGCAACAATTCACCAAAATACTTTCGGTTGATGCAGTCGAAAAATCGGCTTGGGTTGAACCAGGTGTGATTCGTGACGAACTGAATCTTCATTTAAAACCTTATAAATTGTTTTTCGGACCCGAAACCTCAACCAGTAACCGTTGTATGATTGGCGGAATGGTCGGAAACAATGCCTGTGGTGCGAGATCTGTTATTTACGGTTCGACTCGTGAGCATTTATTGGAAATTAAAGGATTCTTGGCGGATGGAAATGAAGTGACTTTTGGCGCTTTGACCAATGCTGAATTCGAAGACAAATGCAACGGAATAAATGTAGTAAGTCCTTTGGAACAAAACATTTATTTGCAAGCCAAAGAAATTTTAGGTTCAGCATCTAACAGAGTTTTGTTTGATGAAAATTATCCAAAGAAATCAATTCCAAGAAGAAATACAGGATATGCGTTAGATTTATTGGCCGATAGCCAGCCTTTTGGTGATCCAAATGAGAAATTCAATTTCTGTAAATTAATTGCAGGTTCAGAAGGAACATTGTTCTTTTCGACAGCGATTAAATTGAATTTAGTTGATGCTTTAAAACCATTCGCCGCTTTGGTTTGTGTTCATCATAACAGCATCAATGAATCATTAAAAGCCAATTTAGAAGCTTTGAAATTCAAACCGGACAGTGTTGAGTTGATTGACCATTATATATTAGAATGTACCAAAGAAAATATTGAGCAAAGCAAAAACAGATTTTTTGTTGAAGGCGATCCTCAGGCTATTCTTGTTGTTGAGTTTTTGAGAGATACGCAAGAAGAAATTCTGCAACTTGCTAAAGATATGGAAGCATTAATGCGTTCCAAAGGTTTAGGTTACCACTTCCCGATTGTTTTTGGGGAAGACACTAATAAAGTTTGGAATCTTAGAAAAGCAGGTTTAGGATTATTATCTAATATACCTGGTGATGCCAAAGCAGTTGCCGTTATCGAAGATACAGCAGTTGATGTAAATGATTTACCCGCTTTTATTGAAGATTTCAATGCGGTTTTAAAAGAAAGAAATCTAAGTTGTGTGCATTACGCGCACGCTGCGACTGGAGAATTGCACCTTCGCCCTATCATTGACTTAAAAGCAAAAGATGGAGCGGCTCTTTTTAGAACTATCGCTACCGATATTGCACATTTAGTAAAAAAATACAAAGGTTCATTGAGTGGAGAACACGGAGACGGAAGACTTCGTGGCGAATTTATTCCATTGATGTTGGGAGAAGAAATTTACCAATTGTTTATCCAGGTTAAAAACACTTGGGATCCGTGGGGAATTTTTAATCCAGGCAAAATTGTGAATACGCCTCCAATGGATTCTAGCCTACGATATACTCCTGGGCAAGAAACTCCAATGCCGGATACTTATTTTGATTTCTCTGAGCATAACGGAATTGTTCGTGCAGCAGAAATGTGTAACGGTTCTGGAGACTGTAGAAAAACAGAGAAAAGTGGTGGAACGATGTGTCCAAGTTATATGGCAACCCGTGATGAAAAACACACCACTCGTGCCAGAGCTAACATCCTGAGAGAAACCATTACCAACTCTACCAAAGAGAATAAATTTGACGACGAAGGTTTACTGGAAGTTCTTGATTTATGCTTGAGTTGCAAAGGATGTAAATCCGAATGTCCTTCAAATGTGGATATGGCAAAGCTAAAAGCCGAAACCTTACAACAATACCATGATAAAAATGGCGTAAAATTCCGTTCGAAACTAATTGGTAATACTCCAAAACTGAATCAATTGTTTGCTTCTGTACCGTGGTTGTATAATTTTGGTTCTACCGGAATCATAGGAAACATCATGAAACGTTCTACTGGTTTTGCAACAGAAAGGTCATTACCACTAATGCATAAAGTTACGTTTGCCAAATGGTTTAAAAACTATAGACAAACTGGGAATTTCATTCAAGGGAAAGTCTATTTGTACAACGATGAATTTATGAATTTCTTCGATGTTGAAATTGGTCAGACTGCTGTGAAGTTGTTCAACCGTTTGGGTTATGAAGTGGTTGTTCCAGAAATCGGAATCAGTGGAAGAACGTATCTTTCTAAAGGAATGCTGAAAGAAGCCAGAGAAATTGCCGAAAAGAATATTCAGGCTTTCGCCAAAGAAATGCCAGAAAATGCCATTTTAGTTGGAATTGAACCTTCAGCAATCTTATCTTTCCGTGATGAATATCCGGATTTGTGTCGTGGCGAATGGAAAGAAAAAGCGAAAGCATTTTCAAGCAGAGCAATGCTGATTGAAGAATTTTTAGCTCAAGAGCTAGATGCTAATCGAATAACCTCAGCATCTTTCACAGAAAACACGGAGAGAGTTCGTATGCACGGACACTGTTTCCAAAAAGCATTGTCTTCATTAGTCCCTCTTAAAAAAATATTGATGCTGCCACAAAACTATACCGTACTTAATATCCCAAGTGGCTGTTGTGGTATGGCGGGGTCTTTTGGTTATGAAAAAGAGCATTATGATATTTCGATGAAAATTGGAGAATTGGTTTTATTCCCAACCATCCGCGCCGAAGAACAAGCGACCTTGATTTCTGCCTCAGGAACGAGTTGCAGACACCAAATTAGCGACGGAACAAGCCGAAAAGCATTTCACCCTGTTGAGATACTATTTAAGGCTTTAAAATAATCGAAAATTAGTTTTTATATAGAAATGCAGCTGTTGTGAAATGGCTGCATTTTTTTTTATCATAACTATTTAAATTGGTTCCAGAATCTTAAAAAACAATTTATATATTAGCTTAATAGTAAATTCTCAAGTTTATCAGACATATACATAAGTCGTGAGTAATTATCACGAAAATCGGACAATTTAACTAAAATAAAAATGGAGAAATATAGTTTGGAGTACTTACAAAATTTGATAGAAAATCAAATCGAGGAAAGTTTACATCTTGATTACAAAGCTTCGGGATCATTTGGTAAACAAAATGATAAAACATCCGAAATCTCTAAAGATGTCAGCGCAATGGCAAACGCAGATGGCGGTATTTTGATTTATGGAATCATAGAAGATGAAAATAATAAACATTTGCCAAAAGAGATACAACCTATAAAAAGAAAAGAATATCCAAAAGAATGGCTAGAGCAAATTATTAACGATAAAATTCAGCCTAGAATAAACGGCATAGAAATTTTTTCAATATCAATTGAAAATGAATATGTTATTTACATTGTTGAAATTCCCAAAAGTGATACTGCACATCAAGCTGCTGACAAAAAATACTATAAGAGATTCAACTTTCTTTCAACGGCGATGCACGATTATGAAATACGCGATATCTTTAATAGAGCAAAAAATCCACAAATTCATCTTGAATTCAAATATTTACATCAAACTAATGAATTAATTGTTGTTGCTTATAATACAGGAAAAGTTTATGCCAAATATTTAAATGTAAAACTCAGATTACCTAAAAAAATCGTTGTTAGTCGAAATGATAATTTTAGAATTATAAACAACGACATTGTCGAAATATTTATGAATAATACTGTTCGTGACTTACTAAATAATTATTCTCAAATAGCAATGTATGGTCAGCCAAGATATGAACCTACACTACCACAAACAAATCTAGAATTAGCTCGCATTCGTCTTCATAATTATCCTTTTGATTATGAAAATATGATGGAATGGGATATCTTCTGTGATAATGCAAATTCAATAAAAAGTTCAATTAGATTATCTGATTTATTGAAATAATAACTGCTCCAGATAGTGCGGATTTGCAATCCTTGCCCAAAAACACAATCCTTATAATTACTATAACTTCCTTTTTGTAACCTTTAATTGAGTAGCAATAACACGATCTTATAAAGTACCGACCCATAATCACTTATTTAATTAACTTTTATGAATCAATCCGAATTTCACGAAGCTTTTGAAACACATTCACGAAATGCTTTTGAAGAATTAATACTTTGTTCTGAAGAAGAATTATGGCAAATTATTCTTATAAAAAACAATAAAAGATATGATGTTTGGAAAGGATCTGAAAATTATCAAATCTGGCGAGTAATAAATGTCAAAGGAACCGCAAAGTCTATTAAACCTTTATTTGATATTGTTAGCAATCTTAAAAACGAATATTTGGTTCGTTATCATGCATGTGATGCATTATTTAAATTGGCTGGAATTAATGATGCTGAATTTAAAGGTAAAATTCAATATGGACTCAATTCGAATCGCAAAAAAGTAAATCAAATTACCGAAATAGAAAAACTTAGAAATGTTTTGCAAATCACAAAAAATACAGAAAAAAAAGCATGGTGGAAAATTTGGTAAACAAGTATTAAAAAACTCCCGATAACCCATATTTCCCATTCATGTAATCGAAGACAATCAAAACAATTACTACCCCTTCTTTTTGTAATCCTTTCATCGAATAACAGTTAATATTTTTGTAAAAAACAATAGCAAATTACTTTATATCGTTAGCCTGATTAACTTTACGGGACGGAATGCAAATCCGAGCTATCGTTATCATTAACAATCTATATTTACAAAACAATAAAAGTAATTTAGAAATCATTGTTATCTATTTCTAAATCGCCTTTAAAAACCAGATCATGAAAAACATTATTTTCGCCTTCTTTTTACTTATTAGCATTAAATCAACTGCGCAGTTAACATTTGACAAATCAATACTCGATTGTGAAGATAAATGGGTTGCATTTCCACAGGAAAGTAATGGATCATATAAGTATGGTTTCATTTATGCCGATTCGCAAGCAGGTCTTGTATTTGATTATGGTGGTAGTTTTAAAATTGACGCTACCGGAAAGATAAGAGCCAATCCCAAAGAAGAAGGATCTACGATGAAAGTTCCCTTATATCCGAATAAAATCCTAATTGCTCTTATACCTGAAGCCAATTTCGAGCAATTAAAAATAAGCAAAGTTCCTGATTGGCTTAGCAATTATAAAATGAAAGAAGGTTCTATTGAACGATTGTACACTTGGGGTTCTATCTATAATACTTGGGGTGAATATAAAAAAGGATTGGAGTTATTAGAAGGCGCCTCTAAAATTAATAACGAATATAAAGGACTAGATGGACAATTAGCCTACTCATACAATCGTTTGAATCAATATAAAAAAGCTATTGAAATATTAAAAAAAGCACTAGTCCTAAATCCTACAGATGCCATCATTACTAAAGAATATATTTATGCATTGGCAAAAAGTCAACAGTTAGATGCGGCTATCGCTTTCTACAGAAATTCTTTGAAAGTTTGTCCCGATACAACCTATGTTCCAGAAAATGCTTATTATATTTTAGAAGGTTATTTTTATAAGTATAACCGAGTAAACTTCGATAAATGGTTAGTCGAAACGGAAGTTGTAATGTCTTCGAATGAGCAAATAAAAAAAATAATTGGAGAAATGAAAATCGAAATCACAAAGAATAGGCTGTAGCTTAATTAAAAATAATATTGTAAAAATGAACCCAAGAATAGTAACTACAAACGAAAAAAAATTAATTGGAAAAAGACTTATAATGAGTTTCGCAGACTATAAAGTGGGCGAACTTTGGAAAAGTTTTATGCCAAGGCGAAACGAAATAACCAATACTCTAAGCGGCGATTTAATCGCGATGACTATTTATAAACCAGATCATTTTTTAAATTTTAAACCTACAAACGAATTTGAAAAATGGGCAACCGCTGAAGTTTCAAATTTTGACAACTTACCAGCCGAAATGGAAACATTTACTTTGTCCGGAGGGCTTTACGCAGTCTTTGATTATAAAGGGTTGAATACTGATGACTCTATTTATCGATATATTTTTGTGGAATGGATACCTAATTCGGATTACGAATTAGACAACAGACCACATTTTGAAGTTTTGGGTGAAAAATATAAAAACAACGATCCAACATCCGAAGAAGAAATATGGATTCCCATAAAAAGGAAACAATAAGACACTTCAACTATAAAATTGAATAACCTAAAATTGAACCATTGAACAGCATTCAAACTTTACCTAGAGATTTACAATCCGTTATTGGAACAGAAAAAGTTGATTTTTCTATCATTGCCAGAAGAAAACAGCCTTTAAATAAGTCACTGGGACTAATTGCTTTTGGAATTATATGGTCTGCCTTTATCAGTATTTTTGTAATTGCTTTTTTAGGTCCACTTTTTAAAGGAGAAGAGGTTAATTTTAAAGTAAACGATGAGCCGACTACAGCCAGCTGGGATAATTTTGAACCGTTACTTGTTCCAACTTTAGTTATTGGTTTCTTTGTTTTGGTTGGAATTGGAATTTTGGCAAGCGGGATTTACTCTTTATTTCAAAAAGGAGGTTATTTTGTAGGGACAACAAATAGACTTATTCACTTTCTTAACGGAACAATTACTACTTATGATTGGGAGCAGTTTTCCGGAAATATGGAAATAAACAGTAAAAAAGAAGACATTTCATTTGAACTTAGGACTGGAAAAATGCAAAGCTGAAAAAACAAACCAGATGAATATGTACCTGATATTCTCTATATTTCGGGAGTTCCAAATGTTTTAGAAATTCAAAAAATATGTAACCAACGAATTAAGGAAAACGACCCAACTCCTGCAACCCTTCAAAATACCTGATAGGTTAAATTGCCTCAAACATTTTGCCTGGCAACGGTCGAATAACACCTTTCAGTTCCATATTGAGCAGTAAACCCGAAATTCTATAAATCGGAAAATCACATTGTAAAGCAATCATATCCATTACTTCTTTACCCGTTTTCAGTAAATAATCGTACACCCTTTGTTCATCAATATCAAGAGTAACAAACAATTGTTTTTGAATCGCTTTCGTTTCTTTGGCAATATCCCAGTTCAGATTATAAATCAAATCGGCGGCACTGGTCAGTACATTTGCTTTTTGAGTTTTTATCAAATTATTACAACCTTGACTGTATTTATCAGTAATACGCCCCGGAACTGCAAAAACATCACGATTATAATCGTTGGCCATATTTGCAGTAATTAGGGACCCTCCTCTATCGGCAGATTCAATGACAATTGTGGCTTCGGTCATTCCGGCAACAATCCTGTTTCTGCGAACAAAATTTTCTTTATCTGGATTAGAACTACTCCAAAACTCAGTCATAAAACCTCCGTTTTGCTCCATTTTAGACATGTACTTTTTATGTGGTTTGGGATAAACTTGGTTTAATCCATGTGCCAGTACCCCAATGGTTTGCAAATTATTTTCCATTGCGATTTGATGAGCGACAATATCCACACCATAGGCAAAACCACTAACAATTATAGGATCCAAAGGCGCCAAATCTTCAATTAATTTTCGGCAAAATTCAGTTCCGTAAGAAGTAATTTGTCGTGTTCCAACAATGCTTATTATTTTACGATTCTTCAAATTGATATTTCCAGCCGAGAATAATAAAACCGGACCATCAATACAATGTTTGAGCCTTTCAGGATAGTTGCTGTCTTGAAAACTTAGAATTTGAATATTGTTTTTTTGAATAAAATCCAACTCTTGTTGGGTTTTTTCAAAAACAGACTTGTTTTTGAAATTTTTCAGCAAAACAGAACCCACTCCGTCAATTGCGGCAAGTTGTTGTGATTTCGCATTCAAAACATTTTCGGCAGTTCCAAAGTGAGCGAGCAGCTTTTTAGCCATAATATCTCCCACTCCTTCAATTCGAAGTAAAGCTAATAAGTAAAATATATTTTCTTGTGACATATCTTACAATTATACAATAAATATTTGAAAACGAAACCACTTGCAAATTCAAAACACTATCAATTTGCAAAAAAAAGTACTTAAAAAAGTATCTAAAAATAATTATTCATTAAAAAATAAAACTGTAATCTACTGATAGTGTATAACATGCAAATTGTTAATAAAAATTGTGAATAAAATTTTGATAACTATTCCCGTTGCATAACTTTGTTAACATGAAAATAGAACTTTACATCTCGCAACTTTTATACCGTTATCAATGTGTAACCGTTCCTGGTTTTGGAGCTTTCTTGGCTGAAATTCAATCGGCTCAACTGCTTGAAAACTCTCATTCTTTTTTTCCGCCAAAAAAGATGATTTCCTTTAATTCGCATATAAAAAACAATGATGGATTGTTGGCTAATCATATTGCTCAAGCCGAAAAAACTTCTTATGATTATGCTGTAAGCGCAATCGAATATGAAATATTGAGTTGGAAAAAAGCATTGCAGGAAAACCGTACTTTTTCAATAAAAAACATTGGTGTTCTTAGTTTGAATACAGAAAACAATATCCTTTTCACACCAAACGAGCAAACCAATTACAATGCAAAATCTTTTGGGTTAACTTCATTTGTTTCACCAGCAGTGAAAAGAGAAGTAGAATTTGCAAAACCTGAAGTAGTAGTAGAATATCAAAAAACAGTAGCTCTAGTTGATGAAGAAAAACCTATTTTCAATTTCATCCCTGAAACTGCTGAAGCTAGAAAAACAAATCCGTATCTAAAATATGCCGCTATTTTCATCATAGGATTGGCTGCTACTGGATCTATAGGATATCCTTTATACCAAAATCAAATTGCTTCTGAAACTATTTTGGTAGAAACTGCGGTACAGAAAAAAGTGGAAAATAAAATACAAGCAGCTACTTTCTTTATCCAAACTCCAATACCAGCTGTTACTCTTACATTAAAATCTGACAAGAAAGAAGCAGTAAAATTGCCGTATCACATTATGGCTGGAGCTTTTAGAAGTGAAGCAAATGCTCAAAAAAGATACAATCAATTAGTAGCTAAAGGTTTTGATGCAAGAGTTTTGGGTATCAACAAAAATGGTCTTTATCCTGTATTGTATGGAAGCTATACTACTTTTGCGGAAGCAGAAAAAGAAAAAAATAAAATTACCGAAACAGATAATCCTGAAGCTTGGATTTTGATTCAATCTTTGTAGAAATCTAATTTTTAGCATCTAAATCACGAATGGAACCGAATCAAAAGGGTTTTATTCGTGATTTTTCTTTTTACAGCATTTTAACATGATTTTAAAGTGGTTTAGAATCGATTTTCGTTAAAAGTAATAGTTAGCAGGATTTGTATTAAAACGCTTTTAAAACGGCTGAAAACATATCTCTGCGATAGAAAATATATCAAACAACAATCTCAAAACTAAAAAAGTTTAATTATTGATTTTAGGAATAGCTACTTTATATATTTTTTGGTTATTCGTTTTTGTTTTCGACTAAATCTTTGCTATTATTCACAATTATCATCAAAATAGGGGTAATAAATAATCTCCTTTTGGAAACATTACAAGCACTACAATTCTCTTATTAAAATTTAAACCATTGAAATAAAAATGGTTATAAAAAAAATATTAAATTTGGTAAGAGAAAACTACACATTCTGAGATTACCTTATAAATCTTGCACTTATTTTCATTTATTCTTTTTAAAATAAAAAAATATGAAAAAAATTACTTCCTCCATCTTTATACTGATTTTATTGTCCTACCAGCTAAAAGCTCAAACTGATGCCCCAAGAAAATCAATGGAAATCAATGGCTTTGTTATGATGGATAGTGGTTATGATTTTGGGAAAATGGATCCGGAGTGGTTCGACACGATGAGACCTACAAAAATTCTGGATAGTGAGGGTAATGAATTTCAAAACCAAGGTAATGTCTTCTTCGGAGTTAGACAAAGCACTTTAAGTTTAAAGAATTATTTCGATACATCGCTAGGTACTGTAAAAACGGTATTCGAATTTGACTTGTTTGGCTCAGGTAAAGATGTTGGGACTGCTGCTTTTCACTTGCGGCATGCCTATATCCAATTTGGAAAATTTATAATTGGACAAACTAATAGTGTATTTGCAGACATGGAAGTATATCCAAATTTAATAGAATTTATGGGGCCTAATGGTGCTGTTTTTACACGAAATATACAAATTCGTTATACCCCCATCTCAACAAATACACAAACATTAGCAATAGCACTAGAACGTCCAGGTGCCACTGGAGATAAAGGAGAATATGGAGAAGGATTTGTTTATGCATCAGTCCTTGACGATGTTGCATTCAGATTTGCAGTACCTGACCTTAGTGCCGAATATCGGTATACTGGTTCTTGGGGTTATTTAGAATTGGCAGGTATTGTACGAAGCATACGATGGGAAGATAACAATACCGATATTTATGACATTCACGGTAGCGCTACAGGATGGGGACTTACGTTAAGCACCAAACTACAAATGAGCAAGAATATCATTTTTAGAGGAGCATTCACAACAGGTGCCGGAATACAAAATTATATGAACGATGCTGATGCTGATGTTGGAACAAAAAGGCAATATAACAATTCTTTAACGCCTATTACAGGGGAAGCCATACCACTTGTTGCGTTAGCTTCTTATTTTGATATAAATTGGAATCGTAAATTAAGCAGTGCTGTAGGTTATTCAATTATGGATAATACAACAACCAATGCGCAATTATCGACTGCTTATAAAACGGGACAATATGCGAGTATCAATTTATTATATTCACCTGTAGAAAATTTAGTCTTAGGCCCAGAATTACAATGGGGAAAACGACAAAACAATGACTTTGCAGGAGATCCAGTTTTCAATTTACCTGCCGCCAAAGGAAATAGTGGAGAAGATATTAAAATACAATTTTCTGCACGATACAGTTTTAATAATACCTTTTACAAAAAAAATTAAATGCATGCCTTATTTAGTAATAACAGCCTAAAAATGATTACTTTTTCATAAATCATAAATCTGTAAAAACTTCATTTGGCCCTTTTTTGTAGTTGCGAAACTCTCTAAAGTCAGTATTTACAATAGAAGACACTATAACTGATCAATCAGTCAAAAGTTAATCTACAATCATTTTCCAAAGTAGCTCAAAAGTTTCTTCTATCCACAGAGCAGATTGATCTTTATTAATATTGTTTGAAATAAGATAATGATACAAACCATTTATTTGAGCATTGAAAAGAGAAAAAACTAAAGCGACAGGGATAGGCTTTAAAATTACCAAATCAATACCATTTTTTATTAAAACATAAAGAGGATGTTCTTCTTCACTCGTGACCTTTGTGATAGCAACTCTGGAATATGGAGAATTATTAAATAACTGCAAAAATTGAAATTCAAGTTTGTTCTCTAAATTCCATTGTAAAGATGCAACAAACAGGGAACGAAAAGACTCCTTTGAAACTGAACTCGATTCTAAACTTTGAATAATAAAATCATCCAATTTCTTTACAACATCATTGTAAATACTAACAATGAGTATCTCCTTGGTTGCAAAGTAATTAAACAACGTCCCGTTTGCTACACCCGCTTGTTGTGCAATTTTACTGGTTGCTGTTCCATGAAACCCGTTTTCAACAAACATGTTAAGTGCTGTTGCTATAATAACTTCATTTTTATTCATAATAAATTAAACTGATTAATCAGTCGTAAATATAAGTAAAATAACTGAGTACATTATCGAATTATAAAAAATAGGCTTTCTCATTTAACTTAATAAATTAGAAAAAGATAAAAGAAGATTGCCTATTTTTTTACTACAGATTAAAACTCCCTTATTGTCGAAGTATCAGCTAAAGCAAGTGTTGCAATTTCGTCTTTTCGTTTGAATGAAACTCCTTTATGTTTTTGCATGTACAATATCAAATCTGAAGTAGCTTTTACCATTTGCGGAGTTCCTCCAATACGGTCATGAAAACTGATAGACATTTGTCTTCTTTTAGAAGCACTTTCTAAATAAAGCTGATCAAACTCCGCCTTAACCTGATTAAAGAATTGATCAACAGAAAAATTCTTCCCTTCTATCAATACAATGTCATTACAGCGCAAAGTATAAGGAACAACAACAAAATCTGAATGATTCACTTTGATAATAAAAGGTTCATCCCTACTCAAATCATCTATGTGGTATTTAAAACCGAGTTCTTGTACTATTTTCAAAGTATTTTCACCACGTCTCAGCCAATTTGCGTTATAACCTATGGCTTGAAATCCAGTTGTTTGCTTTATAGCCTCTACCCCATCTTTTATAAATTTCTTCTCCTCTTCATAGGGCATGGTATATTGAGAACTCCAGTTCATTCCATGAGCAGCGGCTTCATGACCACGCTGTACAATTTCCTTAGCCAAATTTGGGTTGTTTAAAACTGCCGATCCAACCATATGTGAAGTTACTTTTATACCCAATTTATCCCAGTTGTCTAACATTCGAGGAATTCCTTCTTTATAGCCATACTCAAACCATGTTGCACCAGGTAAATCAACAAACCCTTTCTGCATATTTTGAGGAAATGGACTTTCGGCATTAACAGGTTGACCACCTGCTTCAAATTGCATTGAGATAGAAACTACTAGCCTAGAACCATCTGACCATTTTGTACCTAAAGGCTCAACTTTCGCTACAGGAAAAGTATTCACTATTTCAAATGGATTAACCATTCCTGCTAAACCAACTATACTTCCCTGTTTTATAAAATCACGTCTTGAACTCATCTCAATATTATTTTATTAAACTATCTAAAGAAATGGTGTTTGAAACTATAAACTGCAGCAAAAGCGCAAAAAATGCAGCATGTATCAGTTGAGAAGGTATTGCCTCCCAGTTTTCAATCAAAGCAGTTCCAAAAACGAGAATAACCATCACAATTCCAGCAGCCACTAAGGTAGGTTTTGTAAATAATCCAAAGCTAAGTAATAGCCCAATGATCAATTCGGCTATCGGCAAACTGTAACTGAAAGGAATCACCAAAAATTTTGGCAAGAGTGATTTTTCAAAACTACCCACCATCCAAGAACTGAAAACTTGCAATTTGGGTATTCTAACCAGTCCGTGACCAAACATACTTGCACCTATAGCAAGTCTTAACAAGAAATAAACGGTTGTATTCATTTTTAAAATATTTAAAATTAGAATACAAAGATCTATTAGTACACATGCATTCATTTGTACAATCATTGGGAATAATTGTACATTTGTTAGTATGGAAATTAGAAATCTATACCAGCCTTTTGAACTGGAGTTGTTAAAGATTAACAACTACGAGAACCGGGAACACAAAAACACTTTTTTTGAAATGGTTTTTGTCTTAGAAGGCGAAGGCATTCAAATGATTAACAATCATAAATTACCATACGCCAGTAACAAACTGTTTTTGATCTTTCCGCAAGATATACATGGGTTTGAAGTTTCGTCAACTACTAGTTTTTTCTTTCTTCGCTTTAATGACAGTTACCTGAAAACACAGCCAAAAGAATGGATTCAGAAATTAGAATTGATTTTTAACAACCACAATCATTTGCCTGGATGTATTTTAAAAAATGTATCTGATAAAGCGCTGATCAGAGCTCTGGTAGAAGGGCTAATTCGTGAAAACAGTAATCAACAGTTTCAACAACAAGAAGTGATAAAACAATTGATTAATACAATCATTATTATAGCTTCCCGAAATATTTTACTAATACCACCAACGGTTTCTGATAAATCCAAAACTGACTATTCCGTTCAATTATTGAGTTATATACATCAAAACATTTATGATCCAAATCAACTAAAATCAGAACGCATTGCTAAACAATTCAATGTTTCACCGTCTTATATCAGTGAGTTTTTCAAGAATCACATTGGACAAAGTTTACAAGATTACATTACCAGCTATAAAATAAAGCTGATTGAAACTAAGCTCCGCTACACCGATATGCAAATCAATGAAATTGTGTATGAACTTGGCTTTAGCGATTCCAGTCATTTAAACCGTTTGTTTAAAAAATATAAAGGAATAAGTCCAAGTGAATTTAAAAAAAACATTGAAAAATAATATTTAACTCATTTTCATAAACATCTTTCATTGCTTATCATCACTACAATTATTTTTAGTCTTTAATCGGATTCTCATGTAATTTGACTGATTTATTTTCAAGTAAAGTTGACTTGCTATAAATTTATATCTGTCTAATTATTAGATAAATATAAACTTTTGAGCTGTTATTGAAATTTAAAACAAACAAACAACCATGAAAAACGATCAAATTACCACCAAAGAATCTGCATATCTAATCTATGCCTATGTAAGTATCTCTTCATTTGTATTGATGTCGATTAGCAAAGTAACAGATAGTCTTGAAAAAGCCCTAAATTTCAACCCAATTCTATGTTTACTAATTATTTTGAACATGATCGTATTTATCTCTCTGCATATTTACAGAAGAAATCATACTATCAGTCACAAATAAAATTAATTTCTAAAATTCAAAATCCTACCTTATTTTTAAAATATTTTGACAAAAAGAGGCTGAATCAACATTCAGCCTCTTTTTATATGTTCTATTTTATTTAGATTTTAAAACTTTAATTAGTTTTTGGTTGCGTTTATCAGCTCTTGCATTTTGCAAAGAAATGACTGCCCAAATTGCTGCGGGTATCCAACCAATTAAAGTTATTTGCAAGATTAAACAAAGGATAGAGGTGAGTATTTTGCCTCTTAAAAAGAAGGATACAAACGGAAATAAAATTGCAATTAATGTCATATAATATCTTGATTATTAAGTCTTTTTTATTATCACTATAAGGGTAGTCTAGCTAATAATAAGAATTTTGAAACCGACTGTTTTTTTAAAGTGAACATGATTGATAACCCCAACCTAATTTGACCACACAGTTAGCTATTATTCTATTTATTCAAACCTGTTGCCATTTTATAAGCCAATGCAGCTTCGGGAAGTGGTGTTAATGTATCTAATAAAATGTTATAAGTCCCCTTGTCTGCTAATTCATCGGCAACTTTTTTGATTAAAGCCAAAGTAGCTTTCATTACACCAGAACCAAGGCTTAAACGAGCAACACCCAAATCCTGCAGCTCACTTACAGATGGAGGAAGTATTCCAGCTCCAATTCCTGGGTTTGCAAGAATATTTATTGGCGCGTTAATTTCCTTAACCAATGTAGCAATTGTGTCTCTTTCCCATACTGGCTGCACAAATATGCAGTCGGCACCTGCTTCTTTGTACTTATTACCTCTTTTTATTGCTTCAGCTAATTTTTCTTCTGGAGATGCTGTCGAAGTACAAAATGAATCCGTTCTTGCATTAATTACTAAATGAAATCCCATTGAATCAGATAATGCTCGGATTGCCGATATCCTTTCACAAAATTCAAGCTCATCAATTAAATTTGGACTCAGATTAATGCTGTCTTCAATATTTATTCCAACGATGCCTGTTTCAATTATCATCTTAACCGAGTCAATAATTTCGTTTAAGTTATTTCCATATCCGGCTTCAATATCAACAGTTACCGGGGCTTGTACGTTATTTACAATTCCTGTTATTGATTGCATCATTTCTGATAATTGAATTATCTGACAATCAGGATATCCTAAAGAGGCAGCAATACCCATGCTTGTTGTAGCGATTGCTTTGTAGCCACTAGCCTCTACTATTTTGGAACTTGAAATGTCCCATGAATTTAGCAAAACTAGAATCTCTTTTTCCTGATGAAATTTAAGAAACTTTTCTGCTTTCTCTTTTTGGATATTTGAAACCATTTATGATGTTGTTGATTTATATAAATACTTATTATTGAAAAGTTAAGCTATTAACACTGACCTTTTTATTTTCTTAATAGCACCTTTTTTTCTGTTTCGAATTCATCTTTAGATAATGCACCGTCATCTAATAATTGTTTTAATTTTTGCAATTCGTCAGCAGTACTATTATTTGAATTAATTACTATTACCTCTTTTTCTTTTGAAACCGCCCATATTAGAGATAAAATCCAGCCAATAAAAGTCCAGCCTAAAAATAAATTCAGGAGAAGAATTGCATTGAAATTTTGTTTTTTTCTACCAATTATGGTTGGCAAAAAATAAATTGATATTACTATTAAGAGCAAAAAAAGTTCTGAAATTCCTAAGCGACCCATATTTTATCTATTTAAATTATTAATATTTAATGCTTTCCATTTCTTAAAGTTCTATTTAAAATTTTATACTTTATTTTCTATTCTCCTAACCTACCACCAATTTGATTATAAATTCTGATAAAGATAAGACTTTGTTTTAATCTAAGTATATAAACAAATCTATACAAATCATCAAATATCCTTTTGTTTCTTATTGACAATAACATCGATTTATATTTGGTGCTATTGTTGTATGAGCATTCTTAACTATTTGGTATAGAATAAGTTTGTGAAAAATAATTTTTATAAAACAGCTGTTAATGCCCCGTACTATTGGTACTAAGCACCTGTAATATTAGTATTAATCACCAATAGTATAAATGTTAAACACCTGTATTATTGGTACTAAGCACCAACATTCTTGGTGTTAAGCATCATTATTTTTTGTTTTAAGCGCCAATAGTAGAGGTGCTTAATACCTCTATTATTGGCACAAAGTACCTGTACTATTGGTGTTAATCACCAACAATAGGGGTGTTAAACCATACTATTGTTGGTGATTAGTACCTCTATTAAGCAGATTTACTTGTTATTTTCACTGTAGATAGGGTTCAATTTTAAAACTGCAATTTGTTTTTTGGGTTTGCTTGGTTGCTGGTAATAACTTTGATTGTGAATTAAAGGCCGTAGATTGAAACTGAAAAAAGCAGGCACACCGATGAGACCGATGTTACTGATGAAAACGGATTTTGAAATAAAATAGTTTCAACTGATACTGGTTGTGGTTTTCTGCGTGAGGGATAGAAGCTAGCTACCAAAGTAGCGCGGATAGCCCGACCCCGTTGAGGAAAGGGGCTTTATGAGCGGTAGCATAAGTAAGCCCCTTTTCTTAACGGGGTCACGCCCTAATGATTTTGAAAATGATAATTAGTTGAGATTCCAGCTGGCTTTGAACATCCTGAGTTCTTCCCAGCTGAAGGTGTCACCGTATTGCTCCTTTAGGCCAGAAACGGATTCTTCTTTATAGCCTTTGAAAGCCTCGGTGAGTGCAAGTACTTTTTCTTCGGGCAAGACTTGATCGATGGTTATGGTTCTGGACTGAATCAGCTTAGTGAGGTGAGTCATGATCGTTTCCTGGTTGTACTTGCGGATGATGGCGATTTCCTGAATGGTTTTCTTTTCTAACCAAAGTTCATACGTTAGATCGACCGTCGATTTTTTGGGTTCTTTGGTGCCGGTTTTCTTGGGTGCGTAACGTTCGGCATCTTTTTCGTCTTCAATTAGCGTGATGTTCAATTTCTTGAAATCTTCGAAAACACGCTCCATCTTAATGGTTTTGTATTGTTTGATTTCGGGCGAGGTTAGTTTTTCTTTCGAAATAGCTTCGCCGTTTACCAATGTTGCGACCATCAACTTGGCTTTCATCAGCTGTAATACGGCTTTGGTTTGTAAATCGTCTAGAATGACTAATTCGTCATAAAAGGCTTTGGCTTTTTTGAGTCGTTTTACTTCTTCAATTTTCCACAGGATTTCATACACCAACTGATCCATCGGTGCCATGAAATAATTGAAGGCGGCGTTGATTCGATCGGAAATGTGATTGAATTCCATTTGTTCGCTGTGGAACAGTTTGTCTAGTTGTACTAAAAATTTGGAAGACGGATCGAGCAATTCCCAAATGACTCCGGCTTGGTTTTTGGCCCAAATAGCGTGTTTGGATTTGGCTGAGTTTTCGGCATCTTCGTTGTAGCTAAACTGGTGGTTGCGCCACTCTTGTGCCAATATATTCCAATCGAAACTGTTTTTCAGGTAGTTAAGTATAAAATTCTTGGTTTCGCGTTTTAAGGCATTCGCCAAAGTTTCTTCGGAAGCTTTATTCTCGGCATAGTCCATCACATCTTGATCGTTTGAAATACCATTCATACGCAACGGAGAAAGTAAAATAAGCCCGTTTAAGGAACGTAAACGTGATAATGCTACGTATGCTTGTCCAGGCAGAAAAACTTGCGATACATCGAGCGCAGCTTTGTCAAAAGTCAGTCCTTGGCTTTTGTGAACCGTAATCGCCCAAGCTAATTTGATCGGGTAATGCACAAAAGTTCCCAAAATTTCCTCCTCTATTTCTTTAGTCAGCTCATTTACAGTATACCTGATGTTTTGCCATTCGTATTTGTCAACTTCGATGGTTTTGTCTTCGTCAGGAAAGTGAACCCAGATTTCTTTGGAGGTCATGTTTTTTACAACTCCCATTTTTCCGTTGAAATAATTTTTCTCCTGAGAGAGATCGTTTTTCACGAACATAACCTGTGCTCCTACCTTCAACTGCAGATTAGGATCGATAGGATATATTTTTTCTGGGAAATCACCAGTGATCACCGGTAGAAAAGTAGTTTGCTTTCCTTCCAGATCTTCAAGCGATTGTGTGTTCATCACATCGGCCTTGGCATTGTGTGTCGTTAGCGTGATGTAACCCTTATTTGCTTTCAGGTCAAAATTGGGTTGTACAAATTCGTTCAGCATTTGGATATCGGTTGGCGTAATCTCGTTGTTGCGCAGATTATTCAAAACCGAAATGAAACGATCGTCTGTTTGACGGTAGATTTTAGAAAGTTCAATATACAGTGGTGGGTACTGCTGCATGACATGGGCATGGAAAAAGAATTTTCCTTTGTAATACGTACGAAGTGTACGCCATTCTTCATCTCTAATGATTGGTGGTAGTTGTAACAAATCTCCTATAAACAATACTTGAACCCCTCCAAATGGTCTTTGATTTTTCCGTACCGATTGCATCATAAAATCCATAGCATCCAATAAATCGGCACGTAACATACTAACTTCGTCAATAATAAGCAATTGCATGTTTTGAATCACAGCACGCTTTTGTCCGCTCATTTTAAAATGTCTGCGCAGAGTAGCTTTAGTTTCGAATTTCGTAGTATCAGAAAACTGTGGAGCCGAATTATCTGGTATAAATCCTCCAAACGGCAATTGAAACATCGAATGAATGGTCACTCCACCAGCATTTAGTGCAGCAATTCCAGTTGGCGCCACTACTACCGTGTTTTTATGAGTTGTAGCAATGATTTCTTTTAAAAGCGTGGTTTTACCTGTCCCGGCTTTTCCCGTTAGAAAAACAGATTGCTGAGTTTGATTGATAAAACGGAGTGCATAACTTGCTGCTTCGGATATGGATTGCATTAGATGTGTAATTTAAAAACTTAACAAAGGAACTAAACGTTAATCCATTTGAAAGGATACTTTAAAACTCAATAGAACAAAATTCTAACCACAAAGTACACAAATTCTAAACAATTTATTACTGAGAATTTGTACAATCTGTGGTTAAATAAAAAATAAGAATCTAAAAATAACAGAAATCGCAAACTTTTAAATCCATAAAAAAACCTTCTATCTTTTTCAAGATGAAGGTTTTATAAATATATTGTAGCGAAATTATTTTTTAACTTCCTCAGCTTTAGGAGCTGATTTGTATTTATCGTTCAATAATTTTATCATGTCTTTTGTAATGTCATAAGAATCTTTAGCATACAATACAGAAGCAGCATCACCAGTACCGTAGATATAATCATACCCTTTTTCTTTACCGTAGTCTTTGATGAATTTTTTAACACCTTTTACAAGTGAATCCATTTCTTTTCCGCTCTCTTGTTGCAATTGCATTTGAAGACCTTGTTGCGCTTGCGCTAATTGTTGTTCTCTACGTTGTAATTCAGCACCATTCTTTTGAGCCCATTCTTGACCGTTTGCTTGAGCATTACGTTGAAAATTAGCAGCATCTTGCTTAAATCTACTGATTTCAGCTTCCAATTGTCTTCCTTTTTCAGCAGCTTGACCTTTGTATTTTGCTTCTAAATCTTTGGTTTCGTTATATTCTTTCATCAGCTCTGCTGTATCAACATAAGCCGTTTTAAATTCTTTTGCTTCTGGCGCTTTTTTATCACAAGAAACAAGTGATATTGACATTGCGATAAATAATAATAATGCTTTCTTCATTTTGGTGTATTTCAAGTTTTTTATGTAAGGATGACAAAAATATAAAAAAATAGATAGTATTGATAAAAAGATTCAAAAATGCTATCAATTTTATGTTATCAATTTTAATTATAAATAATTCATTTTTTAATAGTATTTAACTATTATTTGTTGATTGTGAAAAAATTACACTCTTATAAAGAGCTTAGTTGTTGTTAATGATGTAAATATGTGAAGAATACTCCATATTTTTCTTGGCTTTCCAATTGGATTGTAATCCTATGAAAAAAGCCTTAAAATAATTCATTTTCCCATTTTTGTATTTTTCTGAAAGCAAACTCACGTAAAATGAATCAAATTTCATTGGCAATACCTTTTCTAGCTTCATGTTTTCCTTTGCAAAAAGTAATTCGATTGCCTTTTTAGAGAAATGCCAAAAGTGAATCGGCACATCATAAGCAGCCCAAAAATGCCCGTAATGCTTGGCATCAAAGGATTTGAAATTAGGAACTGCAACAATTAAAGTACCTGTTGGCTTTAATAATCGTTTTAATTCTTTGATTTGTTCGTCCAAATTAGGCACATGTTCTAAAACATGCCACATCGAAATCACATCAAATGTATTACTTTCTAATTGAGATGTATTTTCTACAAAAGAAACACCTTTACTTTTAGCAATTCCTTTGGCTTTATCACTTGGCTCTACTCCTACTGTTTTCCAACCATCTTTTCCAGCGACTGCTAAAAACTCTCCAGTTCCTGCACCAATATCCAAAATTAAACCTTTGGACGGCTGGTAAGAATTAATTAAATCCAATTTATTTTTTAATGCAATATTTTTCACAAAATGATATGCTCTTTCAAACAATGATCTTTTAGAATCAGTATGCGAAATATAATCAGCACTTTCATAATATTTCCCTAAAGTATCCAAACTCGGTTGTGGATGTGTGACTAACATGTCTAATGTTTCATCTAGATACAGGTCGAAACTTTCTTGAGAAACGGAAAAATCTTTTACTTTTAAAAAATGCTTTTTGTGTGTAATATCCATTGTTGTTTTTAAATAAATAAATTCAGCTTCTGTTTAAGGCTGAAATAAAATTCTTTTTTATAAATTAATTGTTTTACAATTCTATTTTCTGCCTACTCTTTTTTCCATCTTATTTTTACAGCCGAAATTTTATCATTTTCGATTCGTACATCTTGATTTACTAAAAATCCGTTTTTCGTATAAAAATCTAGTGGCGAAATATATGTCTCTTTATTTTGTTTAATTTCATTTTGATGATCGATGACCCATCCGTTCAAAACTAAACTATTCTTTTTTAATTCCTGTAATAAAGTTGTACCGTAACCTTTTCTATGAATATTTGAATTTAAAATAATTGCAAACCAATTATCATTATCCCGCAAAAAAGTAAAACTCCAACCCAAAATTTCATTTAACTCATTTATCAGCAAATAATGTTTTTGATTTGAAAGTTTTTCTAAATAATCTTCAAATTCAGAAATTTTGCTGTAAACAATTTTATCAGGATATTCAAAATTCCAAAGTTTAAACAAACATTGTTTTTCTTCTAAAGTTAAAACTGTAGTCTGAATAATTTTCATTTAAAAAAGTTTTAACCATTAAGTTAACAAATACAAGCGTTGCGAGCGTAGTTTCACGTGGAACAATCCAGATTCAAAATCAATATCAAAAGTTAAATTCAAATTCTAACAACAAAATCAAAAATATCTCCAAACTTAAAAGAAACTTAAAACTCTAAATTTACTTAAAGTAAAACTTCAAATACTCAAAATCTGAATCCAGAACTCAACAATCTAAAATTTATTTATCTTCCCATATAAATTAAAAGCACAGAAACGTCACTTGGTGAAACTCCACTTATTCTGGAAGCCTGAGAAATTGTTACTGGACGAATTTTGCTTAACTTTTGTTTTGCTTCAATCGACATCGATTTGATTTTATTATAATCAAAATTTTCAGGAATCTTTACATCTTCCAAACGAGTTAGCTTATCAGCATTGTTTCTTTCCTTTTCGATATAACCAGAATATTTAACTTGAATCTCAGCTTGCTCTAAAATCTCTTGATCTAGATTATTGGATGCAACATATTCTTTAACCTTTTCAAATTTCATGATATCTTCCAAATCGATTTGCGGTCTGGAAAACACCTTAAACATTTTATCACCTTGAGTGATTAAAGCTGTTTCCTTTTCTTCAAGAATTGGATTTGTTTCTGCAACCGATACACTAGTCTCTTTGAAAAAAGCTACCATTTTTTCAGATTCATTCAATTTATGTTCCATTCTTCGCAAACGCGCTTCAGAAGCCAAACCAATTTCATATGATAATGGTGTTAATCTGAAATCAGCATTATCTTGACGCAATAATGTTCTGTATTCTGCACGAGAAGTAAACATACGATATGGTTCTTCCGTTCCTTTCGTAATTAAGTCATCAATTAGAACTCCGATATAAGCCTCATCTCTTTTCAAAATTAATGGAGCTTGTTCGTGCACTTTTAAATGTGCATTAATCCCAGCCATCAAACCTTGAGACGCTGCTTCTTCATATCCTGTCGTTCCGTTTATTTGTCCAGCAAAATACAAACCTTCAACCAATTTTGTTTCAAGTGTGTGTTTCAATTGTGTTGGCGGGAAATAATCATATTCGATTGCATAACCCGGACGAAAGAATTTCACATTCTCAAAACCTACAACCGAACGCAATGCTTTAAATTGAATATCCTCTGGCAACGAAGTTGAAAAACCATTTACATAAACCTCGCAAGTATTCCACCCTTCTGGCTCAACAAATAACTGATGACGTTCCTTATCAGCAAAACGATTGATTTTATCTTCAATCGAGGGACAATATCTCGGACCTAAACTTTTTATTCTTCCATTAAACATTGGAGAACGATCAAAACCTTCTCTCAAAATATTATGCACTTCATTCGAAGTGTATGTCATATGACATGATTTTTGAATCACCAAAGGTTTCGTTAAATCGGAGTATGAAAATTTATCTGGACGAGCATCTCCTTTTTCTTCATTCATTTTAGAATAATCTAAAGAACGGCCGTCCACTCTTGGAGGTGTTCCTGTTTTCATTCTTCCAGCTTCAAAACCCGCTTTAATTAAATCTTCGGTAATTCCATATGCAGCACTTTCACCAGCACGACCTCCTCCAAATTGTTTTTCACCAATATGAATCAAACCATTCAAAAAAGTACCATTCGTCAAAACAACAGATTTAGAACGAATCTCCACCCCTAACGAAGTTTTGATTCCTTTTATCTTTCCATTTTCAATTATCAAACCTTTCACCATTTCTTGGTAAAAATCCAAATTTTGAGTTCCCTCTAACATCATTCTCCATTCTTCAGCAAAACGCATACGGTCACTTTGAACTCGCGGAGACCACATCGCTGGGCCTTTTGATTTGTTCAGCATCTTGAATTGAATCGCCGTTCTGTCCGAAACAATTCCAGAGTAGCCACCAAGCGCATCAATCTCACGAACTATTTGTCCTTTCGCAATTCCACCCATGGCAGGATTGCAAGACATCTGTGCAATGTTTTGTAAACTCATTGTCACGAGCAAAGTTTTGGAACCCAAATTTGCCGCCGAGGCCGCAGCTTCAGAACCAGCGTGACCCGCTCCCACCACAATTACATCATACTCTTCTAAAAACATTTTCTTTTTATATTAATCCTTTTTCAAGGAATTATGAAATTCTTAAAAAATAGTTCCACGTGGAACAAATAAAATTAATTTCAAAAAATTAATTTCAAAACTTGAATCAAAAGCTGACATGTTCCACGTGAAACACTTTATATAACCATTAAAATTTATTCTAAACCAAATTTAAAAACTTTAAAAAAACTTATTGTTTCACGTGGAACGTATTGCTTTTTTATATAATTTTGATAGGTTTAAGTCTACTGTTCCACGTGAAACATAGCTATTTTTTCATCTTCTTTACTGCGCATTAAAGCTTCTTCAGCTTCTCCTTTGTCCTTGTATCCACAGTAGTGTAAAACTCCATGAACCAAAACACGTTTTAATTCATCATCAAAACTGGTGTTATAATCTTTTGAATTATCTAATACCCTCTCAACTGAGACAAAAATATCACCGCTGATTTCGTTACCCATAGTGTAATCGAAACTGATTATATCTGTTAGTGTATCGTGATTAAGGTATTCAAGGTTAATCTTGTGAAGGTATTCATCATCACAAAAGATATAACTTATTTCGCCTTCTGTTTTGTTTTCAGAAACTATTACATCACTTAACCAAGAAGCAATTGCCTCTTCGTTCTCTAAAGTGAATTCTGATTCGTAATTAAAATTGATCATTTGTTATTAAAATATACTTGAACCTTTTGATTAAAATTCGAGCGCAAAGGTAACGATTGTCTGTTTAATATCTCGATGCTATTTAAATAATCTAAAAGCTCCTTTGGTAAAGGACTTGCCGTGTTATTAAAATTCGTTTTATTAGTTTCAGATTGGCGTTTTGGATCTTCGCCTTGCAAACGAATAGCTGTATCTAATTTTAGTAATTCTTGTTTAATAGCATTGGTTCTTTGTAAGCTTTCGTTATTAAAACCTTTGTTTAATAATTGCTTTTCTAATTGTTTCATTTGCTCCAAAGCATTATTACCAGCATTACCAACTCCTTTTTTATTCAACTCTTCTTGCAGTGCTTCGCGTAATTGCTTTTGCTCTTTGTAAATGTCCATAGTCGCTTTGGCATCTCCTTCTCCATCACCAACGCTGTCACCATTTCCTTTTTGACCATTTCCTTTACCAGATTCAGATCCTTTGTTTTTACTGTCGCCAAGTTTGGTTCCTTGACCTGGTTTATCTCCAGGTTTATCTCCGGGCTTGTCACCAGGTTTCATTCCTTGCTTCATTTTCTCAGATAACTCTCCCTGCTTTTTAATAATGTCTGGCAATTGCATTCCTGAACCTTGACCTGGTTTAGGCTTTCCTCCACTATTTCCTGACATTTGCATCTGCATACTGTTAAGAGAATCACTTAATAAATCAGCCAATTTATTAGCAGATGAAATAGCATATTGCTGTTGAGAAACACCTCTTTGTAATTGAGATTCTGTAAAACTTTCTAGCGATTTATCAATATTGTATTGCACGTTGGCTACTTCTTTTGTTATTGGTTCTGCTATTTTTGGCTGACGCAAAGACAATGCAAAAAGACTATCATCGATATGTCTGAACTGTGATTTTAAATTCTGTTGACTTCTGATATATTTACTAAAAGAAGGCGAACCCAATCTGGAAGCTTTAAATTGGTTCATATTGTCTTCCTGCGAGAACGAATACGCTAATAGATTATCTAATATTTGGCGTAACATTTTCACATCCTCTTCTATCTGATCTTTGTTAGATTCTTCCATAGCCTGATCCATTGCTTTGGACATTGCTTTCATCTTTTTGGAGGCACTTTTTTGACTTGGCTTCGCTTTAGATTTATTGTTATTCTGTAAATCTGAAGATGCTTTTTTAAGATCATCCTTGATACTTTCCTCTTTATTTAAATCAGATGGGATGTCCATAGGAGATTTTAATTCTTCATTTTCTTTATCTAACTGCTTCAATTCTTCCTGAATCTTTTTAAATTCATCAGTCAGTTTGTTTTGCTCCTCAGTTGAATTTTCTTTTTCATTCTCAGATAATTTATCTTCTTTCTCAGATAATTTATCTAGTTTATCAGCTAACTGTTCTGCTTTCTTTTCGACATAATAACGCTTAGTCAATTCGACTAATTGTGCTAAATTTTTATTCTGACTCTTACTGTTTTGTTTGAACTTCTCTAACTTCTCAACAAAATCTTCATCTTTAATTTTATTGTTTAAGTCGTTAAGTTCGTCTAATAGTTTTTTATTTTTATCTAATTCCTTATCTGTATTTTCAAGTCTCTTTTGTAATAATTCCTTAGTGTCATTTTTCTGATCTGGATTAGACTTATCTAAATTGTCCTTCATCTTATTCGCAAAGTCTTTCATTCTTTCATTTTGCTTCTGTTGCTCTTGAATAAAATCATTGATTTTTTGACGGTCTTTAAAGTCTAAAGTATTCTTTTCTTTACCAGTTTTTTGCAATTTATCCATCTCTGAAAACTGCTTGTCTTGTTTTGACAACGTTTTTTGCAAACTATTAATGGCATTATTTTGTTCTTGAAGAGAGGCGTTTTGCTTTTCTTCATCAGATAAAATACGATCTGAAAACACAGATGAACGAGAACTTTTGAAATGATGAATAGCATCATTATCAAAAACCTCAAAATAGAATTCATAATTTACTCCTTTCACCACATCAAGGTTACTTGGGAAATTAAACACAAATTGATCAAAAGTATCTTGCTTAACAGCTATTGTTCCACGTTTGGCAGTAGCTAATTTTCCAGCTTCATAGTACACAATCTGCAACTTAGATAAACCATAATCATCAGCCAATTGACCAACAAAATAAGAGTTTCCAGCACTTAAATTAGCAGGAGCATTGGTTATATTGATAGAAGGAAACTGATCTTTTACAATATTAAGCTGATAATTCAGTTTTTCGAAGTTTTTTACTTCGTTATTTGATGTAAATATTTGATATTCTGTATTTTGACTAACTTTTTTGGTCAAAGTGAATAAATTATCAGCTTTAACAAACGGAGAAGACTCTAAACCGTCTTTCCATACTACATTTTGAGTAGCATTGGTATTCATAACCCAGGTAACCTGAGTTCCTTCTGGGATAATTCCGTTGCCACTTCCCTTTACAACTGTGTTTTTTAATTTCAAATACGAAGGATAAACAAACTTCATTTCGAAATTAGCAATCGTTGGAACAGCAATAACTTTCAATTCATAATCAGATGAAACTATGGAATTAGCTTCAAGATGAAATTCAGTATTGGTAATTGGCTTGGCAATTTTAAATTGAAACTCCCCTGGTTTAATTGATTCTAAAAAGTAACTTTCATTACCAATAACAATCATTACATTTTCAGGGATAACATTTCCTTCCAGTTTTACTTGTAAGGAGAAATCTTTTCCTTGCTCTGTAGTTAAACTTTTATTTAGAATCAAAAATTTAAAAGGAGCTGGCGGTGCAAAACTTGAATTAAAATGCACTACCCTATTCAAACTTTGTGAAATTATACTACTGTTGCCTGATAAAAAAAAGAACACCAAAAATAGAATTGGCAAAATAGCCAATGGCAAATATTTTTTATTGGTATTAAAATCAATGGCTTTTCCAAAGGGAATTGGACGCAAAGTATTTGCTTTCTGTTCAATCGATGCTAACAATAATTCAGAATTATAAACATTTGCATTCGAAGTTGAAAGCTGTAAATAGTTGAGTAAAGTGTCATTCACTTCGGAGAAATGAGTTCCAATTATAACTGAAGCCTGAGTATAATCTATACCCTTTTGGAATTTTAAAATTTTAGATATTGGAAATAAAATAAAACGTCCTAACAAGAAAACTTCAATGGCTATAAAAAACCAAAATAACAGCGTTCTTCCTTGTGGTTTCAACCAAAGGAAATACTCAATAAAGAGCGTAAAAAGGAAATAAATTAAGCCAAGACCAATAAAAAATATAATGCCCCGAATCAATTCATTAGTATAATACTTCTTTATAAAAGCTTCTAATTTTTGATGTATCGAATTTGTTTTTTCCAAAACTACTGTATTAATATAATAACCAATAAAAGTAATAATTTTAAAGCTTACTAAACTGTAAATAAAACATAATATTGGACTTATGAACAGTAAATATGAATCGAAGGCCGTTTGCGTGAGGGATTGAAGTGGAGCTCTTTTTTTATCCCATTTTTTTTGGGATAAAAAAAAGCGGGAACGGAAAGCCCGACCCGACCTTTTCGGGAGGGTCACGCCCAAAATAATAGACTGACAAACTCCTGTTGAATAAACACATTTACAGGTACAAAAGGACGATTTGAAATTGTATATTTGCAAAAAATTTACAATAATGTCTAAACCAGTTCGTGTGCGTTTTGCACCAAGTCCCACAGGACCTTTACATATTGGCGGAGTACGTACCGCTTTATTTAATTATTTGTTTGCTAAAAAAAATGGAGGAACTTTCTATTTGCGTATTGAAGATACAGACCAAAATAGATTTGTTCCAGGAGCCGAAGAATATATAATGGAAGCTTTGGAGTGGTTAGGAATTGATCCGGAAGAAACAGTGGATAAGAATGAAAAATTTGGACCTTACAGGCAAAGTGAAAGAAAACATTTGTACAAACAATATGCTGATCAATTGATTGAATCAGGTAATGCATATTATGCTTTTGATACTGCAGAAGCTTTGGATTCGCATAGAAAACAACACGAAGCTGAAGGTAAAACATTTATTTACAATCATCACAATCGTGAAAAATTAGATACTTCATTAGTAATTTCAAAAGAAGAAACTGATAGAAGAATAGCTAATAATGAGGATTATGTTATTCGTTTTAAAACTCCGGTTAATGAGACTTTGCATTTGCAGGACATTATTCGTGGAGAAGTAAAATTTGAAACCAGTCTTTTGGATGATAAAGTATTATTTAAAGGTGATGGAATGCCAACCTATCACTTAGCGAATATTGTTGATGACCATTTAATGGAAACATCACATGTAATTCGCGGTGAAGAATGGTTGCCATCTATGCCCTTACACGTAATGTTGTACAGAGCTTTTGGTTGGGATGCACCTGAATTTGCACATCTACCTTTGATTTTAAAACCAATTGGAAACGGTAAATTATCTAAAAGAGATGGAGATAAAATGGGATTCCCTGTATTTCCTTTAGAGTGGAAAACAGAAGAAGGGGTTTCATCAGGATACAGAGAAAAAGGATTTTTCCCTGAAACGGTTATCAACTTCTTAGCTTTATTAGGTTGGAACGATGGAACTGAACAAGAATTGTTTTCTTTGGATGAATTAGTTCAAAGGTTTGATTTAAATAGAGTTCATAAATCAGGAGCTAAATTTGATCCAGAAAAAAACAAATGGTTCAATCACCAGTATTTAATAAAAACTGAAGATTCAGTACTGGCAGAAGAGTTCATTAAAATTATCGAATTAAAAAATCTGAACCGTTATTTCTCATTAATTGAAATGACCAAAATTGTTTCCTTAATAAAAGAAAGAGCAGATTTTGTTTCTGATTTTTGGGAAATGAGCGACTTCTTTTTTATTGCTCCAACATCTTATGATGAAAAAGCATCTAAGAATTGGAAAGCTGAAACACCAGCTTTAATGCAGGAATTGATTTCGGTACTAGAAGAAATAAGTGATTTTACTTCTCTAAATATTGAAACAATAGTAAAAGATTGGATGACTAAAAATGAAATTGGAATGGGTAAAGTAATGCAACCTTTCCGATTGAGTTTGGTTGGAGCTCTTAAAGGTCCTCACCTATTTGACATTGTCGAAGTTATTGGCAGACAAGAAACAGTTTCAAGATTACAAAAAGCAATTACAACTTTATAAAACGAAAAAAGCTCCTCTAAACAAGGAGCTTTTTTTATATTCAATAGTAAAGGAAACTTAAAATCCTTTTTTATTATTTAAAAAATAACTAATAAGATAAGGAACTATTGTTTGTAAAATAGACCTAAATGGATTTGGAATACTTTCTTTATAAGGAGCTAAAAATCCATTGATTATGTTTTCAGGTGTAATGGAGTCTCTAGTTTTTTGAATACCTAAAACTACTTTTTGATAGCTAATTTGTTGCTCTAATTTTAAGATCTCTAAATCACGATCAATTTCTGCGTAGGAAGAATACTTTTTGTTTTCCATATTAATCATTAAAAAAGATTTCTGAGAATTTTTCTAAAATTGGTCCTTCAATAACTTTGTCTTTTACTAAAAATAAAAGGAAAGTTACAACTAAGTACATTCCAGCAACAGAAAGAAAACCTATAGCATAACTATCAAAATAATTACCAATAGCCAAAGCTGTAGCAACTGATCCAAATAATAAAACCATACTAAAGCACAATAAAATCAAAGCAAACTTTAAAATCATGGTTGTTGATTTCATTGCAACCTTGAAACCCCATAATTTATAATACGAAACAGATTTTTCAAAATAAGCTTGCACTTGGTTTTGAATATCTTCTGAATTTTCTTTTATTTTATCAAATGCCATAGATTAGTTTTTATGACTGAAATTTAACATTTTTTTCTTTAAGTTCGGCCAATTTGTTTTCCAAATAAGTAACTACATCTTCAGTTTTATCACTTAAATTATTTACGATGCTATCGTAATGACGATCAATATCATCTTTACCCAATACACCTTTGCCCATTAACTTTTCTGAAACTTCATGCAGTTTATCATTAAGATTGTTTTTTACATCATCAAAACCATCTTTAATTTTTTCTCTGGTTTTAGAACCTTTGTCCGGGGCAAATAAAATTCCAAGCCCTGCTCCTATCGTTACACCAACTAAAATAGCTACAATTGTACTTCCTGTATTATTTGACATGTTTATTAAAATTTAAAAGTTACTATTTAATAAATTTACAACTTTATCAACAAACATGTGTTAACAAGCAGTTAAACTACAAATTAACACTCGTAAAACTAAAATAAAGCTTTTCATTTAATCAAATTATAAAAATAGTATATTGATATAGAAAATAAATAAAAACCCATTAAAATAGAGATATGAAGGTTGTTTTTAATAAATAATTTATATCAAAATTATTTATTAAATAGAAAAAATTAATAATAAACTATTGCTATTTAGTTTTAAAAATTGATAGATAAAATATTTTTATAAAAAAGAGGGTAAATTATAAACAAAACTAAAATTGAAACAAAAAAGTGGATTTTTAAGTAAAAATTAAAATAGAAGCTTCTAATAAATAAAAAAACAAAAAAAGTAAACTGATATAAATAAAATTAAAAAATGTCTTAAAATCAATTTATGAAAGCTAATTTTAATAAATAATTATTATTAAAATTTTATAATCGATCAATTATTTATATAATAAAAAAAAGCGCTTAATGAAAAGCGCTTTTGATAGGTAAAATTTATATACTTATTTTGTTAGAAAATTTTCAATAAATTCCAATTCTCTTTCTGAAGTACTTTTGGAAGGATTGGCTTTTAGTTTTAAAACTTCCTCTTTAAAAGAATTTACAAAATCAAAATTGTATTCTAAATTGGTTAAATTTAAAATTGCTCTTGAACGAACATAAGTAGATTCGCTTCGAAGTGACATAAAATACAATTTAGTCAAATCTTCTTTATCAAAATCTGTAGCTTTTAAAACTGAATATTTCAAAATCAAATTTGCAAACAATAATGAACTCTTATTGTTATTGATGTTTTTTCTGAAAGAATTTTGCAATAAACTGTAATTAGAAATTCCTGCCAAAGTCTCCCCTATTGCTTCTCTAATTGCAATACGTTCTTCTCTAGTAGCAACTTTAAAGTATTTATTGATATCTTTTAAAGAATTATTAATACTATTTTCTTCTTTTTTTCCTTTTTCTTCCCAAGCATCTTTAAGACCAACAGTCTTATTAAACACTAATTTTGAGTTAGTTGTATCTTTATCAACAACAAAATAACCCAAACGTTGAAATTGAAAATGATCTCCATTAACAGCTGTAGCTAAACTTGGTTCTACAAAACCTTTTACGATTTGTAAAGATTCAGTATTCATAAAATCTAAGAAACCTTTTTCTTTATGACTGTCTGGAGCTTCATCAATAAACAAGCGATCATACAAACGAACTTCGGCTTCAACTGCATGTGGAATAGAAACCCAATGTAACGTTCCCGCTACTTTACGTTTACTAGCTTCACTCCCACTTCCGCTCAAAGAATCAGTATCATATGTGACTTGAATTTCGGTAATAACTCCGTTAGCATCTTTAGTAACACCTTCACCTTTAATGATATAACCATTTTTAAGACGCACTTCATTTCCGATACTTAAACGGAAAAATTTAGCTGGAGCGACTTCTAAAAAGTCTTCTCTTTCTATGTATAATTCTCTAGAAAATGGCACTTTTCTAAAACCTGCAGATTCATCTTCTTGGTTATTTTCAGCATCCAAAAGCTCTTCTTTTCCTTCTGGATAGTTTGTAATAACCACTTTTACAGGGTCCAAAACAGCCATTACTCTTGGAGCAGTTTTGTTTAAATCTTCTCTTAAACAGAAATCTAAAAGAGAAACATCAATGATATTTTCACGTTTAGCAACACCAATTACATCACAAAATTTACGAATTGCAGTTGCTGTATACCCACGTCTTCTTAATCCTGAAATGGTAGGCATTCTTGGATCATCCCAACCATTTACGATATTTTCCTGTACCAATTGCAAGAGCTTACGCTTACTCATAACTGTATAATTCAAATTCAAACGAGCGAATTCATATTGATGTGGACGTACTTGATTTTCATCATAAATTTGATCTAAAAACCAATCGTATAATTCACGGTGCATTACAAATTCAAGTGTACAAATAGAATGTGAAATGGATTCCACATAATCACTTTCACCATGCGCATAATCATACATTGGATAAATATTCCAATCATTTCCTGTACGATGATGATGACGGTGTAATATTCTGTACATCAAAGGATCACGCATCAACATATTAGTCGAAGCCATATCAATTTTAGCTCTTAAAACATGACTTCCTTCTGGAAAATCACCGTTTTTCATTCCTTCAAACAGCGTTAAATTTTCTTCAACAGAACGATTTCTATATGGTCCATCAACACCAGGTTGTGTTGGAGTACCTTTTTGAATAGCCATATCTTCAGAAGATTGACTATCAACATAGGCTTTACCGTTTTTAATCATCGCAACCGCCCATTCATATAATTGTTGAAAATAATCAGATGAATATAATTCTTCAGACCAATTGAATCCTAACCATTTAAGATCTTCTTTAATAGCATCAACGTATTCCTGCTCTTCTTTTGCTGGATTGGTATCATCAAAACGTAAGTTAACTGGTGCATTGTATTTTAAACCTAAACCGAAATTAAGACAGATAGATTTAGCATGCCCAATATGTAAATATCCATTAGGTTCTGGTGGAAAACGAAAGCGTAATTTATCTTGTGGAAAACCGTTAGTTAAACTGTCTTCTATAATTTGTTCAATAAAATGAAGTGATTTCTCTTCTGATGCCATTTTTAAAAATTTTAGCAAAGATAAAAAATTGATAATAGATTACAGCCTATAACAATATAGACTTTAAAGAAAAAACAAGTATCTATTTTTTATACATTTGTATAAATTATTATACGTTTATAAACGAAAAATATACTTTTTGTTTATTCAAAAATTAAAAAATGGGAACAATAAAATTAAAAAATATCCGCACTTTTTCTTATCACGGCTGTTTAATTGAAGAAGGAAAAATAGGTTCAGATTATAGTGTTGATTTGGAAATTAAAACCAATTTGAAACAATCATCAGAGTCTGATAACTTAAAAGATACTGTAGATTATGTTCATTTGAATAAAATAGTTGTCGAAGAAATGGCTATTCGTTCCAACTTATTAGAGCATGTAGCTAAAAGAATTATAAATAGAGCTCTATTAGAACTTGAAACAGTATCAAAAATAAAAGTTTCCGTATCAAAAATAAACCCTCCTATTGGTGGTGATGTTGAAGCTGTTACCATAGAAATGGAAGAAGAACGCTATATCAGTTTGTAGTCATTGACAGAAAAAAGGAAAAAAAGTTAACTTTAAGCTTTTAAACTTTAAAAAATTAAGTTACTTTTGCCATCCGTTCAAACAATGGCGTCGTGGCCGAGCGGCTAGGCTGGGCTCTGCAAAAGCTCCTACTCCGGTTCGAATCCGGACGATGCCTCTAAAACCTCTAAAGAAATTTAGAGGTTTTTTTATGTCTAATTTTTAGAAAAAATTAAGTAAAATTATAGTTCGAATCAAGACAGGAATCTAAAACCTTCAAAGAAATTTAGAGGTTTTTTTATGTTTAATTTTTAGAAAAAATTAAGTAAAGATATAGTTCGAATCCAGACAATGCCTCAAGAAGAGATATATTTCTGTATCTCTTTTTTTATGTTTCAAAACTAAAAAAAGCTGTTTCAAAATCAATTTTGAAACAGCTTTTTTAATACTATAATTTTAAGTAAAATTATTTCTCTATTTTCTCAAATGCTTTTTTTACCATTTGTTTTTCTTCTGGAAAGCAGCCTTGAAAGATTAATGCAAAACCAAAAATCATTAAAACAATGCTTATTCCTCTTTTAATTTTATAAATATTGGTTGGTGTCATTTTATGTTTTAATTGCTTTGCCAACGATATTTTTATACAATCTATACCCAGATATGTAAGAATTACTGAAATGAAAAATGTAATCACTCTTGAGGTTTCCATTTCTAATTTTGGACCCACAGAAATAATTACTGCCAGCCAAAAACCCAAAACGCCAATATTGATGATATTTAGAAAAAAACCTTTGAAAAAAAGTCCAACGTAATTCTTTTTTATAATCTCATTATCTATTGTTTTGGTATTTATTTTCTTCTCCTTTTTTGTTCCAATGAAAGAAATAAAACCATAAGCCATCATAATAAATCCTCCAAAAATAAATAAAGAGGAATTATCATTTAGACTTTGAATAAGTCTATAACTTCCTAGATAAGCAATAACTATAAAAAAAACATCTCCTAAAACTACACCTAAATCAAAAACTATAGCGGCTCTAAATCCTTTAATAATACTTGTTTCAAGTAAAATAAAAAATACCGGGCCAATCATAAAACTTAATAATACTCCCCATGGAATACCTGTCAAAATATCGTTTATCATTAAAAAATGACTTTAAAAATTGGTTACAAATTTAATCTTTCTGAACAATAGTTCCACCCATAAAAGTTTCTTGTCTTATTTCTTTTGGTTTTCCATAAATAGTTACTGTACCACCAGCTTTTACTTTTGCATCAACTAGAGAACTGGCTCTTACATCTGCGTTACCTCCAGCTGATAAACTTACAGTAGTTTGAGAGGTTTCTAAATCACCTGCTTCTACAATTCCTCCAGAATTAATCAAAACCGATTGAGTGACTGCTTTACCTATAACTTTAATAATTCCTCCAGAATACGCTTTAATTGTTGCTTTTTCGACATCTAATACAACTGTAATCTTTGCTCCTTCTTGTGTTGAAACATTAAGAGTAGTTTGTTTGAAAATATCTGCGCAAAATACACTACTGCCTTCATTAGCATCAATACTCTGAATTTTCTTGAAATATAATGTGACTTTTGCTTCATCTCCAGACATAATTTTAGTCAACGGCATTCTTATTTTCAAAAGACCATTCTTATTAACAACTTCTACCTTACTCTGACTTGTTCCAGTAATTACTGCTTTATTTTCAGTAGAAGCAACTAAAGTAACATTTAGTTTGTCAAATGTTTTTACTTCATCAAAATCCTTAAGTTCTATACTTGTTTGACTAAAAGTTAATTGTGATATAAATACGAAACCTATTAAAATTATTCGCTTCATCTTAAAAAATTTAATTGTTACTAAATCTATTTTTAAAACCTATTCGTTTCTTCTTATGAAATTGAAATCCAATTGTTTTTTAACTAAATCAGCGTTTTTTACTTTTACATAAATTTCATCACCCAATTGTAATAATTTATTAGAATTAGATCCAACTAAAGCATATTGTTTTTCATCAAAAGTGTAGTAATCCTCTTTTATATCACGGGTTCTTACCATACCTTCACATTTGTTTTCAATTATTTCTACATAAATTCCCCACTCAGTAACTCCTGAAATAACACCTAAAAATTCCTGATCCTGATGATTTTGCATGTATTTTACCTGCATATATTTTATAGAATCTCTTTCGGCATTTGTTGCTAAACCTTCCATAGTAGAGGAATGTAAACATTTAGTTTCATAAGTCTCTTCATCAACCGATTTACCACCGTCTAAATAAAACTGCAATAAACGATGTACCATAACGTCTGGATAACGACGAATTGGAGATGTAAAATGTGAATAATATTCAAATGCAAGTCCGTAATGTCCAATATTATCAGTAGAATATTTGGCTTTACTCATAGAACGAATGGCTAAAGTATCAATAAGATTTTGCTCTTTTTTACCATTAACTTCTTCCATCAAAGCATTCAAAGATTTAGAAATATCTCCTTTATTTCTGAAATCAATTTTATAACCAAACTTAGCAATAAGATTTTGCATCGCTATTAATTTGTCTTCATTGGGTTCATCGTGAATCCTGTAAATGAACGTTTTCTTTTGTTTACCTATGTATTCTGCTACTTTTCTATTAGCCAATAACATAAATTCTTCAATCAGATGATTGGCATCTTTTGAAACTTTAAAATACACTCCTTCTGGCTCTCCTTCTGCATCCAAGTTGAATTTTACTTCTACTTTATCAAAAGAAATAGCGCCTTCATTCATTCTTTTTCTTCTGAATATTTTAGCTAATTCATCCATTTTCAAAGTAGCTTCCACTATTTCATCAGAAACAACATAAGAACTTCCTGTGATAGAAGTTTCCATAGGAATGGTATTATCTTTAGTTTCGATGATATATTGTGCCTCTTCGTAAGCAAAACGCTGGTCAGAAAAAATAACAGTTCTACCAAACCATTGATTGACAACTTGGCTTTTTTCGGTAATTTCAAATATTGCTGAAAACGTATATTTTTCCTCTTGCGGACGCAATGAACAGGCAAAATTAGAAAGAACTTCAGGTAACATTGGTACTACTCTATCCACTAAATAAACAGAGGTTGCACGTTGATACGCTTCATCATCAAGGATAGTTCCTTCTTCTAAATAATACGAAACATCGGCAATATGAATACCAATTTCATAGTTTCCATTTTCTAACTTTTTGAAAGACAATGCATCATCAAAATCTTTAGCATCTTTCGGGTCAATTGTAAAAGTTAATATATCTCGCATATCACGACGTTTGGCTATTTCACTAGCTTCAATCGAAGTATCTATTTTTTGTGCATAGGTTTCTACTTCAATAGGAAACTCAGCTGGTAAACCGTATTCAGCTAAAATAGCATGAATTTCGGTATCATGATCTCCAGGTTTTCCAAGTACTTTCACCACTTTTCCAAAAGGACTATCGGCTCTTTTTGGCCAATCTTCGATATGGACTAAAACTACATCTCCTTGTTCGGCATCACCTATTTTATCTTTTGGAATAAAAATATCGGTGTACATTTTTGGATTGGCGGTAGAAACAAACGAAAAATTCTTCTGAATATCTATTACTCCAACGAAATCAGTTTTATGTCTTTCAATGATTTCAATAACTTCACCTTCAGCCCGTTTACCACTTCGTTTATTATAAACATACACTTTTACAGTATCTTTATCTAGAGCATGGTTCAAATTAATCGATGGAATAAAAACGTCCTCAGTAAACTCAGGACAAATAAAATAAGCCGTTTTTCGACCTGTCATATCAATTGTTCCTTCGTAATATTCTTTACTTGCAGCTTTTATTAAATATTTACCAGGTTCAGTTTCAATAATCTTCTTGGAAGAAGCTAAAATTTTTAAATCTTTTATAATCTGATTGCGACTTTGAGTGTCGTCTAATTCTAATTTACTTGCTATTTGCTTATAATTAAAGGCTTTATTGGCACTTTGCGATAATATTTTTATAATTTTATCTGAGAAATCCTTCTCTTTCTTTATCGGCTTTCTTAATCTTTTACTCATGTATCTTTTCTTAAAAGCCTAAAATTACGAAATTGTATTCACTATTCCTTGTTATACTATAGTTTTAAACTAATAATAACTTTACTACATTTATATAAAAAATTAAAATGAAAGGCTTTAAAACGATTGCTATCTTTAATTATTCACATGAGATTGTGGTAATTAAACATATTTTGGATCAGGAAGAAATTCATTATTTTTTCGAAAACGAATACATTGTTTCCATCGATCCATTGGCAAGCTTCGCTTATGGCGGAATTCAGCTAAAAGTACATCCAAACGATTTTCAACAAGTTCAGGAAATTCTGGACAATCTAAATACTAAACTTTCCATCGTTTAAAAACTTTCAAAAAATTAAATTCATTTTTTTGTTTTCATTTTTCAAAGTTGTCAACATATATTAAATACAACAAAAAGAAAATTTAAATTTAATTAAAATATTTATGGTTATTATAGCTTGTTAATAGTGCCTATAAAAAGTTTAAAAAATGTATTGAAATGTAGTTTTAGGTTTTTATATTGAGTTATCAACATAGTTATTTATATTTAAATTACTGAAAATTAAGACATTTTTATAATTAGTTAACAACTGTTAACAATCAAAAAAAGATTCAAATTGTAAATAAGTGTTTTTAATTTTCCTGTTAAGAAAATGAATTTAAGTATTGATAACTTTTCTAAAAATTCCCTAAACTTTATTTGGTTTTTAAATATCAGTTTTGGATTACTTATTTTTTGTTTACAAACTCAAAAAACTTCTAAAATTCTATCTAAAGTTATAAACATTTTGTGTTAACTTAATATTATCTGAATATCAATTAGTTAGCTTTTGGTATTAACAATACAAATAATTAACATTTTAATTACATTCTCTTTACTGATTACCAAGCTATTGCAAATATAGATATATGTTAATAACCTCTAAATTTTCTTATAATCAGTAACTTATATATAATTATGAAATATACCTTCTTTATTACTCCTTAATCTATTAGTAATATAAAGTGAAAAGAATTTTTTGTATGCTATCTAAAATAGTTTGGTTAAATTTGCAGTTGAAAAACTAATACAAAAAAAATGAAAATTTCTATAGGAAACGACCACGCAGGACCAGATTATAAAAAAGCAATTGTTCAATATTTAGAATCAAAAGGACACGTAGTTACTAATTACGGAACAGATTCAGAAGCTTCTGTTGATTATCCTGATTTTGGACACCCAGTTGCCACTGATGTTGAAAATAAAAAAGCTGATTTTGGAATCGTAATTTGCGGAAGTGGAAACGGTATTGCAATGACTGTTAATAAACACGCTGGAGTGAGAGCAGGTTTGTGTTGGACAAAAGAGATTGCTTATTTAACCCGTTTACATAATAATGCTAATATTGTTAGTATTCCGGCAAGATTTACTTCCATTGCACAAGCGGTAGAAATTGTAGATACTTTTTTAACTACTGAATTTGAAGGAGGAAGACATCAAATTAGAGTTGATAAAATAAGCTGTTAATATATTTTGGAGCATCATCACAACCACAGTCATCACCATCATTCTGTAGAGGGTAAAAACCTTTTATTTTCGATTGTTTTAAATATAGTAATTACGGTTTCACAAATTATTGGAGGAATTCTATCGGGAAGTTTAGCTTTACTTTCGGATGCATTGCATAATTTTTCAGATGTACTTTCCTTGGTTTTTAGTTATGTTGCTCATAAATTATCCAAAAAAAAAGCTTCTGTAAACCAAACTTTTGGTTATAAAAGAGCTGAATTAATAGCCGCTTTTATTAATGCAATGACATTAATAATAGTGGCTTTGTTTTTGGTTTATGAAGGTGTTGAACGTTTTTTTAATCCAAGTACAATAGAATATGGATTAGTTATCTGGCTTTCTATTTTAGGAATTGTTGCTAATGGTTTATCTGCTTTAATGTTGAAAGGCGATGCAGATAAAAATCTGAATATGAAATCGGCTTATTTGCATTTGTTTACTGATATGCTGGCTTCGGTTGCGGTTTTAATTGGTGGTCTGTTAATGAAATATTTTCAATGGTTTTGGGTTGATAGCGTATTGACTTTGGTTATAGCTATTTATTTGATAGTCGTTGGTTTTGATTTATTAAAAGAATCTACTCAAATGCTGATGCTCTTTACACCAAAGCATATTGATGTTAATGAGATTATTGAGGAAGTTCATAAAATCACTGGTGTGAACAAATTGCACCATATCCATGTTTGGTACCTTAATGAAGAAGAATTGCATCTTGAAGCACATTTAGATTGCTCAGAAGATATAAAAATGTCTGAATTCAATGCTCTTTTAGATAAAGTAGAACATGTTTTATTTGAAAAATTTCACATTAATCATATTAATATTCAGCCTGAATATAAAAAAGTAGAAGATTCTAAGGATTTTATAGTTCAGGACTAGCTTTATAAAAAATCGCGGTGCTTCGCACCAAAAATAATTTAAGCCCGTTGATGAAACTGGGCTTTTTTATTTTATACTGACTAAATTTACATTAATTGAGTCAACGTACTGACTGAATTTACATTAATTGAGTCAATGAACTGACTGAATTTACATTTTTTTGATTAACTTTGACATTGATTTTAAATAGAAAAGCAATGGAAAGTTATTTAAAAAGAGCCATTTTTGATAATTTTAGTAAAAAAGTTTTACCAAATAAAGTTTTGATTTTATTAGGCGCACGACGTGTGGGGAAAACTGAATTAATTAAAAATTACCTCAAAACAATACCTTCCGAAACTTATTTACAATTAAATGGAGAAGATATTCATGATGCAAATTTATTGCAAGAAAGATCTGTTTCTAATTACAAGAGGCTTTTAGCTAATATTGATTTATTGGTTATCGATGAAGCTCAAATGATTCCAGAAATTGGTTTGATTTTAAAACTTATTGTAGATAGTATTGATAGTATCAAAATTATTGCAACGGGTTCTTCTGTTTTTGATTTGAATAACATGCTTGGCGAACCATTAGTCGGTCGAAAAAACACCTTATATCTTTTTCCGTTGGCACAAATGGAGTTTTCAACCAAAGAAAATTACAAGCAAACCACCGAAAATTTAGAAGAGCGATTGCTTTTTGGTGGTTACCCTGAACTCATTCAATATCAAGATTGGACGGAGAAAAAAGAGTATCTGAACGAAATTATTAATTCTTATTTATTGAAAGATATTTTAGTGTTTGAAGGAATAAAGCAAGCCGATAAAATTTATAATTTATTACGTTTGATAGCTTATCAAGTAGGAAAAGAAGTGTCTTTACAAGAATTAGGAAATCAACTTCAAATGTCAAAAAACACGGTTGATAATTATTTAGACTTACTTTCTAAAGTGTTTATAATTTTTAAAGTAGAAGGATTCAGTCGAAATTTACGCAAAGAAATTGTCAAATCGAGCCGATGGTATTTTTATGATAATGGCATTAGAAACGGTATTATCAATAATTTTAATCGTTTGGATTTTAGAAATGATGTTGGCGATTTATGGGAAAATTATCTTGCGGTTGAACGTCTTAAAAAACAGAATTATCAAAAGATACAAACCAATAATTATTTTTGGCGCACCTACGATCAGCAGGAATTGGATTGGTTAGAAGAAAAAGGAGATGTACTCGCTGGGTTTGAGTTTAAATGGAACGAAAACAAGAAATCAAAAATTCCGACTGCTTTCGCAAAAGCATATCCAGAAGCAACTTTTGAGGTAATTAGCAAAGGTAATTATTTAGATTTTATAATGTAAAAACAAATTATCAAAATCTGTACAGCTACAATTAGCCAAAACTTCAATAAATAACTGGTTTTGGCTGTTTTATGTCTAAAAAGTAGCATTCCCAATCCCGAACCAAAGGTTCCGCCAATACTCACAAAAGCTAAAAGTGTTTTTTCGGAAATTCGCCTTTTATTGTTTTGAGCTAATTTTTTGTCGTAGCCCATTAATACAAAAGCTATTAAATTAACGACTAAAAAAGTATATAATAAAATCATAAATGGATTTCAATTGAAGTTTAAAGATAGTATTTTAGCATCTCTTTTTTCGAATAAAGAAGATTCCTTTTTAAATAGAAATTCAAAATGACCAACTTACAATTTATTTCAAAACACGTTGCTACGGCAACGATTAATATTCAAAACACCGTTCAATTATTACAGGAAGACTGTACTATTCCTTTTATTTCCCGCTATCGAAAAGACAAGACGGGAAATCTGGATGAAGTTTTTATTGAGCAAATTGCTAAATTTCAAAAAGAGTACGAAGTCATTATAAAACGTAAAGAAGCAATTTTAAAATCAATAGCAGAACAAAATGCTTTGACACCAGAATTGGATAAAAAAATACAGCAAAGTTTTGATTTACAAGAATTAGAAGATTTTTATTTACCCTATAAAAAGAAAAAAAGAACCAAAGCCGATGTTGCTCGTGAAAACGGATTGGAGCCTTTGGCTAAAATTATAATGGCACAAACTAAGGATGATGTTGATTTCCTGGCTACTCAATATTTGAATGAAAATGTGATTAATGAGGAATCAGCGTTGCAAGGAGCAAGAGATATTGTTGCCGAATGGATTAATGAAAACATTTATGTTCGTAAGCAATTGCGTAGATTGTTTGAACGAAAAGCAACAATAACTACCAAGGTTGTAAAATCAAAAAAAGAGGAGGAAGGCGCTCAAAAATTCAATCAATATTTTGAATGGGCAGAACCGTTAACGAAAGCTCCATCGCATAGATTATTGGCAATTATGCGGGCCGAAAATGAAGGTTTTATCAAATTCAAAGTTGATGTAGAACTAGATGATGCTTACGATGTTATAGATGAATTAATCATTAAAGGAGATAATAGTACAACACCACATATTCAATTGGCGATTGAAGACAGTTACAAACGTTTGTTGAATCCAGCGATTTCAAATGAGACTCTACAAGAAGCCAAAGCAAAAGCAGATGCTAATTCGATTCAGGTTTTTGCTAATAATTTAGGGCAATTATTACTGGCACCACCTTTGGGAGAAAAACGAATTTTGGCTATTGACCCAGGTTTTAGAAGTGGTTGCAAAGTAGTTTGTCTGGATGAAAAAGGAGATTTGCTGTATAACGAAACCATTTATCCACACGCACCACAAAAGGAAGAAGCGATGGCGTTGAAAAAAATTCGTTCGATGGTGAATGCGTATCAAATAGATGCTATTTCAATCGGAAACGGAACAGCTTCTCGCGAAACCGAATTCTTCATTAAGAAAATTGCTTTTGATAAACCTGTGCAGGTTTTTATCGTTTCTGAGGCGGGAGCTTCAGTATATTCGGCATCGAAAATTGCCAGAGAAGAATTTCCAGATTATGATGTAACGGTTCGTGGTTCAGTTTCTATCGGAAGACGTTTGTCTGATCCGTTGGCCGAGTTGGTAAAAATCGATCCGAAAGCGATTGGAGTTGGACAATATCAACATGATGTAGATCAAACCAAATTAAAAGAAGAATTGGATTCGACTGTGATACGTTGTGTAAATTCGGTGGGAATAAACATCAATACAGCTAGTAAACATTTATTGAGTTATGTGAGTGGAATAGGAGAGAAGCTTGCCGAAAACATTGTGAATTATCGCTCTGAAAATGGTCCTTTTGAAGATAGAAAACAACTCAAAAAAGTACCTCGTTTAGGAGACAAAGCTTATCAGCAGGGAGTAGCTTTTATTAGGATTTCAAATGCTAAAAATCCGTTGGATAATTCGGCAGTGCACCCTGAAGCATATCCTATTGTTGAAAAGATGGCTAAAGATTTGAAGCTTTCTGTAAATGATTTGATTGCCAATAAGGAAAAAACGGCTCTGATTAAACCCGAAAATTATATTACTCCGGATATTGGAGTATTGACACTAAAAGATATTATTAAGGAGCTGGAAAAACCTGGATTAGATCCTAGAAAAGCAGCCACTGTTTTTGAATTTGATCCAAATGTAAAAACAATAAAAGACGTTAGAACAGGTATGATTTTACCTGGAATTGTGAACAACATCACCAATTTCGGCTGTTTTGTTGATATTGGCGTGAAAGAAAGCGGTTTGGTTCATATTTCACAACTTAAAGCAGGTTTTGTAAGTGATGTTAACGAAGTGGTGAAATTACACCAGCAGGTGACCGTAAAAGTTGTCGAGGTTGATGAGGATAGGAAACGTATTCAGTTGACGATGGTGATTTAATTGCATAAATAAAAGGGTTCAAATTATTTGAACCCTTTTATTTTGTATATTTTTTAAAGTTCAATAACTCCACCTACATTAATGCTATAACCTACATTTTTGATATTTGTGCTATTAGCTTTATTGATATTGGTTAATCCATTAAATCCTTGATAGTCCAATAAAACACCAAATTTTTTATTAATTTCTATTTTATAACCTATTCCATAGGTAAGCCCTAATTGAAAAGATTCTACATGACTTTTAGGGATTTCTTTATTGTTTGCTTTAGCATCTAATAAAAAAGAAGGACTAAAACCGAAATTTAAATTCCATTTTCTCGTGCTTCCAAAGTGCCAGTTGGCATTGATAGGAATGCTTAAATAATTTAATTTATCTTCATATACAAAACCATCCCAATCGTAATACTTTCCTCCCATTTTGTCAAACACTAACCCTGAGCGTAAACTCCATCTATTATTAAAATAATAATCAGCTGTTCCTCCAAATTCCACACCTGAATTAGTATCAGTATTACTAGAATAAATACCGTTACTTGGATTGCTTTCGGAAAAGCTTGAAAATCCAATTTTTGGTGTAATTTCAATAGTTCCTTTTCCTTTAGATTGAGCATTCGCAAATCCAAATGAGATTAAAGCAACTAATGGTAGTAAAATTTTTTTCATATTAAATTGATTGGTTAAAAAGAGGACGCGAATATAGTAAGTAAAAACAGTATAAACTACATAAACAAGAAAAAGCTTAAGTTGTTAATGAGATTGTTTGTTTTGAATAAATTCTTCATAAATGCATAATTTATATTAAAAAGAGAATTAATTATTTTTAAGTAAAAAACTACAAATTAAACAAAACTAAGTATTTTTACTTATTAGTAAAGAATTACGAATATCTGAAAAAGAGCGTTTCTAAGTAGATGAAATAATCGAAAGAGCAGTTTTTTTGGAATCATTTATAAAAAATATGCAAAAAAGATGTTTTTTTATGAGCTATTTTGATGTTTTAGCGGTAGGTGTAAATGATTAATTATTGCATAAAACCTATATATTTACTTAAAATTTAGGCGTTTACTGAAGAATTTATTTTGGATTTTAATATTAAATTCAAATTTTTTAATGAATTGAGTGTGACGAAAAGCTTCCGATGTGTAAAAACTATAATTAGTTAGAAATGAAAGAGAATCAAGCCATTTGCAGTAGTTGCAGTAATGAAAATTGCTTTATCAAAAAGCATATTCATTTGGCCAATATGCAAAAATATATAGAAAAGAAACATAGTTTTACCTGCAAAAAAACACAACAATTTATCATTGAAGGCGCGCCAATTCAAGGTCTTTATTTTGTTTATAAAGGAAAGGTAAAAACGGTGAAAACTGGAATCAACGGTAGAGAACAAATTGTTCGATTGACTACAGATGGAGATACAGTTGGTTTTAGAGGTTTTGGGACAAGTAAGAGATATTTGATTGGAGCATATGCTCTTGAAGATACTGTTTTATGTAATTTTAGTAATGATGTGATGTTAGACATTCTTCAAAATGTTCCAGAATTCACTTTTGATATGATGCTTTTTTACGCAGAAGAATTGAATAAAAGTGAGAACAATATTCGAAAAATTGCTCAAATGAATGTGAGAGAACGTGTAATTGATACCTTAATATATATCCATAGAAAGTTTGGACAAACTAATGATTTGATTAATCTTGATTTGTCTCGTAAAGAAATAGCTGACTTTGCGGGTACTACCGAAGAACAAGTGACGCGAGTGATTTCTAGTTTAAAAAGAGAAGCCTTAATAAAAACGGTTGGGAAGAAAATCGGATTGGAACAAATCAATAAAATGAAATCGGAAATAATGGAACATAAGTATATCTAAGTAATTTATTATTGAGCTTAAATTAAAATAGACCCTTTTGGGTCTTTTTTTATGGAAAAGTGTTTCCTTTTTGACTTTTTTTCAAAAAGTTTTTTTTAACTGCTCACTTATTACGTAGTATTTATAAAAACTAAGTGTCTAATAAACCCAATAAAAATGGATGTTAAGAAGAAAAAATTGCGTAAACGCAGTTTTTAAGCTGCTATTTTTGGTTTTATTGTTGTGTAAAAAAGCTGTTTTATGCTGTGAAAAGTAAATACGTAAGTATAAATACGTATATATCTTTGCTTCATACTAATTAAAACAAAACCATTATGCAAAAGATTACAACTACAATCCAAAAAATAAAAGCATTAAAAAAAACTAAGAATTCAAAATCCATTATGTTAGGTTTAGCCATAACTTTATTTGGTTCATCTGTTGCTAACGCACAGTTTACAGCAACAGGTCAGTTTAGACCAAGAACAGAATATAGAGATGGTTATAGCACGTTACAAGTAAATAATGCAGATGCTGCTGCATTTACTTCTCAAAGAACTAGATTGAATGTTGGATTTACAGGATATAGATTCAAATTTTTTGTAGCAGTTCAAGATGTTCGTGTTTGGGGACAAGATGCTTCAACTATTAATAGAGTAACAACTGCTGAAAATAATGGTGTACAATTGCATGAAGCTTGGGGTGAAATTATGTTGAATGACACTATTAGCAACATTCAAAATTTGTCTCTAAAAATAGGACGTCAAGAGATTTCGTATGATGATCAAAAAGTTATTGGAGGCCTTGATTGGTTACAACAAGCGCGTTACCATGATGCGATTGTTCTGAAATATTTTAATAAAGGATGGACAGCCGATTTTGGAGCCGCATTCAATCAAAACAAAGAACTGTTAGCAGGAACGATTTATAATGGAGTTCCATCTGCAACAGCTGGTTATACTGCTGGAACAAATGCTTTAGGGACAAATTATAAATCTCTGGAATATGTGTATTTAGCTAGAAAATTTTTCTTTGGAGATATTTCGTTTTTATTCCTAAGCGATAATTTCAATAAATATACTAACGTTACCGCAGGAACACCTCCAGTTACTACAAAAGTAAACGAAGAAGGAATTTGGACTCGTAACACTACTGGTTTTTACTATAATGTGAATGCAACTCGAAAATTGAAATTCGAAGGAAGTATATATCATCAATTTGGTCATGACAAAAACGGTCGTAGTTTGAGCAGTAATTTGGCTTCTATTACATCTACTTTGCAAGTAGGACGAAAATTATTTGTAGGACCTGGAGTTGATTATTTATCAGGAAATGATGGAACCGAAGCTGTTACAGCTACTTCTACCAACAAGCAATTTGATCCACTTTACGGCACACCACACAAATTCTGGGGTAATATGGATTATTTCTATGCTTCAAGTGGCTTTGGATCACAAGGTTTGTTAAACTACTTTTTGAAAACAAAATACAACTTAAAAGACAACTTAACTCTTTTTGCTGATTTGCACGGATTTCAATCTGCAAACAGTTTATCTAATGGAGCAGGTGGTGAACAAACTAGTTATTTAGGAACGGAGTTGGACCTAAAAATATCTTATAGCCTAACCAAAATGGTCAATATAGAAGGTGGATATTCTTTCATGAAAGCAACCAATTCTATGGCATCTGCACAAGTTAAAAATGTTGCTAATGCGAGTCTTTCTCCTCAATGGGCATATGTGATGGTAAATATTAAACCAAATTTCTTAAACAAAAAGTAATTGATATCAATCTTTAAAAATTAAAAAATGATACAGACTAAAAAAAATATAAATACACTTCTTACTTCCTTGATGTTGGTAATGTGTGTGGTTTTGTTCTCTTCTTTCAAAACAAATCCAAATCCTCCAATTGCGGGTGAACCAATCAAATTAGGCTTTATTCCACTAACAGATTGCTCACCAATCGTGATGGCCAAAGAATTAGGTTTATTTAAAAAATACGGAGTTGAGGTTGTCGTAACCAAAGAAACTTCTTGGGCAAATGTTCGTGACAAAATCTTAACAGGAGAATTAGACGGAGCTCATTGTTTATACACTATGCCTTTTTCAGTGTACACAGGAGTAGGAGGAAAGGCAGGATCTGAAATGAAAATTGCGATGATGCTAAATGTAAACGGACAAGCGATTACTTTATCTAATGATTTTTGTGGAAAAGTAGGTTTCAAACAAATGAATAAAGTAACACCAGTTGTTGCTGCCAAATTGAAAGCCGAAAAAGAAGTGACTTTCGCAATGACTTTCCCAGGAGGAACACATGATTTATGGTTAAGAAACTGGATGTCATTAGCAGGACTAAATCAAAAAGCAGTAAAAATCATCACGATTCCACCTCCACAAATGGTTGCCAACATGAAAGTAGGTAACATGGACGGGTATTGCGTTGGCGAACCTTGGGGCGGAGTTGCCGTAAAACAAGGAATTGGTTTTACTCAAATTGCTTCTCAAGACATTTGGAAAGATCATCCAGAAAAAGCATTGGTTGTAAACAAAGAGTTTAGTGAAACACGCCGTGAAGATCTAAAAAAAGTAATGAAAGCGATTTTAGAAGCCTGCATCTGGTTAGATAATGCTGCAAATCGCAAAAAAGCGGCTGCAATTATTGGTAAAGCTCCTTATGTAAATGCTCCAGCCGATGTTATCGAAGGAAGATTAATGGGAGATTATAACTTAGGTTGTAACCAAGGAACCGAAGTATACGGAGACGATTATATGTTGTTTTACAAAGGTGGAACAGTAAATTATCCTCGCAAATCATACGCAATCTGGGCAATGGCACAATTTGTACGATTTGGATATTTGAAAGAAGAACCAAATTACAAAGCAATTGCAGACAAACTAATCATGCAGGATTTATACGAAGAAGTAGCCAAAAGTATGAAAGTTAAAATCCCCACAGATGATATGAAACCATTCTCTCTTACTATGGATAAAACAGTTTTCAATCCGGCAAATCCATCAGCGTATTTAAAAGTAGTGAAACGTTAAAAACCATTTACTTCGTCAGTTCGCAAAAGCTCGTGTGGGCGTGACCGTGTTGAGCAAAGGGGCTTACTTATAGCACCGCTTAAACAGCCCCTTTACGCAACACGGTCGGGCTATACGCGCTACTTCGGTAGCCAGCTTCTATCCCTCACGCAGAAAACCAGAAGTAATTTAAGTAACATCAGAATAAAAGAGCATTCAGATTTTATTGATTTTCGAATAAAAACAGTTAAAAAATCTGCCGAATCTGCAAAATCTGCGTGAAAAAAAAAGCATTCAAAAAAGCATTTAATAACATTAAATTTTAGAATTATGTCAAGTTCAAACACAGCAACAATCGGAACAGAATTAGCCTCAAAAAACTATTCTCTTTCAAACACTTTTGACAGAGTAATTAAGAAAAAAAGTCTAAAAAAAGCGTCACGCTATTTAGTAGAAAAAGCTAAATCAATCGCATTTGCTTGTATTGGACTGACTATTTTTTGTGGATTTTGGAGCTTATTAAGTTTTTATACCAAAGACGCTCTTCCAGGACCTTTGGCAACTTTAACAGTATTGAAGGAAATGCTGAGCGATCCATTTTATGATTATGGTCCAAACGATAAAGGTATCGGATTGCAATTATGGGTTTCTATAAAAACCGTTTTATCAGGATTTGCATTGGGTTCTTTAGTAGCAATTCCATTTGGAATTTTGATTGGAGCTAACGCTTTTTTTAAGAAAATATTTTACCCAATCGTACAGTTTTTAAAACCAGTTTCGCCTTTGGCTTGGTTTCCAATTGGTTTGGTAGTTTTTAAAGACACAGGAATCGCAACCATATTCATTGTATTCATAACGTCTTTATGGTCCACATTAATCAACACTTCTTTTGGAGTAAGTACAATTCCGCAAGATCACAAAAACGTGGCTAAGGCTTTTGGTTTTTCAAAATGGAGATATTTATCCAAAGTGGTTATTCCATACACATTGCCTCACATTATTACTGGTTTGCGATTGAGTATTAGTGTTGCCTGGTTAGTTATTGTAGCTGGCGAAATGTTATCTGGCGGTGCAGGAATTGGATTTTTTGTATGGGACAGTTGGAATGCTCTGAGTTTAGAAAAAGTAATTTCGGCCATTATCATCATCGGATTTGTGGGAATTATTTTTGATGGATTTTTTACAATGATTGAAAACAAAGTGTCTTATAAAGCATAATAATTTTTAAAAATTTACGACTATGAGCTATTTAGAAATAAAAGACTTGGAAATCTCTTTTCCAACTCCAAAAGGAAAATACACTGCAGTAAAAGATATTAATCTTTCGATTAAAAAAGGAGAAATCATATCAATCATCGGACATTCAGGTTGCGGAAAATCAACCATCATGAATGCGATAGGAGGAATGCTTACACCAACAGGCGGATCGGTAGTATTAGACAATAAAAATATCAAAGGTCCAGGACCAGATCGCGGAATCGTTTTTCAAAACTATTCGCTATTGCCTTGGTTAACGGTGGAGAACAATATTTTTCAAGCAGTGGATTCGGTTATGAATTGTTCCAAAGCTGAGAAACACGAAATTGTAATTAAGAACCTTAAAATGGTTAATTTATTTCAGCACAAAGATAAATTACCAGGCCAGCTTTCAGGTGGAATGAAACAAAGAGTAGCCATTGCAAGAGCTTTTGCTATTAATCCAGGTGTTTTATTGTTAGACGAACCTTTTGGAGCATTAGATGCTTTGACAAAAGGATCTATGCAACTTGAAGTTTTAAAATTATGGAATCTGGACAATAGAGAAAAAACTATTATAATGATTACACATGATATTGAAGAAGCACTCTTTTTGTCAGATCGAATTGTCGTTTTACACAACGGTCCGGCATCTACAATTCGTGAAATCGTAACGGTAAATTTACCAAGACCTCGAAATAAAATTGAAATTGTAAAAACTCCCGAGTATATTGAGTTAAGAGATCATTTACTACATCTGTTAACCGATCATTTCTCAATTGAAGATATGGGGGTAAAATATAAAAATTAGTTAATTTTGGTTAAGTGAAAAGGGTCTTTTCTATTAGTGAAAAGACCTTTTTAAAATATAAAATTCCAAACTCCATATAACTTAGTATGGAGTTTGGAATTTTTATATTAGAAAGAATATCTAAGAAAAATTATTCTTTAGTTTCTTCTTTTTTATCAGTTGTTTGATCTTCTTTGGCTGCGTTTTTAAATTCTTTAATACCGCTTCCTAAACCTTTCATTAATTCTGGAATTTTTTTACCTCCAAAAAGTAATAAAAGAACTCCAATAATCAAAAGTATTTCTGTAACTCCTAATCTTCCCATGATTGAATATTTAACGCCGTAGCAAATTTGTAATTATATAATGGACAAAGGTATATAGAATAAATTTATGAGCATTCATTTTGAACTATTTATTTGTTTGTGATAGCGTTAAATATTTTATAATTTTTGAGAGTTTTCAACACACTACTTCGAATAGGCTAGTTTTGACAACGCTTTTAATTATTATATTTGTCATAATAAATACATATCATGTCTAGTAATCGATTAAAGAGAAAGAAGTTTTGGAAAAGATTATTAATCAAAAACCGATTAATAATTTTGAACGAGAACACTTTTGAGGAAATTTTTTCTTTTAAATTGAATATAATGAGCGTCTTTGTGTCGCTTACATTGGGAGCTATTCTTTTAATTTCGGCTACAACAATATTGATAGCTTTTACTCCACTACGAGAATTTATTCCAGGTTATTCTTCTAGTCAGCTAAAAAAAAATGCTACAGTTCTGGCTTTAAAATCTGATTCTCTTTCGAAAGCATTAAAGAAAAACGAAATCTACATAAAATCAATTCAAAAAGTGTTGAATGGCGAATTAGAATATGCTAAATTTAATAAAGACTCTATACTTTCAAGTAGTGAGGAACCATCAGAACCAGTAGATTTGTCTCCATCACAAAATGAAATAGAATTGAGAAAACGTGTGAACGAAGAAGAAAAACTGGATTCTAAGTCTGAAAAATCAAGTTCTAAAAAGAAAACTAAATAAATGAGATTTCATCTGATTTATCAGGATAGAAAAAACATCAAATTTTAAATAAAGCCCAAAAGGAATGTCACTAAAATCGGTTGCTGCAAAAATATTTGCAAAGAGAATATATAAGAAGACACAAGCTTGGGTTACCACTCCTGTTGAAACCCAAAATGCAGTGTTTTTAAATTTAATACAAGCTGCAAAAGAAACACAATTTGGAAAAGATCATCATTTTGATCAAATAAAGACGTACGAGGATTTTTCAAAACAAGTTCCTGTTCGCGATTATGAAGGTTTAAAATCGTATGTTGATAAAGTAGTAAAAGGGGAAGAAAATATACTTTGGAAAGGAAAACCTTTGTATTTTGCTAAGACTTCGGGAACCACTTCGGGAGCCAAATATATACCGTTGACTAAGGAATCAATGCCCTATCATATTGATGCGGCTCGAAATGCAATATTACACTACATACATGAAACCCAAAATGCCGATTTTGTAAACGGAAAAATGATTTTCCTGCAGGGAAGTCCGATCCTAGAAGAAAAATACGGAATTAAATTAGGACGTTTGTCCGGAATTGTAGCACACTTTGTTCCAAAATACCTTCAAAAAAACCGTTTACCTTCTTGGGAAACCAATTGTATTGAAGATTGGGAAACTAAAGTAAATGCTGTTGTTGATGAAACTATAAATGAAGATATGACTGTGATTTCGGGAATTCCTTCTTGGGTACAAATGTATTTTGAAAAATTACAGCAAAAGGCAGAAAAGCCAGTTGGAGCCATTTTCAAAAACTTCAATTTATTTATTTACGGAGGAGTTAATTACGAGCCTTACCGTGCCAAATTTGAAAATTTAATTGGCAGAAAAGTAGATAGTATCGAATTATTTCCAGCATCTGAAGGATTTTTTGCTTACCAAGATTCTCAAAAGGAAAAGGGAATGTTACTGCTTTTGAATTCGGGTATTTTTTATGAGTTTATCAAAAGTGAAGATTTTTATAAAGAAAATCCAAAACGACATACTATTGGCGAAGTAGAATTGGGTGTTAATTATGTTTTAATTATTTCGACCAATGCTGGACTTTGGGGTTATAATATTGGAGACACCGTTCAGTTTACATCATTGAAGCCTTATCGTGTTATCGTTTCGGGGCGTATTAAGCATTATATTTCTGCTTTTGGAGAGCATGTAATTGGTAAAGAAGTCGAATGTGCTTTGCAGGAAGCTATGATAGGTACAACAGTTCAGGTCAATGAATTTACTGTTGCACCACAAATCACTCCGATTGAAGGTTTGCCTTATCATGAGTGGTTTATCGAATTTGAAAATGAGCCAGAAGATTTTAATGCTTTTGCGGAAGCGTTAGACAATTCAATGCGAAAACAAAATATTTACTATGATGATTTGATTGTGGGGAATGTTTTAAAAAAATTAGTCGTGACCAAAGTGAGTAAAAACGGTTTTCAAGAGTATATGAAATCTATCGGAAAATTGGGCGGTCAAAATAAAATTCCAAGACTTTCTAACGATAGAAGTATTGTATCGGTTTTAAATCAAAAATAATAGTGTAATGAAAATTTCAGTAGCACAAACAAAACCAATTAAAGGGAATATTTCTGCGAATGTAGATGCTCATAAAAAATTAATTGAACTTGCTGTTTCACACAAAGCAGATGCTGTTTTTTTTCCTGAACTTTCAATAACGGGTTATGAGCCAGATTTGGCAAATACTTTAGCAACAAATCAGGAAGATTCTAAATTTGAAGATTTTCAAAAGATTAGTGACAGCAATAAAATCACCATTGGAATTGGTGTACCAACAAAAACAGATTTAGGTATTCAAATTAGTATGGTAATTTTTCAACCGAATATGGAAAGACAAACGTATTCAAAACAGCAATTGCACGTTGACGAATTTCCATATTTTATTAATGGCGAAAAACAAATTATTCTGTCAGTTGACAATGTAAATATTGCGCCGGCTATCTGTTATGAAAGTATGCATTTTGACCATCCTGATTATGCAAGTAAATTGGGCGCAGAAATTTATTTGACGAGTGTTGCAAAAACTCAAAATGGAGTTGATAACGCAATATTACATTATCCATCTATTGCAAAGAAATTCGGAATGCCTGTTTTAATGTCTAATTGCGTTGGATATTGCGATAACTTTGAAAGTGTTGGTCAAAGTGCAGTTTGGACAAAGCAAGGAAATTTAATTGGACAACTAGATGACAAACACGAAGGAATACTAATTTTTGACACTGAAACTGAAGAAGTAATTATACAGATGTTGTAAAAAGCTTCAGTTATAATAAGGTTTGAACAATTAGTGGTTTAGCAGAATTTCTTTTTATTTTCCTATCTTCGTTTAGCAGAGATTCAGTTCAAAATCATTAAAAAGCTTAAGATAACGAAGTAATTTGATGATTATCAGAAGTTAAAAATAATAAAAAATGAAAGACACTAAAAATATATCCAGATCCAGAGCACATGAATCATCGGCGGCAATTGAAAAAATGTACATTACGATGCGTCATCTTTTTAATAGAGGTTTCTACAAACCGATGGGAGTTTCTGGGGATACTTTAAGAGAAGCTTTATTGGTTTTAAGACCCGAAATTTATGGAAATATTGCCGAAGAAAAAGTAGAATTAAACGGTCTTTTATATGTAATAGAAAGACTTCCGATAGGAATCGAGGAGTGTCGTTTTATTAATTTAACATCGGATGAAGGTTATTCCAAATCACATTTCCAAGCGATTGTTCCGCCTAAAAGACGACGTAATTGTTATAGAATTGATGAGGAACAAATGAATGTAGAAATCACTCGAGGACGATCAGATATTTATGATATTTTGACGCATTTGACATTCATCTTTATAGAATCACATAAAATCAAAAATAGAGTTTTACAGGACGAAATAGGGGAAGTTTCCCGTGATTGGATTAAACTTGAAATGGCAGTTTCTCAAACCAAAAAACTGACTTTGGTAGAAAAGGAAAAAGCGATTTCACATGCAGCAAATATTTTAGGAAGAACATTCGAGGAAGTTTTGAATATTTATGATGATTTTGGAACAGAAGTAGCACCCGATCGATTTTTACATGTAATTTATTGGCTGGGAAAATTAGCCATTGAAGAAGATGTAGATAATAGTAAAAGAACCATTACTTTCAGCCCTGTTTTAAGAGAACGTTTGGGACACCACATTCATGGAGAAATTTGGGCAAACAATATCAAGGAAGTCCTGAAAGCAAATGAATTATTAGACAGACCTATTCATGTGATTAGTGCTAATATGCACTCGGTAATGAATTCTATTTTTGCTACACCACACTTAAAAACAAAGTTCAAAGACAAATCTGATTTCTTTATTTATGAAGAATTGAGCAAGTCTGGAGCCAATGAAGTTCGTAGTCAAGTGGAGTCACTTGCGCTGAAACAAGGAATGATTTTTTTAGCCGATACTTCGGGAACGAACATAGATGTTCAAATTTTTGATACTGCCAAAATAGATTGGTCAAAAACAGCTTTCCCAAAGGCAAATCTGACTGAAAAAAAACCAGTACTTATTGTTATGGATTATGCTTTTGGAGAGCAAGCTTATGAAACAATCGATGAGTTATTAAGACCTTATAAAAAAGACACCTTGCTTCGAGTAGAATCGGTTTCAATTATGGGAAAAGCGGGTATTCTGGAAGGAGGAAAAGGAGATATCATGATTCCGAACGCGCATATCAATGAAGGAACGGCAGATAATTATTTCTTCGAAAATGAATTGACTCCCAAAATGTTTGAAGGTAATGACATCGCAGTTTATGCTGGACCAATGGTTACCGTTCTTGGAACATCGTTGCAAAACAAAGATTTATTAAAGTTCTTCCATGAATCAACCTGGGGAGTTATAGGACTTGAAATGGAGGGTTCTTATTATCAAAAAGCCATTCAGGCGGCATCCAAAATCAGAAAAAGTGTACCACATGACATCAAAGTCCGATATGCATATTATGCTTCTGATAATCCATTAGAAACTGGTAGCACCTTGGCTTCTGGCGGATTAGGAACAACAGGTGTTAAACCAACTTATTTGATTACGATCAAGATTTTGGAACAAATTTTCAATATAAAATAAAAAGGCGACATGAGTGTACCAAACGAAAATAATTCAGAGATTGATTTACTAACAGTTTTCAGTAAAATTGGAGACTTCTTTGAATGGATTAATACTTTGTTATTTAAAGCTATTCGTTTTTTTGTAAAAAATGTAATTGTTGTTGTTATATTGATAATTGTTGGAGCTGGAGCTGGGTATTTTTCACTAAACGTAAATCCTCGGTTTGAACAAAAAGTTATGGTAGCTCCAAATTTTAAATCCACGGATTATTTGTATACAAAAATTGATTTTTTAGCATACAAAATTGCTTTAAGAGATACCTTGTTTTTAAAATCTATTGGCATCCACAAAACATCTGCGATTGTCTCAATCGCAATAGAACCTATTGTAGATATCTATAGTTTGATGAACAAGGATGGTAAGAACATGGAATTGCTACAATTGATGGCACAAAATGGAGATATAAAATCCATTGTTAAAGAAACAACAACGAGCAAAAATTATGCACTTCATACTATTATTATAAAAACGGCTGAGGTTGTTTCTGTCGAAAATTGCATTGAGCCTATTCTGAAATATTTAAATACAAGTCCATATTATGAGGCATATAAAAAAATTAATTTTCAGAATATTCAAAATAAAATAAAAAGTAAGGAAGCTACTATTTTTCAAATTGATGGAATTTTGAATCAGTTTTCGGGACCTAATGGCAATCATGTAAATAATGAAAAACTCATTTATTACAATGAAAATTTAGATTTGGATGGGATTATTAAAACCAAAGATTCTTTATCAGATCTAATTGCAACATTAAAAATTGAACAATACAATACAGATAAGACCATTAAAGAAAAAGGAATAGTTTTAAACCTAAAAGATAGTAAAACGATAAAAGGAAAATTAATTTTTATTTTGCCATTACTTTTTGTGGGTCTTTTTGTTTTCTTTAGTTTTTTCAATTCTTTTTATAAAAAACAATCTTTGAAAGTGAAAGAAAATTTGAAATAAGGAATAATTTCAAGCTTGAAGTTTGAGAAAAATTATGGTATAGAGAAACAAATATGTTAGAAAAAATTCGAAAAAAACTATTGCAAATAAAACAAAATTCCTTAGTTCAACAAAGTTTAATTACTTTAATTTTTAGGGTCTTAGGTTTGTTAACGCTGTTTGGTTTTACTTTATTTTTTACGAAAACTTATTCACCGAAAATTGTAGGACAATATGATTTTGTTCGTTCTTTTCTTTTGGTCATTGGAAGTTTCTGTTTGTTGGGTTGTGATCAGTCCATTTTGTATTTTAAAGGAAGGCTTAGTGATTCCAATTCTTTACTAGGCATCAAAAAAATATACACTAAAATGATTGGGTTGTTATTGATGATGTCCCTTTTATTTCTTGCATTATTTTCTTGTATCAATAAGCAATTTATAAATAATTATTTTTCTGATTCCAGTGTGTATGATATGTTTTTAAAATCAATACTAGTGTTATTTTTTTATGGAGTTACGACTTTAAATACAGAAGTTTTCAGAGCATTAGACCATTTTTATATTGCAGAACTGTTTAGAAACACGATTAAATATATTCCTTTGATTGTTGGAGCAATTTTATTGCCTTATTACGATGCAAAAGACTATTTCGCAGATGTTTTTTTGAGTGGTTTTATTCTACTTTCTATTATAACAACAATATTACTTTTTTTTTATTTTGGCAAAGCCAAAGACGAGAAAACTATAATTTTTACATATAAAGAACTCTTTACCAAATCGTATCCAATTGCCATTAGTGGTGTGGCTTTGTTTTTATTGATGAGTTTTGATATCTTTTTTTTAAAAAAATATAGAGACAATGAAACGGTAGCATTTTATTCGGTAGCCATTAAATTAATGACAATTCTTTCGATGGTAATTGTCACTGTGAATATTACAATTTCCACTAAAATTGCTGAATATTTTTTTAGTCAGAACAGAACAGCTTTAATCCAAACAGTGAAACATACTTCTCGTTTAATTTTCTTTTTTACTTTTCCAGCGGTGCTTATCATTTGTTTTTTTCCAGCGGTTTTTTTAGGTTTTTTCGGAAAGGATTATATAGCAGCCAAGGATGCTTTGCTCATTTTAATTATGGGTCAAGGAATTTGTTCTGCATTTGGAGCTGCACCAATTTATTTGAATATGACAGGAAGACAACACATTTTTCAGATTATATTGATTATAGCGGTGTTTATTAATTTTGTTTTAAATAGAATATTAATACCCGAATACGGAATGACTGGTGCTGCTACGGCATTTGTGGTTAGTTCTTTTTTTTGGAATTGTACTTCGGCAATTGTGATTTATAAGAAAGACAAATTGAACGTTTTTTTGAATTAATGATATAAGTAGAGGAGATGCAAATTCATAATAAAGACGTTTTTTTTAGTATTATTGTTCCAGTTTACAATGTTCAGGATTATCTTAAACAATGTTTGGAGAGTATTTTATGCCAAGAATATCATGATTATGAGATTATCTTAATAAATGATGGATCTACAGATTCCTCTTTAGAAATTTGCTGTTTTTATTTAGAAACATCAGATAAGATTGTATTGATAAACAAAGAAAATGGTGGTTTATCCGATGCTCGAAATCATGGTTTACAAAAAGCGTCAGGGGATTATATTATTTTTACAGATAGTGATGATTACTGGGTTGGAAGCCGAATATTGAAAGATTTAAATGAAATGATTAAGGTGTCAGATCCTGATATTATTATTCACGAGGAGAGTCGTTTTTTCTCAGATAAAGATGTTAAGTGTAAGTTCAATCAGCGATTTTTAAAACAAAAATCAGGAGAATTTAAGTATGAGATTTTACAATTAATTTATTATGATTTGTTCGTTGCTTCTGCTTGTGATAAGATTATCAAGAAATCAATTTTATTGAATAATGACTTATATTTTCCTTTGGGGAAAAAATCTGAAGATATTGAGTGGTGCGGAAAATTGATAAATTACATAGATACATTTAGTATTTATCCTAAGTCATTTTATATTTACAGACAAGGAAGAAACGGTTCAATTACAGCTTCAGTAAATGAAAATCATATTATGGATGTTTATAATATGGTAAAAGAAGGACTGAATGTAAAACGATTAGAGTCAAATATTTTAAATGATGCAATTCAGAATTATTGGGCTTGTAATTATATTGTAATTTTAAAAGATTTCAATGTTTTATCATCCAAAAACAGAAATCTCATTTGGGAAGATTTAGTTTCTTGGAAGTATTTATTAAAAAAAGGACAGAACCTAAAAATTGATAAAGTAATGTTTTTTTATAATTTTTTGCCTTTTTGCCTTTTACCTTTTTTTTTAAATTTTTATAGAATAAAAACCATTTTGTATAAAAAGTATAGAACATTAAAGTAATGAACTATAAACTCAATTATTTGATTAAATCATGACAATACTAATTAAAAGAAATACGTCTGCATTTTTATTGCTGGTAATTGTATTTTTACTTGTTGCGATTTTTTCATTTTATATTTTACCTAAAAAGTTTTTTTATGATGCTACTATTATTGCTCTTGATAAGGGTAATGAAATTGGTTTTATAGGTAGTTATCCACTTACTATTTTGTTTTACAAGATTACGGGTTTAAGATATTTACCTTATTCAATAATTGCTTTGATTCAATTCCCTATCCTAATGTTTGTTCTTTATAAAATTGGAATTCCTTATGATTTTGAGAAATTAAATATAAAAAACGGAATTGTTTATTTAGGAATGTTTATGACGGCTATTTTTATGTCGATGCCTTCAAAAGAATTTATTACGTATTTGTTTATTTCAACAATTGTTTTTTTATTTCTAAAGACTAAGAATTATTCTCGGAGAGCCATTTTTATGGCATTTTTTTTGTTGACTATTTTTGGAATTTTTTACAGACCATACTTTTGTTTGATTCCAATTATTGCGTTGGTAATGTATGGAGGAATTTTAATTAATTATAAGAATAAGATTTTTGCGGCTATTTTTTATGGATTACTTGCAGCAATATTTTTATCATTAATTTATGGAATTGTCACAGGAGAATTTTTTTCAGAAACTTCTAGAGAAGCAATAAACAGTGTAAGGTTAGGCTCTGTAGATGCTAATTCCAGTATTATTTCGCCTATAAAAACGGATACTTGGTATGGGGAGACTTTTGGAATATTATATGGTTTTTTCTCTGTAAACGTACCATTCAATGGATTTAAGTATATTTTTTCTCCACAGATTTTGATCTTTGTTGTGTGGCAGCTTTTTTTATTTTACATCCTTTTAATACGGTTTTCTAGATGTATTAAATCAAGAGAAAATCATAAAATAGAACTTTGGATATTACTTATTTTGTTCGCTTTTTTTATTGTTCAAGGTATTTTTGAACCTGATCTTGGTTCAGCTGTTCGACATAAAACTGGTGTTTTTCCTCTTATTTATTATGCATTATACTATGACCATTTCAGAAAAAAACTTTAGTAAAATATACAATTCCTTTTTAGTAGCATTGGCCATTACCATGATTTTTAGAAAACCATGTACGATGTTGATTATACTGTTTGCGGTATTTAATTTATTTTTTATAAAAAAGCTAAATTATAGCAAACAATCTTTAATTTTAATAGTATTAATTTCTTCTCCATTACTTTTAGAAATTGTAATGTTCTGGAACAATGATTCTTTTTTAAAAGGGCTAAAATCGTTAGAAAAATACACTTCTCTTCTTGTTTTTTCTGTATTTATTTTAGGGAATTATCGAAAAATTAATTTCTATAAAATTCTGCGATTTTATTGTATAACGACTACGATTATCTTGTTTTCTTTCTTTTTTAAATTTGTTGTTTATTATCCGGAGTTAATGAATAAATATCTTAATGGAAATGATTTATGGGAAATGGGTTATAAATTTTCTAATAGTATAGGCATTCATGCACCAGAGTTGAATATGCATTTGGCTTTTGTTTCGATTTGTAATCTTTATTTTGTTTTTGAAGGATTTAGACAAAATGGTCAAAAGATATCTAACTGGAGTAATACTATTATTTTTCTTTGTTCTTTTTTCTTTGTTCTTTTTGTAAATACGAGAATGGCATTATTCAACGTATTGTTTGGTTTTGTTTTAGTTTTTTTTGGTGAAGTATTTAGAAAATACAATTATAAAAAAGTAGCAGGAATTTTTGCTATTTTAATTGTAACATTAGGAACGGTGCTTTTCTTTTTTGTTCAAAATAATCCTTATATGAAAGAGAAATATTCCTCTGTTACTTTTGCTTATATGGATAAAGTAGGAAAGCTAGATGAAATTGCGAATCCAGAAACAAAAGTATTTAACTCTTTGGTAACGCGTGTTTCTATTTGGAAATCGGCATGGGAATTGTCTTTAAAACATCTTCCTTTTGGAGTTGGTGCTTCAGATGGGAAGTCTGAGTTAATAAACTATTTTAAACAAACAAATCAACATTTTTTGGCGAAATATGAATTTCCTACTCACAATCAGTTTCTTGACTATTTGCTAAAATTTGGAATATTGGGGCCAATTGTTGTCTTGTTTTATATAGGATCTATGGGGTATTTAGGAATTGATTTGAAAAATGCAATTGTGTTTTCTTTCTTTTTCCTTTTTTTTACATCTAATCTCACCGATGATTTTTTATTACGTTTTAATGGAATTGCTTTCAGCGGATTGTGGATGGCTATTTTTGGGAGTTATTGGCTTCAACAAAAAATTATTGCTGATAAAGAATCGATAGTGCTTTAAAATTTTTGTTTACATCAAATAAACGATAACACGTTTTGGATGCATTATTACCAAAAATTGTACGGGTTGATTCTTCTTTTAATTGTTCGAAATAGGTATCAAGGTCTTCGATTTTTTCAAAAAGAAAACCTGTTACATTAGGAACAACAATATCTTTATTTCCAATTAAATTGGTTGCCAAAACAGGTTTTTTCAAGGCCATTGCTTCCAAAACAGCAATTGGAAGCCCTTCCCAAAGCGAGGTTTGAATGTAGATATCAATTGCATTGAGTTCTTTGAGAGCTTCTTTTCTATCCATAAACCATCCTGTAATCCTAATATTGGGGGCAGTTAACAAAGAATTTATTTCTCCATCTCCTATCCAAACGAAATTAAAATTAGGAAACCGTAGTGCTATTTGATTAAATAAATTTGGATTTTTTTGAAATGAAATACGGCCAACAATACCAATTGTTAGTTTTTTGTTTTGATGCGGTAATTGATATTGTTGGATTTTTTCAATATTTATGCCGTTTCTTATTAAATGTGATTTCCCTATTTTTTGAGCTATTTCATACTCTGTATCGCCACACGCAATGGTAATACCACCGAAGAATTGTTGAAAACGTTTTTCTATTACCCAATATATTTTTTTAGATAAGGTTGAAATGTCGGTTCTTAAAAAAGAATACCCATGGGGTGTATAGAATATTTTTTTTCTGTCAAATAATAAAAAACAAGCAACCCTACCCAAAACTCCAGCTTTTGAAGAATGAAGATGAACAACATCAGGATTTAGTTGTTTAAGTTCTTTTCTTAGCTGAAGAACCGATTTAATATCTTGAATAGGTGAAAATTCACGAACCATATTAATTTTCACCAGTGAAACTCCTTTTGAGAATTCTGATTCGATTTTTTCGGGATCGATTTCTTTGCGATTTCCACTATAAATAATAGTTGTAGTAATGTCTTTTCTTACTTCATCTTCTCCAAAATAATAGGACAAGTCTTTGAAATAAGTATAAACACCTCCTCCTAATGCTTCTATTATATGGACAACTTTCAAAATAGCTAATTTTTAGTAAAGCAAAAATAGGGTAAAGTCATCTATATCCCTACTTTTTGTATGAATGTTCATTGTTTAATATGATGTTTATTTTTGTCTGTTTAAAAATAGATTTTATGTTCATGAAAAGAGTGTTTGGTTATTAATCATTTCTGCAGAAAATTAAAAGGTAAAATATTTTAGTACATTTGTAGCTACTACAAAAGTTAAAGATAGTAGTATATATAAGCTATGAAAAGAATACTTATCACAGGAGCAGCAGGTTTTTTAGGGTCTCATTTATGTGACCGTTTTATCAAAGAAGGATATCATGTAATTGGTATGGATAACCTCATTACTGGTGATTTAAAAAATATAGAGCATTTGTTCAAACTAGAGCATTTTGAATTTTATCATCATGATATTACCAAGTTTGTACATGTTCCTGGAAACTTAGATTACATTCTACATTTTGCTTCACCTGCAAGTCCGATAGATTATCTCAAAATTCCTATACAAACCTTAAAAGTGGGTTCCCTTGGTACACATAATCTTTTGGGTTTAGCAAGAGTAAAAAAGGCCAGGATTCTTATCGCTTCTACATCTGAGGTATATGGAGATCCTTTGGTTCATCCACAAACAGAAGAATATTACGGAAACGTAAATACTATTGGACCAAGAGGAGTATATGATGAAGCTAAGCGTTTTCAGGAATCAATTACAATGGCATATCATACTTTTCATAATGTTGAAACTAGAATTGTTCGTATTTTCAATACTTATGGACCAAGAATGCGTCTTAATGATGGCCGTGTCATTCCGGCTTTTATTGGGCAAGCTATTCGTGGAGAAGATTTAACGATTTTTGGAGATGGAATGCAAACTCGTTCTTTCTGCTATGTAGATGATCAGGTAGAGGGAATTTTTAGATTATTACATTCGGATTATGTGTATCCTGTGAATATTGGTAATCCTGATGAAATCACGATCAAGGATTTTGCAGAGGAAATTATTAAACTAACAGGAACTTCTCAAAAAGTAGTGTATCATGCGTTACCTATAAATGATCCTTTACAACGTCAGCCAGATACTACTAAGGCAAAAGAACTACTAGGTTGGGAAGCCAAAGTTAACCGTGCTGAAGGAATGAAAATCACGTATGATTATTTTAAATCATTATCTAAAGAAGAATTGTCTAAGGAAGAGCACAAGGATTTTTCAAAGTACATCAATTAGTGAAAACTAAAACAGGAAGATATTCGGGGTATATAAGACCTTTTTCTCGCCTATTAGATTTGATTATTATCAATTTCTTTACGGTGTTTTTTTCGGGCATTCCTGTTTTTCATGATTTTTATGCTTTTTTTATCAGCTGTGCTTGGTTTATCATTGCTGCTAACTTGGGTTTTTATGAAGTCTATCGCTATACCAAAGTAATTGCAATTTTGAATTGTACATTAAAGCAAGTAATTGCTTTTACTGTTTGTTGTCTTGCTCTCGCATATTTTTATCCAGAAAGATATAGTTTAACAGTTATACTACTATTTACATCAGTATCAGTAGTGTTGATATTAGGCTTTAAATTGTTTATTTATTTCTTTCTAAGGAGATATAGAATTCTCTTTGGAGGAAATTTTAGAAGGGTTGTGCTTATTGGAAAACACAAAAATGTGAAACCTTTGGAGCAATTTTTTGAAGAAAATCCAGATTATGGATACAAATTGATTAAAGAGTTTGATTTGTATCATCAAAAGATTGATTATTTTAAGGATATTTTTTCTTTTATTTTGGACAATGATATAGACGAAATTTATTGTGCTATGGAAGATTTGTCCAATAAACAAGTTGAAGAGTTTATTTTCTTTGCCGATAATAATTTTAAAACACTCAAATTTATTCCAGATCAAAAGCAATTACTTTCTTTAAATATTGTATTCGAATATTATGACTATATCCCCGTAATTTCGCAACGAACAATTTCTCTTGATGATTCTCTTAACAAGATAATAAAACGCAGTTTTGACATCATTTTTTCTTTCTTAATAATAATGGGTATATTGTCATGGTTGATACCGATACTGGCAGTTATTATTAGACTAGATTCCAACGGCTCATTATTTTTTGTTCAAAAAAGAAACGGCTTGAATAATAAAGAATTCAATTGTTTTAAATTTCGATCAATGGAAATAAATGAATTGGCAGATATTGAGCAAGTTTCTAAAAATGATACCAGAATAACGGGAGTTGGTAAATTTATTCGTAAAACGAGTATCGACGAATTACCGCAATTTTTTAATGTTTTAATGGGTGATATGTCGGTAGTGGGACCAAGGCCACATATGGTGAGTCATACCAATATGTATGCAGAACGAATAGATAAGTTTATGGTGCGTCATTTTATAAAACCAGGTATAACAGGTTTAGCACAAACCAAAGGTTTTCGCGGGGAGGTTGAATCAGACAAAGACATTATAAATAGAGTGAGATATGATATTTTTTATATTGAAAAATGGTCATTATTGTTAGATCTTAAAATCATTTTTAAGACCATTTTTAATACTTTAAAAGGAGATAAAAAAGCCTATTAGAATGGAAACACCTTTAGTATCTATAATAACACCTTCTTTTAATTCCGAGAAGTTCATTGCCGAAACTATTCAATCGGTACAAAATCAAACGTATCAGAATTGGGAAATGATTATTGTTGATGATTGCTCAACAGACCAAACAACAATCATTATTGAACAATTTGTTATAAATGATGATAGAATTCGTTTTTTTCAATTAGAAAAGAATTCAGGTGCTGGAATTGCCAGGGAAATGGCTTTATCAAAAGCGACAGGTGATTATATTTCATTTTTAGATGCCGATGATCTCTGGAAACCGTTAAAACTCGAAAAACAACTTCAGTTTTTGAAAGACAATAAAATTCACTTTACTTTCTCTTTCTATGATTGTATAGATGAAGAAGGAAATGCTTTAAACAAAAGGGTAGAAGCTCCTAAAAACCTCACTTATCGTCAATTGTTTTTTTGTAACTATGTTGGAAACCTTACAGGAATTTATGACAGACATTATTTTGGGAAAATAGCTATATCCGCTACTCGAAAGCGCCAAGATTGGATAGTATGGCTAACTATTTTAAAACAAATAAAAACAGCAAAACCCGTTCCCGAAAGTTTGGCTTATTATCGTATTCGAAATAACTCATTATCGGCTTCAAAGATTGATTTATTGAAACATAATTTTGCAGTATACCGTAATTTTCATGGTTTTAATTATGTTACTTCTTTGTTTATTATGATTGGATTTTTATTCACCCAATTGTTGATAAAGCCCCGTTATATTAAGAAAATTTAAAAATCATTTTTATAACCGATTTTTGTTCTTGGTTTTTCTTCATCTTTTTTATCGGCTAACTCATCTAAATAGGAAAAAACCAGCTCTATATTTTTACCTTGATTCTCTAATTTTTTTTGAATTTGAGCAATATCTAATTTTATTTCTGTAGTGTCCAGAAGCATTTGTCTTACTTTTACAAAAATTCGCATAATTTGAATATTAGTCTGGATGGCTTTATCGCTATTCAAAACACTTGATAACATTAGAATTCCGTGTTCTGTAAATGCCATTGGAGCATAACGTAAACCTATCTTTTCAGAATTGGAGGTCGCAAATTGCGACCTCCAATTTTCAAACTCTTCCTTGCTTAGTTCAAACATAAAGTCTTCAGGAAAACGATTCCTGTTTCTTTTAACTTGTTCTTTTAATCTTTTAGTTTCAATTCCATAAAGTTTTGCCAAATCTCTATCCAGCATCACTTTTTGATTTCGAATATAGTAGATGTTATTTGAAATTGTTTCTTCTGAAAGTATGATTTGTGAGTCCATCGTTTATAATTTATAAAACTAATATACGATTTTATTTACATTATAAAAGAGAAGTGAATTGTTTTAGCTTACCACGATTAGTTCTTTCTAAAGTTTCTTTCCGATTAAAAGAAAAGAATAAATGAGGTTCAAGATACAATGAAATTGCTTTCTCAATTTGTTCAATTTGTTCACCATTTAATTCAAATTCACTTACATAATCAATTTCAAAAGAATCAATTTTAATTTGTTTAATAATAAACTCTTTTACATTTCCATCGTCTTCAATGATGCTTTTAGTAACATAATAAAAGGTTAATCCAGGAGATTTTTTACCACTTGGTAAAACTGCCACGTCATTGGTTCTTCCAATTAATTTTTTGAGAATAGGTTTTTTCAAAGTGCTTTTTTCATCGAGAATTCCAATATCGCCAAGGTCATATCTAATAAAAGGATGTGCTTTATTGTAAAGAGAAGTGATGACAATACGGCCTGAAGTTCCGTTGGAAACAGCCAGATTGTTATCGTCTAAAATTTCTACAAATAGTGTTTCCGAATTGATTTGCCATTCTCCTTCGGGATTTTGAAAAGCGATTAAATCTAATTCTGAGGCTCCGTATTCATTGACAATAGGAATGCCAAATTGTTTTTCCAAAAGTTGTTTATCTTCTTCAAAAAGCATTTCGGAGGTAACCATACACACTTTCAATGTTGGACAAATTTCATTTAAAATAATATTTTTTTTCTGTAGAAATTTGGCAAATAAAACAATCGATGAGGTATAGCCATTGATATAGTCGAATTTTTTGGTTTTAAAGTCATTTAAAAAACCTTCCAAAATTTCGTCAGATAAATTGAATATGGAAAACCTGAAGCGATGACTCAAAAAGTCCTTAAACCGTTCTTTTTTGTTTCCGATAAAATCAAGAGGAATACCATAAAACCGTGCTTGGTAAGAAGAGTTAAAATCAATTCCGTACCAACCAAAACGATAAATATTAGATGACCAAGTTAGAGCATGGCAAAATTTGTCTTTTGCAAATATAAAGGGATGTCCGCTTGATCCAGAAGTTTTATTTACATAAACTGATTTTTCATGGTAACCCAAAGAAAGCCTTTCCGATAAAGGTTTTTGTAAGTTTGTTTTATTTAAAATAGGTAAATCAGCCCAGTTTACAAAAGATTTTGTTTGGGCTAAGTTTTTATAAAAAGAGTTATTATTTAAATGAAAATTGACAATTTCTATTTTTTTCTGTTCGATAAAATCACCAAAATTTTCCTCTGGAATAGCAATATTTTTTTGCAATTCAGCTTTGGCTTCCTTCATGGGAAAACCATTTATTTTGAGCGTCAAGTCGAATATTTTGAACATCAGTGGCATTAAATTTCACCAAAAATAATATTTAGCTACCACTATTGAGGATTAAACGTTAAGTTTTTAGAATATAATTATTTTTTACGTTCAAAACGGATTATTTTTGCACCACAACTTTTATAAAACAACACCATGAATATTTTACTATTAGGATCAGGAGGAAGAGAACATGCTTTTGCATGGAAAATGATTCAAAGTCCGCTTTGTGACACCCTTTTTGTAGCACCAGGAAATGCAGGTACTGCTCAAATTGCAAAAAATATTGACATCAGCGCTACTGATTTTGATGCGATAAAAGCATTGGTTATCAAAGAAAATATAGAAATGGTTGTGGTTGGACCAGAAGATCCTTTGGTAAAAGGGATTTATGATTTTTTTCTAAACGACGAAGATTTAAAACAGATTCCTGTAATTGGTCCATCAAAAGTAGGAGCAACTTTAGAAGGAAGTAAAGAGTTTGCCAAAGAATTTTTGATAAAACACAAAATTCCAACAGCAGCTTATGATAGTTTTACAGCCGAAACTGTTGAGAAAGGGTGTAAGTTTTTAGAAACGTTGCAACCTCCGTATGTATTGAAAGCAGATGGTTTGGCAGCTGGAAAAGGAGTTTTAATCATTCAGGATTTAGCGGAAGCTCAAGAAGAATTAAGAAACATGTTGGTTGGTCAAAAATTTGGTGCTGCAAGTTCTAAAGTAGTTATTGAAGAATTTCTTGACGGAATTGAATTAAGTTGTTTTGTTTTGACTGATGGAAAAAACTATAAAATTTTACCAACTGCCAAAGATTACAAACGTATTGGTGAAGGTGATACAGGATTGAATACAGGCGGAATGGGAGCAGTTTCTCCAGTTCCTTATGTTGATGCTATTTTGATGGAAAAAATAGAAACACGTATTGTTAAACCAACTATTGAAGGTTTTCAAAAAGACGGGATTGCCTATAAAGGTTTCGTGTTTATTGGATTAATTAATGTTAACAACGAACCTATTGTTATCGAATACAATGTGAGAATGGGAGATCCAGAAACTGAGGTGGTTGTTCCAAGATTAAAATCAGATTTGGTTGAATTGTTTTTGGCTGTAGCCAATGAAAAATTAGACGAATTCAATCTGGAAGTTGATGAAAGAAGTGCAACTACAGTTATGATTGTGTCTGGGGGATACCCTGAAGATTTTGAAAAAGGAAAAGTAATTACTGGTTTAGACTCAGTTACTGATTCTATCGTTTTTCATGCTGGAACCAAATTAGATAATGGAAATGTGGTAAGTAATGGAGGAAGAGTAATGGCTATTACTTCTTACGGAGATAACTTTCAGGAAGCTTTAGATAAATCATACCAAAATGTAAACAAACTACATTTTGACAAAATGAATTTCAGAAAAGATATTGGATTTGATTTAATCTAAAAATAAAAAACACGAATGAGATTTAAAATTTTCATTCGTGTTTTTGGTTTTTATTTGGATTTGATTTTTACTTCAAGAAAGAATGTGCTGTAGTATCTTGAAATTCTTCACCATTTTCTTTATGTAATTTTAATTGTTTAATCCAATAAACAATAGCAACTGAACAAATAATCATAAAGATCCAGTTGATAGTATTGGCACCAAACCAAGTTTTAAGTTCTAATGAACGTAAAAAGTCTAAGGGAGCGAATAAAATATTTACGAATAAGTATTGTATTCCTTCAAAAAATGATGTCATCATAACGTATCTTTTTATTTTTATTATTTTATTTTTTGGAATTTAGAATATTAAAAAATAAATATTCGTTAGAATCTTTTTTAATCTTGCCTCATTCCTTTTTAAACAAGTATTATATTTACAGTCACAAAAGTATAAAATATCCTTATGATAACAAGTGTTTTTAAAAAATCTACACCATTTAATTTTTCTTTGGTTGTTATTTTAATGCTGGTTTTCTTTTTTCTATATCAAATTCAAGAAGTTACTTGGACTAATTCTGTTATTCTGATTCTTCAAAAAATCGGTTTATTTCTGGTTTTATTCGCCACGGTTTTTCTTAATAGTTTTATCTCTAAGAAGAACGGACTGAGTAGAGACAGTACTTATACTGCTTTTTTTACTTTTTTATTCTTGATTTTTTTCCCAGGGTTGTTAAATAATCCCAATTTAATTCTGGCTAATTTTTTTGTCCTATTAGCCATTAGAAGGCTGGTTTCCTTGCAAACCCTTAAAGAATCAAAAGAGAAACTTTTTGATGCCTCATTGTGGATTTTTATGGCTTCATTATTTCACTTTTGGAGTGTTTTATATCTTCTTTTGGTTTTTATATCTATTATTTTTCACGTTTCAAGAGATTATAGAAATTGGGTTATACCATTTATCGCTCTTTTAGCAGTAACAATATTGTTTATTGCTTGTTCATTAATTTTTAATATTAATAGTATTGCTTTTTTACTGGAAAACAGTAAAATTGATTTTAGTATCGATTATTTTACCAATAATTATCAAAATGCTGCTTTTTCGATATACATAACAGTAGCATTATTTTTTATATTTTCAATGTTAACTACTTTATCTAACAGGCCTTTAGTATTACTTTCTTCCTATAAAAAAGTTATAGCATCGTTTTTTATTGGAATTTTAGTTTACGTTTTATCTGCGAATAAAAGTAATGAAGTATTAGTATTTACGTTTGCTCCTTTGGCCATAATGGCGACATCTCATATCGAAATATCTCAGCCCAAATTGAAAGAAGAAATTGTGATTTTTGTGCTTTTGGCGTGTAGTTTATTTGCCTTTTTCTCTCAGCTATAATTTAGTGCCATAAGAGAGATCACCAGCATCTCCTAAACCAGGTACAATGTAACTTTTATCATTAAGTTTTTCGTCTAGTGAGGCAATCCATAGATGACAGTTATCAGGTAAATTTTGTTCTAAATAAGCAATGCCTTCTGGAGCGGCAATAATTACAGCAATATGAATTTCTTTTGGTGAACCTCTTTCTATCAGTTTATTAAAAACAGCTACAATTGACTGTCCAGTGGCTAACATTGGGTCGACTAACAGGATATTTTTGTTATTAATGTCTGCAATAGCCTCATATTCAACAAGAATATCAAAGTAATCATCATTATTGGGATGATGTCTATAAGCCGAAATAAAACCATTTTCAGCATTATCAAAATAATTTAAAAAGCCTTGATGCAAGTTCAGTCCAGCTCTTAAAATGGAACATAAAACTAATTGATCTGCAATTTCAGTTGTTACTTTAACACCAAGTGGAGTTTGAACTTCTACCGTTTTGTAGTGCAAAGTTTGACTCAATTCATAGGCCATAATTTCACCAATACGCTCAATATTTCTACGAAAACGCATACTGTCTTTTTGAATGGTTACATTTCTGATTTGGCTTAAAAAGTGATTTAAAACACTATTTTTTTCTGATAAACAATGAATTTTCATAGATATGTTATTAAGAACTTAATTTGTGGAGTTTTTTTTACACTATAAAAGTATAAAAAGTATCTTTGTATTTCTAAAATCATAAAAGATATGTTTTCAAAATTAGCTTATTCAGTATTTGAACAAAGTATAAAAGATTATCATCAATTTGATAATGTCGATCAACCTATAAATAATCCTTTTCCAAAAGATAAATTTGAACATTTGTTATATTTAAAAAACTGGATTGATACCGTACAATGGCATTTTGAAGATATCATTCGTGACCCAAACATTGATCCAGTTGCGGCATTGACTTTAAAAAGAAGAATTGATGCTTCAAATCAGGAGCGTACAGATATGGTAGAATATATTGATAGTTATTTTCTTCAAAAATATAGTCATGTTGTCGTTAAAGACAACGCTAAAATCAACTCTGAAAGCCCTGCTTGGGCATTTGATAGATTATCTATTTTGGCTCTTAAAATTTATCATATGAACGAAGAAGCTACTCGTACCGAAGCTTCTCAAACGCATAGAGATAATTGTCAGGCAAAATTAAACATCCTTTTAGAACAAAGATCGGATTTGTCTACAGCAATTGATGATTTGCTAACAGACATCGAAAACGGAGATAAATTCATGAAAGTGTACAAACAAATGAAAATGTACAATGACGATGATTTGAATCCAGTTTTGTATCAAAATAAGAAATAGTTTTTTGGCAACAAATTTGTCTTCAAAAATTAAACATATAGCCGTCATGAGACTTTCCGCAATGGGAGATGTCGCCATGACGGTTCCTGTTTTAAGAGCTTTGGTTTATCAAAATCCAGAAGTCAAAATTACGGTAGTTTCGAGACCTTTTTTCAAACCTTTTTTTGAAGGAATTCCGAATCTTTCTTTTTTTACTTTTGATGAAAAAGAAAGACACAAAGGTTTTAAAGGATTATTGCGTTTGTATCAAGATTTGAAAGTATTAAAAATTGATGCTTTTGCTGATTTACATAATGTGTTACGATCTAAAGTAGTTCGTACACTTTTTGCCTTGAGTGGAAAAAAAACAGCCTCTGTAGATAAAGGAAGAGCTGATAAAAAAGCGCTGACAAATCCCGAAAACAAAATCTTCAAACCATTAACAACCATGTTCGAAAGACACGTAAAAGTCTTTGCACAACTTGGTTTTTCGGTTGATATATCTAATCCAATATTTCCAGAAAAAGCAACATTAGAAAAAGCAACCACTGATTTAATAGGAGGAAATAATCATAAACTAATTGGAATTGCACCTTTTGCACAATACGATTCTAAGGTTTATCCTTTGGATTTAATGCAGGAAGTAATCAATCAATTGGCAGAAAATAAAACTCAAAAAATCTTGCTTTTTGGTGGCGGGAAAAAAGAAATTGAACTTTTAGATTCACTTGCAAAAGACAAAGAAAATGTGATTGTTGTTGCTGGAAAGATTAAATTTCAACAGGAATTACAACTCATTAGTAATCTTGATGTAATGCTTTCTATGGATTCAGGAAATGCTCACATTGCGACCATGTTAGGCGTAAAAGTCATTACACTTTGGGGAGCAACACATCCTTACGCAGGATTTTCACCATTTAATCAACCGTTAGAAAATGCATTGGTTTCGGATAGGAAGCAATATCCAAAATTACCAACATCTGTTTATGGTAATAAAAAAGTAGAAGGGTATGAAGATGCCATGCGAACTATTTTACCTATAGAGGTTATTGATAAAATTACTAGTTCTCTTAAATAAAAAAACTTCTCTTTTCAGAGAAGTTTTTCATATATCATTTGCTTATTTTCTAAACATCATCATAATCTACACGAATCGTTGCAGATGTCGGATGCGCTTGGCAACTAAGTATTAAGCCTTCGGCAATTTCACTATCGGTTAGGATTGAGTTTTTCTTCATTTCAGCACTTCCTTCAGTTACTCTACAAAGACAACTACTACAAATTCCGCCTTGGCAAGAATAGGGAGCATCAATGCCTTGTTTAAGAGCAGCGTCCAAAATGGTTTGCTTTTGAGACATTTCAAAAGTAGTTTCCTCATCATCCACCATTATAGTGATTTTAGAATGACCGCTTAAAGATTCTTTGATGACATTTTCTTGAGAAGAAGAAGTAAAAAGCTCAAATTTTATAGCTGATTCTTTTACGTTTTTTTCTTTCAAAACACCAGAAACGGTATTGATCATGTCTTCTGGACCACACAAATAGAATTTATCAAAATCCATTGTGGCATGCTTTGTATTCAATGTGTAATTTACTGCAGCTTTATCAATTCGTCCAAATAATGCATTTTCAACATTAACTCTACTAAAAACATAATCTACAAATAGACGTCCTACATACTGAAGTTGTAAATCGTGTAATTCTTGATGAAAAATAGTTTCTTCAGGTGATTTATTTCCATAAACAAGGGTAAACGAACTTTTAGGTTCGCTTTTCAAAACCGATTTGATAATAGATAAAATTGGAGTAATTCCACTTCCAGCGGCAAAAGCGATATAGCTTTTTTGACGGTCACTTTCGGGTTCAAAAATAAATTTCCCTTCTGGCTTTCCTACTTCAAGAACATCACCAGCTTTTAATTTACTATTAGCAAATTGAGAAAAAGCGCCATCTTTTACGGCTTTTACAGCAATTCGTAATTCTCCATTTCCAGGAGCCGAACATATAGAATAAGCGCGACGGATCTCAGTATTGTCTAACGTCAATCGTAAATTAATGTACTGACCCGCTATAAAAGTATAATTAGGTTTTAATTCTTCGGGAACATTAAAAAGTATGGAAACCGCATCTTTGGTTTCGCGTTTTACTTCTTTTACTATTAATTTAAGAAAATTTGGCATGAGACTATGTTTTCTGCAAAAGTAATAAAACTATTTAGCATTGAAAAAAAATGACATAATTCAAATTATTTTATCTTCTTTTTTGTAACATTTTCCTACTCTAAAAGACTCATTTACAAAACCAAATAAAAAACCATGTTTGCAAAATTTATTTATCTTGAATGGAAATCCTTTACAAGATCAGCCTCTTTCGCTTCGAGTTTGGCTCTGAAAATTTTAATGGGATTTCTTGTCCTTTATTTTACGTTAGTTTTTTTAGCAATAGGAGTTGGCGCATTTTATATTCTTAAGAAAATGCAATTAGATCCTTTGGTAACTATAAACAAATACCTGCTGTACTATTTTTTTATGGATTTGATTATTCGGCTTTTGCTTCAAGCAATTCCAGTAATGAACATTCGACCGTTGTTGTCGTTACCTTTTAAGAGACCAACGATTGTACATTTCTCATTGGGAAAAACAGCCTTGTCTTTTTTTAATATAATGCATGCATTTTTCTTTCTTCCTTTTTGTGCTGTTTTATTATATGAAGGTTATGAACCTTTAAGTGTTATACTTTGGGGAATAGCGCTGTTTTCATTAGTGTACTGTAATAATTTTTTAAACATTTTATTGAATAACAAAGATAACCTGTTAGGCATTTTTATTGCTATTGTTGTGGTATTGGCGGGTTGTCAATATTATAAACTGTTTGATATTACGAATTATTCACTTCCTTTTTTTGATGCATTATTCCATACCAAATGGCTTTTTAGTGTTCCGGTTTTAGTTTTGATGGGATTGTACTATTGGACATATAATTATTTAAAAGGAGATTTGTTTTTAGATGCAGGATTGACTGTTAAAAAGGATATTGCTAAAACCGAAAATCTAACTTGGTTAAATCAGTTTGGAACATTAGGAACGTTTTTGAAAAATGATATCAAATTAATAAAAAGAAATAAACGCTCGAAAACGACAGTTGGGATGAGTGTGATGTTTTTGTTTTATGGTTTACTGTTTTTTTCAGGAGGTGTAGAAGCTTATGATAAACCCATAATGCACATTTTTGCAGGAATTTTTGTGTCGGGTGGATTTTTATTCACCTTCGGACAGTTTGTTCCCAGTTGGGATAGTTCTTATTATCAATTGATGATGACTCAAAATATTCCTTATCGTGGTTATTTGAATTCAAAATGGTGGCTAATTGTTATTGCTACAGTGGTTTCGACTATTTTGGCATCTTTCTATTTATATTTTGGATGGCAAGTCTATCTTACCATAGTGGCAGGAGCCATTTATAATATAGGTGTAAATTCACACTTAGTATTATTAGGTGGGGCTTTTACTAAAACGCCAATTGATTTATCAATGTCAAAAGGAGCGTTTGGCGATAAGAAATCATTTAATGTTAATACTATGCTACTTTCATTACCTAAATTGCTTTTACCAGTTCTTTTATATTGGCTAGGTTCTTATTTAATGAATCCAAAACTTGGATTGGCTTTAGTAGCTTTGGTTGGTGTATTAGGATTTATGTTTAGAAATGTTGTTTTTTCAATGATAGAAAAAATTTATAAAAAAGAAAAATACAAAACCATTGAAGCTTATAAACAAAAAGCTTAAAATATAATTAGTCGATTAAAACAATTAGTTTAAAATATAAAATTTACAATTATCATGATACAAGTAAATAATCTTTCTAAAAAATACAACGATACTACGGTACTACATATTGAATCATTAGAAATTCCAAAAGGGCAAAGTTTTGGATTAGTAGGGAATAACGGAGCGGGAAAAACTACTTTTTTTAGTTTGCTGCTAGATTTAATTCAGCCAACAACAGGAAGTATTTTAAACCATGATATCCAGGTAAATACTAGTGAAAATTGGAAACCGTTTACAGCTTCTTTTTTGGATGAGAGTTTTTTGATTGGCTATTTAACTCCAGAAGAATATTTTTATTTCATTGGAGATTTAAGAGGACAAAACAAAGCAGATGTTGATGCGTTATTGATTCAACACACTGAGTTTTTCAATGGTGAGATTCTTAAAAATAAAAAATACTTACGTGATTTATCCAAAGGGAATCAAAAGAAGGTTGGGATCATTGCTACTTTAATAGGGAATCCAGAGGTCATTATTTTAGACGAGCCTTTTGCCAATTTGGATCCAACAACCGTAAACAGACTAAAAAAAATCATTAAAGATTTAGCCGATAATCCAAATATTACGGTATTAGTTTCGAGCCATGATTTGCAGCATACTGTTGATGTTTGTGATAGAATTGTTGCCTTGAATAAAGGAGAATTAGTCAAAGACATGTTAACATCTAAAGAAACTCTTCAAGAATTGGAATTGTTTTTTGCGGTTTAAATTTATATATTTCAAAAAGAAACGTATTTTTACAAGTCATTATACTAAAAGACTTTTTAACAAGTTTAATGAATTAAACGTTTTCCCTTGAATAGCAATACATCGAAATGCATTTTAGTTTTAATTATTATCTCTCTCTTGATAGCTTGTTCTACCAAGAAGGATACTTTTTTGGCTAGAAATTCTCATGCTTTAAGTACCAAACTTAATATATTATATAATGGGCAAATTGCTCTAGACAAAGGTGTTAAAGGAATAAATGACAACACTGTCGAAAATTTTTGGAAACGTTTACCAGTCGAAAAGATGCAAGTTAGTGATGACGTGCCTGCAGATGGAAAGCAAAAAAATGCAGATTTTGAGTTAGCTGAAACCAAAGCTACCAAGGCAATTCAAAAACACTCTATGAATATTGGAGGAAACGAAAAAAATTATCAAATAGATGAAGCGTATTTATTACTTGGAAAATCAAGATATTATGATCAAAGATTTATACCAGCTTTAGATGCATTCAATTACATTCTTTATAAATATCCCAATAGCAGTAATATTTACGATGCCAAAATGTGGCGCGAAAAAACTAATGTTCGTTTAGGGAATGAGGCAGTTGCGATAAAAAACATTTCAAAACTCATCAAAGACAATGAGTATGAAAAAAATGAGATTAAAAAGCAAAAGTTAGAAAATCAAGAATTTGCCAATGCTAATGCGATTTTAGCTAGTGCTTTTCTGAATTTAGAAGAAAAAGACAGCGCAGTAGTAAAACTAAAATTGGCTAATCAATTTACTAAAATCCACGAAGAAAAAGAACGTTATTCTTTTTTGCTAGGACAATTGTATGAAGAAGCTGGTCAAAAAGATAGTGCCATTTATTTCTATCAAACGGTCATTGATATGAATAGAAAAGCCGAAAGGAAATTTGTAATTCAGGCCTATGCCAAAAAAGCACAATTGTCTGATTATAAAAATGAAGATTACGATTTATTTGTCAAAAAATCTAAAAAGATTATGGAAGACAGAGAAAATCGACCATATTTGGATGTGATCTATCATAGTATCGGAATTTTTTATGATCATCATAATGAAAAAGAAAAGGCATTAGATTTTTATCATGCTTCTTTGGAGACCAAGTCTGCTGATCCCTATTTGAATGCTTCCAATTATAGAAATATTGGAAATTTATATTTTAAGCATACCGAATATCTCAGTGCAGCCAAAAACTACGATAAATCTTTAGAATTATTAGATCCAAAAACCAGAGAATACCTTCAGATTTCAAAAATCAGAAAAAATCTAGATGAGGTTATTATTAATGAGGAAATTGCTAAACGAAATGATAGTATTATTTATGTAGCTAATTTAAAAGAGCCTGATCAAATTGTTTATTATGAGAATTATATTCAAAAATTGAAAAACAGTGATGAGCTTAAAAAATTGCTTGAAGAGAAACAAAAAAAGATAGAAAATAACATTTTGTTAAACGGAGGAGGAGGAAGTACTGATGTAGCAATTCCTAATCAAAATGGACAATCTTTAAACCCTCCAACAGATACACCAAATACAAACGCAACACCAATTGCGAGCACATTTTATTTTTACAACCCCAATACGGTTGCTTACGGAAGATTAGAGTTCAAAAAAATATGGGGTAATAGGGTTCAAAACAGCTATTGGAGATTTACATCAGGTGCAAATTCAGGTGCAAATGTTACAGGAGCTGTCGCTACTACTGTTGCTATCCCAGAAGATAAAGTAGCTGCTCCTATAGCTGTGAACGAAAAATATACGACAGATTATTATTTGAAACAATTGCCAAAATCACAAAAAGTGATTGACAGTATCAGCAAAGAAAGAAATGCTGTTTATTATGAATTAGGAGTTATTTATAAAGAAAAGTTCAAAGAATATAATTTAGCTTCAGCAAGATTGGAACAATTGTTAACGTATCAGCCAGAAGAAAAATTAATTCTTCCTACAAAATATAATTTGTTTAAAATCTACGAGATAACGAATCCATCAAAAGCAGAGTCACTTAAACAGGACATTATAAGTCAATATCCAAATTCACGATATGCACAAATTATTATCAATCCAAATTCAAAAGATGGGTTAGTAACAGGCACTCCAGAAGGGGAGTATGATAATTTGTATCGATTGTTCAAACAAGAATCTTTTGCTTCAGTTTTACAACAGGTAGATGGTTTAATTAGTCATTTTACAGGAGAAGCTATTGTGCCAAAATTTGAATTGCTAAAAGCAAATACTATTGGTAAAATGTATGGACTAGTAGCTTATAAAAAAGCAATAGAATATGTTGCCGATAATTATTCAAACAGTAATGAAGGAAAAGATGCTGTAGAAATTCTTAAAACTCAGATTCCACTTTTGGAACAAATGAAATTTAGTACTGTAGATAATAAAAATTGGAAAGTTGTCTTTAAAATAGACAAAAATGACAGAAAAGCAGAAGCCGCTATTGAAAGCAAGGTGGTTTTGTTTTTTGCCAATGAAAATGTCGAGAGGTTAAAATATACTTGTGATTCGTATACCGAAAAAGAAAGTTTTGTTTCAATTCAAGGTATACATTCAGAATCGTATGCTCAGTTTGTTGCCGCTCTTTTTGCAGAGAACGAAAAATATAAAATTAGTCAACCAGGAATTATCATTTCGAATGAGAATTATAAAATAGTTCAAATAAAGAAAAATTTAGAAGAATATCTTTCAATAAAAAAACTGTAATTATGTTTGATAAAAAGCCAAAATCGTACACAGATCTTTTAGGAAAGACTAATAGAATTGTAGAAGGTACAACTATACACGGGGATATCATTTCGCCAGCAGATTTTAGGTTAGATGGTGAACTAATTGGAAATTTTACATCTAATGGAAAATTAGTAATTGGTCCGGCAGGAAGTGTCAAGGGAGATATTATTTGCAATACAGCTGATATAGAAGGAAAATTTGAAGGTAAGATAAAAGTAGAGGATATGCTGAACATTAAAGAATCAGCTAGTATTATTGGAGAAGTCGAAATAGGAAAGCTTTCAGTTGAGCCAGGTGCTGTCTTTAATGCATCCTGTGTTATGTTTGCTAAACAATAATAAATTACTACAGTGACAACTAATAATGATCCCAAAAAGAACAACTATAATAAATGGTTGGCTTTAATTAACATCCCAATACAGATGGGAGTTATCATATTTTTGTTTTCCTATTTGGGAAATTGGCTGGATGAAAATCACCCCAGCACAAAAGTATATTACGTAAAAATAATGATTATGGTAGGCGTGGTTTTGGCACTTTATAATGTCATTAGACAAGTTAATGAAATCAATAAAAAACAATAAAATTGACAGAATGAATTTCAAAAAGTTGTATCCTTTTTTAACTTTGGCGGGCGTTTCAGGCGGTTTATATCTTATTCACAAAATGGTTTTCAGTATTTTTACTATCAAATACGACCAATTTTATTACTCTTTAGAAACATTATATTTGATTTTTTTCTTTTTGTCAGCTATTATTTTCCGTGTTTTATTAACAATTAAAGAAAAAAGTTTCGACAATGTTGGAATGTCTTTTCTTTTAGCAACAAGTGTAAAAATGATTTTTTGTTATTTGATTTTAAGGCCATTATTACAAATGCCAAAATCAATTAATCCAGCCGAAAGAATAAATTTCTTAGTGTTGTTTATTGTCTTTTTAACAATTGAGACCCTTTTTACCATACGCTTAGTTAACGAAAAGAAATAATCAGTACCCAAAGTTAATCAAATTCTCAAAAAAATACTTTTATATGCTTTTGGGTATTAATAAAAAATGTACCTTTGCACCAAATTTTAGAATCGTTAAAAAAAAGATAATTAAGAGATATGGTGATTTCGAACAAAGCACTTAGATTTATTATAGCGAGTTACGTTATATGTCTTCCTTTTATTAGTTTTGCAAACACTGAAACAGTTGCTACAAATGTTGAAAATGTAGAAGCTCACGAAGGTGTAAAAACAGCTCATGAAGAACACGCTGAACCTACTGATGTAAAATCTAAAGTTAAAGGATTTATCAAACACCACGTTTTAGATTCTCACGAATTTTCTTTTTCCCAAGACGATGAAACAGGAGTTCATTATGGATTTCCATTACCAATTATAATTTGGGATGGTGGATTGCAAGTTTTCTCTTCTTCAAAATTTGAACACGGAGAAGCTGTTGCTGAGTCAAACGGAAATTTCTACAAAATTAATCACCACGACGGAAAAATTTACAAAACAGATGCTGAAGGTACTATTACCGAAGATGAGGCAACTGGATTTCCGACAAATGTGCGTCCTTTAGATTTATCAATTACAAAAACAGTTTTCTCTATACTACTTGCTGCGATTTTGATGTTTGTGATTTTTACAAGCTTGGCAAAATCATATGTTAAGAATAATGGAATCGCTTCTGGGATCGGTCGTATTTTTGAACCAATCGTATTATATGTACGTGACGAAATTGCTATACCGAACATTGGAGAAAAACATCATAAAAGATACATGAGTTATTTATTGACTATCTTTTTCTTTGTATTGTTTTTAAATATTTTTGGTTTGATGCCTTTTGGTATTAATGCTACAGGAAATCTTACAATTACTTTTTCATTAGCGATACTTACTTTCTTAATCACAAACCTTACGGCTAATAAAAATTATTGGGGTCACATTTTCTGGATGCCAGGTGTGCCAAAAGTAATGCGTATTGTATTGGCTCCAATTGAGTTATTAGGAGTTTTTATTAAACCATTTTCATTAATGATACGTTTGTACGCAAATATTTTTGCGGGACACATTGTATTGATGAGTATTATTGGGTTAATGTTTATTTTCAAAAGTTGGTTAGGAAGTAGTTTGTCATTTGGATTGTCATTTGCACTTTCTTTACTTGAAATATTAGTTGCTTTTTTACAAGCGTATATATTCACGATGTTATCTGCTTTGTACTTTGGTAGTGCAGTAGAAGAACATCACCATGAGGAAGCTCATCACTAAAATTTAGATTTCAGATTTAGGATTTCAGATTTAATAAATTTGTAATCTAAATCTACACTCTAAAATTAAAATTGAATGTTTAATTTTTAATATATATATTATGGAAGGTTTAAATTTCGTAGGAGCAGGATTAATTGTAATTGGAGCAGGTTTAGGTATTGGTAGAATTGGTGGTTCAGCAATGGACGCTATTGCTCGTCAACCAGAAGCTTCTGGAAAAATCCAAACAGCTATGCTTATTGCTGCTGCACTTATTGAAGGTATTGGTTTCGCAGCGTTATTCGCAGCTTAATTAGCACTGAAAAAACAAACAATAGTTGCAACGGTTGGTTGTAACTATTGTTTTAATTAAATGTTGAAAATTATATTAAACAGATTAAATTTTATAAAATACTATTTACAATTTATAAAAAATGGAAAAGTTAATAAATCAGTTTGAGTTAGGTTTGTTTTTCTGGCAAATATTAATATTTGTTGGATTAATTGTATTATTGAAAAAATTCGCTTGGAAACCAATTCTTGATGCCGTAAATGATAGAGAAGAAGGAATTAAAAATGCATTACTTTCAGCTGAAAATGCTAGAAAAGAAATGCAAAATTTGCAAGCTGACAACCAACGTATTTTACAAGAAGCTAGATTAGAGCGTGACAACATGCTTAAAGATGCTCGTGAAATGAAAGACAAAATGGTTGAAGATGCTAAAAATGAAGCTCAAGCTCAAGGTCAAAAAATGATTGAACAAGCTAAAGCGGCTATTGAAAGTGAAAAAAATGCAGCTATGGCTGAATTGAAATTACAGGTTTCTACTTTGTCTCTTAGCATTGCTGAAAAATTATTAAAAGAGGAACTATCTAACAAAGAAGCTCAAACTAAATTAGTTGAGAAAATGTTAGGTGATGTAAAATTGAATTAATCATGGCAAGTACTAGAGCAGCAATTCGTTATGCAACAGCAATTTTAGATCTATCTATTTCTAAAGGAGTTGCTGAAGTTGTAAATAATGACATGAAATCTATTGCTTCAACTATTAAAGGTAATGAGGAATTGAATACATTTATTCATAATCCAACCATTAAAGTTGATGTAAAAGAGAACGCACTTTTAGAAGTTTTTGCTACTGTTAACAGCGTAACAAAAGGATTATTTCATTTATTATTTGAAAATAAAAGATTTGAAATTCTTGAAGTTATAGCTACAGAGTATAATAAATTATTTGATATTAATAACAATGTTGAAGTTGCTAAAGTAACGACAGCAATTGCTATGGATGCTGCACTTGAAGCTAAAGTTTTGGCAAAGATTGCAACATTATCTGATAAAAAAATCACGATTGAAAATATTGTAGATCCTGCGATCATAGGAGGATTTATATTAAGAATAGGCGATCAGCAGTATAACGCTTCTGTTGCTAACAGATTACAAGTATTAAAAAGAGAGTTAAGTAATTAGTTTTATTACACATTAGTGTCTAAATTATAAATTAAGATGGCGGAAATTAAACCTGCTGAAATATCAGCAATATTAAGAAAGCAAGTAGAGGGTTTTGAATCTGGTGCAACACTAGAGGAAGTAGGAACTGTACTTCAAGTTGGAGATGGTATTGCTCTTATTTATGGGCTTTCAAATGTTCAATACGGTGAGTTAGTTGAATTCGATAACGGATTAGAAGCTATCGTTTTGAATCTTGAACAAGATAATGTTGGGGTGGTACTTTTAGGACCTTCAACAGGAATCAAAGAAGGATCAACTGCAAAAAGAACACAACGTATTGCTTCTCTTAAAACAGGAGAAGGAATGGTAGGACGTGTAGTGAACACGCTTGGTTTTCCAATTGATGGAAAAGGACCAATCGGTGGTGAATTATTCGAAATGCCATTAGAAAGAAAAGCTCCTGGAGTTATCTTCCGTCAACCAGTTACTGAGCCTCTTCAAACAGGTGTAAAAGCGGTTGATGCTATGATCCCAGTTGGTCGTGGACAGCGTGAGCTTGTTATTGGTGACCGTCAAACAGGTAAATCAACTGTTTGTATTGATACCATCTTAAATCAAAAAGAATTTTATGATGCAGGAAAACCTGTATTTTGTATATATGTTGCAATTGGACAAAAAGCTTCAACTGTAGCAGGAATTGCAAAAATGTTAGAAGAAAAAGGTGCAATGGCTTATACAGTTATTGTTGCTGCAAATGCTTCTGATCCAGCTCCAATGCAAGTTTATGCTCCTTTCGCAGGTGCTGCAATTGGAGAATATTTCAGAGATTCTGGTCGTCCAGCTTTGATTGTTTATGATGATTTATCTAAACAAGCTGTTGCTTACCGTGAGGTTTCTCTTTTATTAAGAAGACCACCGGGACGTGAAGCATATCCTGGAGACGTTTTCTACTTACACTCTCGTTTATTAGAGCGTGCTTGTAAAGTAATTGCTGATGATGGAATTGCAAAAGACATGAATGACTTACCAGATTCATTAAAAGGAATCGTTAAAGGTGGAGGTTCATTAACTGCATTACCAATTATCGAAACTCAAGCAGGTGACGTTTCTGCATATATCCCAACAAACGTAATTTCGATTACAGATGGTCAAATTTTCCTTGATGGAGATTTGTTTAACTCTGGGGTTCGTCCAGCGATTAACGTAGGTATCTCTGTATCTCGTGTTGGAGGAAATGCTCAAATTAAATCTATGAAAAAAGTATCAGGTACTTTAAAACTAGATCAAGCACAATTCCGTGAATTGGAAGCGTTTGCTAAATTTGGTTCTGATTTGGATGCTGTTACTTTAAACGTAATCGAAAAAGGAAAAAGAAACGTTGAGATCTTGAAACAAGGTTTGAATGATCCTTATACTGTTGAAGACCAAGTTGCTATTATCTATGCTGGATCTAAAAACTTATTAAGAAGTGTTCCTGTGAATAAAGTAAAAGAATTTGAGAAAGATTTCTTAGAATTCTTGAATGCCAAACACAGAGCTACTCTTGATGCTTTGAAAGCAGGAAAATTAACAGACGAAATTACAGATGTAATCGAATCAGTAGCAAAAGAAATTTCAGCGAAATATAACTAAAATCAGTCAAAGGTCTTAAAGCCAAAAGTCTAAAGTCATTATTGACATTTATAGACTTTTGACTTTAAGACATTAGACTTTAGACTATTATAAAGAATGGCAAATTTAAAGGAAATCCGTAATAGAATTACTTCCATTTCATCAACGATGCAAATTACATCGGCAATGAAAATGGTTTCTGCAGCAAAGCTAAAGAAAGCACAAGATGCAATCACAGCAATGCGACCTTATGCCGAAAAATTAACGGAATTATTACAAAATCTTTCAGCTTCACTTGATGGTGATGTTGGTGGAGAATTTACGACACAACGTGAAGTAAAAAAAGTGTTAATTGTTGCTATAACTTCAAATAGAGGTTTATGTGGTGCTTTTAATACGAATGTAATTAAGGAAGCTAAAAACCGTTCAGAATATTATGCTGGTAAGCAAGTAGATATTTTTGCTATTGGTAAAAAAGGAAACGATATTTTATCTAAAACGTTGACTGTTGTTGATAATCAAAGTACTGTTTTTGATCAATTAACTTTTGATAATGTTGCAGTTATTGCTCAAACTTTAACTGAAAAGTTTGTTTCTGGTGAATATGATAAAATTGAATTGGTTTACAATCAATTTAAGAATGCTGCTACTCAAATCGTTCAAGTAGAACAATTTTTGCCTTTAGCTTCTATTCAATCGGATAAAGCGGTATCTACAGGAGATTACATTTTCGAACCTGTAAAAGAAGAAATTGTAATGACTTTGATTCCAAAAGCATTAAAAACACAATTGTACAAAGGTATTCGTGATTCATTTGCTTCAGAGCATGGAGCGCGTATGACTGCTATGCATAAAGCTACTGATAATGCAACTGATTTGAGAGATCAATTGAAATTGACTTATAATAAAGCTCGTCAAGCTGCTATTACAAACGAAATCCTTGAGATCGTTGGTGGAGCTGAAGCTTTAAAAGGATAATTTAAAGAAAAGATATAAAACGAAAAAAGAGCCATTTGGCTCTTTTTTTATGCTTTGTTTTTACAGGAACAAATAGCTTTATAGTCCTTGAGCTCAGTATTTAAGGGTGAAACTTAGCTTTCCCTGGGCTTGTTTTTTTAAGGGAACATTAGCTTTATCAACCCTTGTGCTCTGTTTTTTGTGGGTGAAACTTAGCTTTACCCGTGCTCTGTTTTGTGGGGACCGATTAGCTTTATGAACCCCTTATTTAATTTTACTTATACAAATATCAGTCATTAAGAAGTTTTGTGCAATACCCACTTTTGGTGATTTTTCAATTATTTTTTTTCTTTTTTTTGAATAGTTTCTTTTTGATTAATTTTGTTCCTCTATTTTAAATACCAATCAATTGAAAACTGTCGAACTAACTACTGTTCCCGAAATGCTCGCTCAAATTAATGTGATGCAACATTTGTACCCCAAACTCATAATGGAAAAATACGAATCCTATTTACAGGAAATGGTTCCTCATAATTACAAACAAGTTGCCGTTTTTGAAGAAGATGTCTGTGTAGGAATATCTGGTTTTTGGACAGCCATGAAGCTTTGGACTGGAAAGTATATAGAGATTGATAATTTCATAGTGCATCCTGAACACCGATCAAAAGGAGTTGGAAAAATAATGACTGATTATATTGAAGATAAAGCCAAAGCCGAAGGTTGTAATGTAATTGTATTGGATGCTTTTACTGGAAATTTTATCGCCCATCGTTTTTATTATAACCAAGGGTATGAACCAAGAGGCTTTCATTTTTTAAAAATGTTAAATGAGGAGGGATTAACCTAAAAACCAAAATCATATTTCAACTTTATTCAACACCAAAACACAAAAAATAACCAAAGAATTGGTTATTTTTGCTTTATAATAATTAACAGACAACACATTTTGGGTTTATACAAAAAGCTTTTTCAACAAACAGCCATATATGGGTTGGCCACAGTAATACCAAGAATGTTCAGCTTCTTGCTGGTACCACTTTATACAGGGTTATTGCCACAGGCTGAGTACGGAAAGGTATCGATAATATTTGCTTGGATGATTTTTTTCAATGTTATTCTAGCTTACGGAATGGAAACAGCATTCTTCAGATTTTATAATTCTGAGAAAAACAAAGATAGTGTTGTCGAAACGACTATTATTTCTATTTTTTGGTCCACAATACTTTTTATATTTGTTGCATTATTATTTCGAAATTCTTTGGCAATTTGGTCGGGAGTAGATACCCAATATATCACTTATTCCATTTGGATTTTGGCCTTAGATGCTTTAGTTATAGTTCCTTTCTCTAAACTGAGAGCCAATCAAAGACCTATGTTCTATGCGGCAATCAAAATAGGAAATGTTCTTGTCAACCTTTGTCTGAATTTGTTCTTTCTGATGTATTTGCCAAGTGTCTCAATTTCTCAACCAGATAGTTTTCTAAGTTCTGTTTATATCGAAAATTTTCAGATAGGGTATATTTTTCTAGCCAATATCATAGCCAGTTTTGTAACTTTTGTGGTGCTTTTTCCAGATTATTTTACCATAAAATGGAAATTTGATTATGAACTTTGGAAAAGAATGATGCGTTATGGATTGCCTATAATGATTGCAGGAATTGCTTTTGCAATCAATGAACAATTTGACAAAATTCTTTTGGGTAAACTATTACCAGCAAATATTGCCGATGAACAAGTTGGGGTATATTCTGCTTGTTATAAATTGGGACTTTTTATGGTTTTATACAGAACCGCTTATACCTTAGGAATTGAGCCTTTCTTTTTTAGCCATGCTTCCAATGAAAATGCGCAACAAACCTATGCGACAGTTACAAAATACTTCGTGATTTTTGGATCATTAATTTTATTATTTGTAATCGTATTTGCCGATCTTTTAAAACAAGTCATGATTCCAAATTCTTCCTATTGGGAAGCAATGAAAGTAGTTCCGTTAATTATTTTGGCTAATTTTTTCCTTGGTATTTACACCAATCTTTCCGTTTGGTACAAACTTATTGATAAGACTTATGTTGGTGCCTATATTTCTATAGTTGGTGCTACTGTAACTCTGGTATTAAACTACTTATTGATTCCAAAATACAGTTATTACGGTTCGGCAATTGCTACCCTTTCAGCATACGGAAGTATGATGTTCATTTCCTATTATCTCGGAAACAAGTATTATCCAATCCCTTACGACAAGAAAAAAATATTTGGTTACTTAATATTATCAATAGGTTTTTCTTGTATTTCTTTCTACGGATTTAACCAAAATTATTATATCGGAATTTTACTTTTAGCCATATTTATGGGCTTCATCTATTATAACGAAAAAGAAACTCTTTTACGAATTTTAAAACGACCTGTTAAAAATTAGGAGCTATTTCCTGCTATTCGTTCCAATCTTTTTTTCGGCAAAAAGCCTCAAAAAAGGATTTCCACTACTATCAGGGCTAGGGCATTCCAGTATTTAATTTCCTTTAGACAAAAAAACATGACAATAAACATTATCAACAAATCGCAACATGCATTGCCTAACTACGAAACCATTGCTTCAGCAGGAATGGATTTGAGAGCAAACTTAACCGAAGCAATAACCTTACAACCATTAGAAAGAACCATTGTAAAAACTGGACTTTTTATAGAATTGCCAATTGGTTACGAAGCACAAGTAAGACCAAGAAGCGGATTGGCCGCTAAAAATGGAATCACAGTACTAAATGCACCAGGAACAGTCGATGCTGATTATAGAGGCGAAATAGGAGTAATTTTAGTAAATTTATCCAATAATGCATTTGTGATCGAAAATGGAGAGCGAATTGCACAACTTATTATTGCCAAACATGAACGCGCAGAATGGATTGAAGTTCAGGAATTATCAGAAACTTCAAGAGGTGAAGGCGGTTTTGGGAGTACAGGAGTGAAATAGAATTTAATAATTTTAAAGGTTAATAATTTAAACATTACGTATGAATTTTAAATCTTTAAATTTCAAAATATTAAAAATAAAATAACCAAACCAGATGAAAATAATAGTACCAATGGCAGGACGCGGATCACGTCTTCGCCCACATACCTTAACGATTCCAAAGCCATTAATTCCAGTGGCGGGAAAACCAATTGTTCATAGATTAGTTGAAGATATCGCAGCAGTTTTAAATCAGAAAATAGAAGAAGTAGCTTTTGTAATTCACGAAAGTTTTGGTAAACAAGTAGAAGATGATTTAGTCGCTATTGCAAATAAATTAGGAGCCAAAGGAACTATTTACTATCAAAATGAAGCGCTTGGAACAGGTCATGCTATTATGTGTGCCAAAGATTCTTTGAGCGGACCTGCAGTTATTGCTTATGCAGATACTTTAATTCGTGCCGATTTTGATTTGGACAAAACTGCCGACAGTGTGATTTGGGTAAAACAAGTAGATCAACCAGAAGCTTTTGGAGTTATCAATTTAAATGATGCTAACGAGATAGTTGAATTAGTTGAAAAACCAAAAGAATTTGTTTCAGATTTGGCAGTAATCGGAATCTATTATTTTAAAGACATTGCTGTATTAAAAAACGAATTGCAACTGGTATTAGATAATAATATTATTCACGGTGGCGAATATCAAATCAATGACGGAATTAAACAAATGATGGCCAAAGGAATGAAATTTGTTCCTGGAAAAGTTGATGAATGGATGGACTGCGGGAACAAAGATGTTACAGTAGAAACCAATTCCAGAATGCTTGGTTTTCTTCAGAACGACGGAATTAATTTGGTAGCTCAAAATGTTAAATTAGAGAATTCAACTATAATTCCTCCTTGCTATATTGGAGAAAATGTAATTTTAATTAATTCAACTGTTGGACCAAATGTATCATTAGGAAATGCTTGTCATGTACAAAATAGCACAATACAAAATAGTTTGATACAAACACATTCACATATAAAAAATGCCGTTTTAGATAATGCAATGATTGGAAATCATGCAAGCTTCGATGGAAAGTTTACCAGCATAAGTATTGGAGATTATTCGGTTTTGGAATAATTAAAAACAATATCAAAAAAAACAAGCAGCATTATTTAAGTATTTATTATGCTGCTTTGTTGTTTTTTTAATTTATTTTGCAAAGGAGATTTTTACTAATGGTTTTGCTCCCAAATACATATTTTTTGATGGTAAAAAAATGGACTTTCATATTAACGTTATCTATTTTGCTTAGCAATACTACTACTGTATTGGCACAAGCAGAACCAGAGGAAATTAAAATGGAAGGGGATAAATTTCAAGATTTTTTTTATGAATCTCTATTTCAAAAAAGTATTGAAAACTATGACAAATCGTTGGCCGCATTGGATCAATGTTTAAAATTGAAACCTAATGATGCTACCATTTATTTTGAAATGGGGAAGAATTATTTAGCTTCCAAAGATTACAAAAACGCATATTCCTCTTTTGAGCATGCCACACAAATTGATTCCAATAATAAATGGTTTTGGGTTGGATTGTATGACGTGTGTTATGAGACTAAAGATTTCAATCAAGCCATAATCATCGTTGATAAAATCATTCCTTTTGATGCTGAATACAAAGAGGATTTGGTCTCGCTTTATATGGTTACTAAACAATATGATAAAGCTTTGGCTGGAATCAATGAGCTGAATGAAAAAGTTGGAAAAACCGAAAGAAGAGAAATGTATAAAATGGAAATCTTATCGGAAGGGAAATTTCAAAATTCAGAAGTTGATAATTTAAAAAATCTAATCGATAAAAATCCAAAAGAAGAATCTAATTATATAGCTTTAATTTTTTTATATTCTAATAATAATGAAGAAGGTAAAGTAATGGAAGTTGCCAAAAAATTAGAAAAAGTAATTCCAGAATCAGTTTGGGCACAAGTAAGTTTGTTTAAAAACTATCTCGAAAATAATGATGGTGTGAGTGCTGTCAAATCTATGAATATAGTTTTGGCAAGTCCTAAAGTTGATTCTAAAATAAAACACAGAATCTTTAATGAATTTTTACTTTTCTCAAATGCAAATCCTCAATTTACTGCTGATTTGGATAATGCAATTGGTTATTTTAAAAATGATGCAACCGTAAATGTTGCTAAGGAAATAGGTAAATTTTATCACAATAAAAAACAATGGGATAAAGCAATTAAGTATTATGAGATGTCGGAGAGAAGCAATTCAGAAGTCGATTTGGAGACCAATTTACTTTGGCTTCAAGCCAATACCGAACTCAAACAATTTGAACCTGTACTCAAAAAAGCTATAGTGATGATTGACACTTATCCAGCCGAACCTCAGTTTTATTATTATGCAGGAATGGCCAATAACCAATTGAAATTTTTCAAAAAAGCTAAAGATATTCTTGAAATGGGATTTGATTATGTGGTTGAAAATAAAGATCTAGAAATCAATTTCAATATTCAACTGGGGGAAGCCTATAGTGGTTTAGGCGATGTAGCCAAGAAAGAATTATATTTTAACAAAGCCAATCAATTATTAAAAGGGAAAAAATAATGAATCGATTTATAACAAGATTACTTTTTGTTTGTATAATATGCGTGAGCAGTTCACTACTATTGGTGTCCTGTAAAGTAAAGGGAAAAGTTGTAGAGCAAAGTAAAAAAGAAGATTCGAATAGCATTTCAGCTGAACGAATTTTAAAAAACTATTATGCAAATAAGAGCGATTTTAAAACACTATACATAAAATCCAATGTAAAATATAATGACGAAAAACAATCTCAAAACTTAACTGCTGAAATCAAGATAAAAAAAGATGAACAAATTTTGGTAAGTATTCGTTTTCTGGGAATTACTATGGCAAAAGCATTGATAACACCAGCTTCTGTAAGTTATTATGAAAAGTTAAATGGAACTTATTTTGAAGGAGATTTTAGTTCATTAAGTAAATGGCTCGGAACAGATTTAGATTTCAATAAAGTTCAAAATATACTAATTGGTCAGGCAATAGATGATTTAACCAAAGGAAAATACAAAGACTCGTTAGTTGATCAATCCTATCGATTGGAAGATCTTTCAAAAAGTAACACTAAAAAATATTTCTTTTTTAACAAAGATTCATTTTTATTAAATAAGCAGGAGATTACCCAAACTGCTGAAAATAGAAAGATTGAAGTTTTGTATTCGGATTATAAAAAGTATAATGAATCCCCGATTCCATCTGATATTGCTATTAATGCTGAACAGGATAAAGGAAAGACCGAAATTAATTTGGGATACAATACCATAACCATAAACGAAGAACTTAATTTTCCATATAGTGTGCCAAATGGCTATAAAAGAATTTTAATTAAGTAAATTTGAACCAATATAATTGTAAAATGCGAAAATTTCTCTTAGGACTATTTTTTTTATGCATGACCTCAGTAATCTGGGGGCAAGAGACGCAACAAGAAAAATTAGAAAAGCGTAAAGCCGAAATTCAACAAGAAATTTTGGACAATGAAAAGTTATTAAAAACGGTAAAGAAAAAAGAAAAATCTGCCGTTAATGTGATTATTTTGCAAAGTAATAAAATTAAGCTAAAAGAAAAATTGATTCATACTACCGAGAAGCAAACTAAAATTCTTGGGAATGACATGTATATTAATCAATTAAAAATCAATAAGCTGAATAGAGAGCTAGTGATTCTTAAGGAAGATTATGCAAAGATGATTGTCAAATCATATAAAAGCAGATCTGAACAAAGTCGAGCTATGTTTTTATTATCATCGGAGAATTTTTTACAAGCCTACAAAAGAGCCCAGTATATGAAGCAATATACAGGATATAGAAAAATGCAAGGCGAAGAAATTAAATCGAAAACGGATCAACTTTTAGGTTTTAATGATAAGTTGAATGCTCAAAAAATAGCCAAGAAAAAATTATTAGCCGAAAACAATAAAGAGAAATTATCTCTTGAAAAGGAAAAAAAGGAACAATTGAAATTGGTGAATTCAATTAAAAAAGACAAGAAGAAAATCACTTCCGATATTAAAAGAAAACAAACAGAGTCCAGAGCTATTGATCGTCAAATTGATCGTTTAATTCGTGAAGCTATCGCTGAGGCTAACAGGAAGGCAGCAAGTGAAAATCCAAATGCTCCAGCTGCAGCTTATACATCATCTAGAATAGTATTAACAGCTGAAGCTAAAATATTAGCTGATAATTTTAGAGCTAATAAAGGAAAACTGCCTTGGCCTGTTGAAAAAGGTTTTGTGTCATTAGGCTATGGTGAACAACCACATCCAGTTTATCCAAGTCTTGTAATTCACAATAGTGGAGTAGAAATTACAACAGAACAAGGATCAAATGCCAGAGCTGTTTTTGCTGGAGAAGTAACGAGTGTTATCGTTTTATCTCCTGTAAACAAAGCAGTAATGATACAACATGGGGATTGTTTTACTGTGTATCAGAATTTAAGTTCGGTTTTTGTGTCCAAAGGAGAGAAAGTAACCATCAAACAAAATTTGGGAAAAATTAGAACGAATGGTGAGGGAAAAACAATTTTGAAGTTTACAATTTCACAAAATACAACCTACAATAATCCGGCAAGTTGGTTGTATAATATGTAAGGATTACTATAAAAATATTAACAGCACTATTTTATTTACAAAAGTAAGATAGTGCTGTTTTTTCATAAAATCATTCATTAAGTTTGCATTATATATAATTTACGATGTTAAAATATTTTCTAAGTTTCATTTTTCTAATAACGACTGCTGTAATCTGGAGTCAAGATAATCAGCAAAAAAAATTAGAAGAGCGTAAAGTTAAAATCCAACAGGAGATTCGAGAAAACGAAACAAAACTTCAAACGGTAAAGAAAAAAGAAAAAACAGCTACCAAAGCGATAGTTTTACAAAGCAATAAGATTAAACTTAAAGAAGAATTAATTGCAACTACCGAAAAGCAAAAGACACTTCTTGGAAATTCAATTTCGGTTAATCAAGCACAAATAAATAAATTAGAAAAGGAACTTGAATTACTCAAAGCAGATTATGCTAAGATGATTGTTCAATCCTATAAAAGCCGTTCTGAAGAGAGTCGAGCCATGTTTTTATTATCCTCAGAGAGTTTTTTACAAGCTTATAAGAGAGCTCAATATATGAAACAATATACCAATTATAGGAAAATACAAGGAGAAGAAATACAATCTAAAACGTATACTTTATATACGTTTAATGCAAAATTGGATGTTCAAAAAAGTGCCAAAGAGCAGCTTATAGTTGAAAATGATAAAGAAAGATTGTCTTTAGAAAATGAAAAACAAGAGCAAGAAAAGCTTGTTGCCTCTTTAAAGAAAGATAAAAATAAAATTATTGCAGAGATCAAAAAAAGACAACAAGAGTCAAAATCTATAGACAAAAAAATTGATAAATTAATTCGTGAAGCTATTGCTGAAGCCAATAGAAAAGCAGCGAGAGAAAAAGCAGCGAGAGAAAAAGCAAAAGCTGATGCTATAGCAAAAGCTAATGCTATTGCCAAAGCCAATGCCTTGGAAAAGGCTAAAGCATTAGAAAAGAAAAAAGAGATTGAAAAAGCAAATGCATTGGCAGCTGCAAAAGCTAAAGCCAATTCTAAACCGATTCCAAAACCGATTCCAATTCCAAAAGAAGTTGAAAAAGCAATCGCAAAAGTTGAAACTAATGTAGAAACAATTAAAGTCCCTATTAAAGAACCTGTAGCCGTTTCTACTACTAAAATGGATTTGACTTCAGATGGTAAAGTAGATTCAGATAATTTTAAAGCGAACAAAGGTAAATTACCTTGGCCAGTAGAGAGAGGATTTATTTCTTTGGGATTTGGTGATCAGGCACATCCAGTATATAAAGCGTTGGTAATTCACAATAGTGGTTTAGAATTTTCGACAGATTCAGGTTCAAATGCTAGAGCTGTTTTTGGAGGAGTAGTGGCAAGTGTTATTATTATTTCTCCAGTAAATAAAGTAGTTATGTTACAACATGGAGATTTCTTTACTTTATACCAAAACTTGACTTCAGTGAGTGTGAGTAAAGGAGATAAAATAAGCATCAAACAAGCATTGGGTAAAATTAGAACCAACGGAGAAGGCAAAACAATATTAAAATTTGCAATTACTCAAAACACTACTTATGCCAATCCAAGATCTTGGCTATCGAGTAAATAGCAGAAAAAATTTAATAAAAAATTAAATCATCTTCTCAATATTATAAATTATATTTGATAAAATTTAAACTAGAAAATCATGAATTCGAATAACCCTTTTTTAAATAACAAAACATTTTCTACAGCTGCTTCCAGAAAAGATGAAGTGCATTATGCTACTGTTATTGATAATAATCAAGACATGACTTTGTCTGGAACGATCAACAGAAGTTTAATTCTTTTTTTATTATTGATTGCTTCTGCAACAGTAATTTGGTGGGCAACTTTTAATGGAATCAATCCAATAGTTCCTGCATTTGGTGGAGCAATTGTTGGATTAATTTTGGTAGTAATTGCTGCATTCAAACCTGAATATTCACCTTATTTAGCTCCTGGATATGCACTTTTTGAAGGATTATTTATTGGTGGGATATCTGCTATTTTTGAAGTGCAATATCCTGGAATTGTAACTCAGGCAGTAGGCGCAACCTTTGTGACTTTTGCAGTTTGCCTTGGATTGTATAAATATAAAATTGTTAAAGTAACCGAGCAATTCAAATCAGTGGTTATAGCAGCAACATTTGCCATCGCAACTTATTATTTAGTTTCTTGGTTGTTTTCTATGTTCACAAGTTTTGTACCAGTACATTATGGAAATTCTATGATGAGTATTGGTATTAGCGTATTTGTAATTGTAATTGCAGCATTAAATTTGTTCTTAGATTTTGACAGAATTGAAAAAGGAGTGGAACAAAGAATGCCAAAATATATGGAATGGTATGGTGCAATGGGATTGATGATAACACTAGTGTGGTTGTATATCGAATTTTTAAGATTGTTATCAAAATTATCTAAAAAATAGAACAAATAAATTGTATATATAAAGATGCCCTTCCGAAATGAAGGGCATTTTTTTTAATTTATAGCCACTAATAAAATGGTTCTTATCTTAATTTTTAATTTATAAAGGAATTGTAGCTTTCAAATCATTAAATTTGCATCCTTATTTAGAGACATGTTAGAAAAAGAAATAATAAATTTTGAAAAAACGGCTATTGTTGGTATTGTTACTCAAAACCAAAGTGAAGAAAAACTCAAAGAATATCTTGATGAATTAGAGTTTTTGACTTTTACAGCTGGGGGAGAAGTGGTTAAGCGCTTTTCGCAAAAAATGGAACGTCCCAATCCTAAAACTTTTGTGGGAACTGGAAAGCTGGAAGAGATTTGTCTTTTTGTAAAAGAAAATGACATATCAACTTTAGTATTTGATGATGAATTATCACCTTCACAACAAAAGAATATATCTAAAATAATTGATTGTAAAATATTAGACCGTACGCATCTTATACTTGATATTTTTGCTCAAAGAGCAGAGACTTCTTATGCAAGAACACAAGTAGAACTAGCGCAATGTCAATATTTGTTACCAAGACTTTCTGGAATGTGGACACACTTGGAACGTCAAAAAGGAGGTATCGGAATGCGTGGTCCTGGAGAAACCGAGATTGAAACCGATAGACGTATTGTCCGCGATCGTATAGCATTACTTAAAGAGAAGATTAAGACTATCGATAAGCAAATGGGTGTACAACGCAGTAATCGTGGTGCGATGGTGCGTGTGGCTTTGGTGGGTTATACCAATGTTGGAAAATCGACATTAATGAATGCTATTGGAAAAAGTGATGTGTTTGTAGAAAATAAACTTTTTGCAACATTAGATACTACGGTTCGAAAAGTAGTTATTAAGAATTTACCTTTCTTACTATCAGATACTGTTGGTTTTATTCGAAAATTGCCTACTCAATTGGTAGATTCTTTCAAGAGTACCTTGGATGAAGTTCGTGAAGCCGATTTGTTATTGCATGTTGTAGATATTTCACATCCAGAATTTGAAGATCATATTGCATCGGTAAATCAAACCTTATTGGATATTAAAGCTCATGATAAACCTGTTATCATGGTTTTCAATAAAATTGACGCCTATAAACATTTGACTATTGATGAAGATGATTTAATGACCGAGAAAACACCTAGACATTTTACATTGAAAGAATGGGAGCAAACCTGGATGCACCGTTTGGATGGACAAAATGCTTTGTTTATTTCAGCATCTCAAAAAGAAAATTTTGAAGAATTTAGAGAGTGTGTTTACGAGGCGGTTCGAGAAATACACATTACTCGTTTTCCATATAACAAATTTTTATATCCAGATTATAAAGATGCTGTCGAGAAAGAAGAAGACAATGAATAATAAAAAAAGACCTTTTAGTAATTACTAAAAGGTCTTTTTTATTTGATCTAAAAATTATAATTCAGCCCTACACCAAACACTTCTTTAGTTTGAAAACCTGAAAAAGCATCATCATCATAGATAGCTTGAAAATTAAAATTGGCAGTTAATATTTTATTTATTTTCATTACTATAATTAAATTGTAATTGATATCAATATTTTGCGGATCTTTTAAATAGTTAGAATATAAATTCAAAAGATTTTCGGCAGTGACATTTTCCATTAATGTGAATTTATAATAGCCAGTTGCATTGAAACCTAATTGATATAATACACTTTTGTTTGCATTTACTCCAAAATAACTGCCATCTACATAATCAGGAACAGAAGTGTAAAAACTGTCTACAAAAGTGAATTTAGATGTTAAGGGAGCAAAATTAATTTTGAAATTCTCTGTCTTTTTCCAATACATACCCGGACCAAATAGAAGATAACCTGGCGACATAAAGTTGGTGTTTTCTTCTCTTATTTCTGCTCCATTTTCATCTTTAGAGTATAGATATCCTTTTGTAAACTGTGTTCTAAAATTTGCTAAAAATGAATAATACCAATTACTTCCGTCTGTTCTTTTAGCGATAATAGAATTGATTTCGAGTTGGTCATCCGTTTTCTTTTCAAAACTAGCGCTTTGTGTTTGAAGCAACCCATAGGAAGCTAAGATCCTATTTTCCCATGAAAAAGTATTTTTCTTGTAATCTATTTTATAATCAACCCCAAGGTTTCCCGAGAAACTATTTTCACCGCCTGCGATCCAATTGTTAAAGCTGGCTTGGTTAAAAAGAAAGGTGAGTTTGCCATTTGACATCCAGCCATTCTTAATGGTATCATCTACAGTTTTTGCTGCATCTTCTGTTTTTTTGATTAATTCTTTTTCAGAGGATTGAGCTAAAATTTTTCCTGAAAATTGAAGCAGAATAGCTAACAATAGTATTTTTTTCATTGTAAGAGTATTAGTTCTAATACAAATATAACGAAAAGAATAAAGGGGTAAAAAACGCTAAATTAAAAAATAATTATTTTTTGGCTGTTTTGTATAGAGGAACGGCCGAACAAGCTTCGCCATACATTATGCTTCTGGCATAAGGCTGTAAATATTGCGCTGCCAATACATAAGCTCGCATAGGAACTGGTTTTTTGGAACAGCCTTTTATGATAACTGGTTTATCCTGATATACCGTGTAATCAATAGAAGATAAAAGTTCTTCATATAGAGATGCGTCCAAATCTTCAACATACCCGTTTACAATTTTTTTGGCAAAAGGAGCAAGATGCATAGTTACTAAAATAATTGCCCATTGAGGAATAATGGCATCTGTACCACATGTGACGGCCACATATTGGTCTTGGTATTTTGACCAATCCTGATTATTAAGATGCTCTCTAAAATCTTTTTCCTTTAACAAAAAGCCTTCATAAAGCCACTGGGAAATATCGATTTGCGCTCGAACTCCAGCAGGATAATAGTCTTCAAGATCAAAAACTTCTAAAACACTATTGGCTACTTTATTTATAATTTCTTCCATGGTAAGTCTTAAACAATGTCGAAAGTCATAAAGTTTCTAATTTAAACTTTATGACTTTCGACTATGACTGTTTTATAGCATTCCTAATTCTAACTTTGCCTCTTCACTCATCAAATCTTTGCTCCATGGCGGGTCAAAAGTGATTTCTACTTCAGCATCTTTAACATTTTCAATTGATTTGATTTTTTCTTCTACTTCTCTTGGCAAACTTTCCGCTACTGGACAGTTTGGAGAAGTTAGCGTCATCAATATTTTTACTTCCAAATCGGTATTTACCATTACATCATAAATCAATCCCAATTCGTAAATATCTACTGGAATCTCTGGATCGTAAATGGTTTTCAATTTTTTTACAATTGATTCTCCTAATTCTGTGGTGTCTATTTCTTGTTCCATTTTTATTTTTTTTATTTTAAAACATATAAGTTTTTTTATTCAACCATTAAGAGATTAAGTTTCATTAAGCTAAATTGTCTTAATTTCTGAATGGTAAATTTTTAATATTTAAATGTCTTATATGGTTAATTTTAATTTTTCTTAGCATCAAATGCCAATGCGTACATTTTAATATTTTTTATCATTGATACCAATCCATTAGCTCTTGTTGGCGAAAGATGTTCTTTCAATCCTATTTCGTCAATAAAATCAGTATCTGCGTTTAGTATATCAGCTGCTTTTTGGTTTGAAAAAGCGCGGATTAAAATTGCGATTATTCCTTTGGTCAAAATAGCATCACTATCAGCTGTAAATACGATAGTATCATCTTTTTGTTCACCCTGCAACCAAACTTTGGATTGACATCCTTTGATGAGATTATTATCGGTTTTGAGTTCTTCTTTAATTAAAGGAAGGTTTTTACCTAAATCGATAATATATTCATAACGTTGCATCCAGTCGTCAAACATAGAAAACTCGTCTATAATTTCGTTTTGTATTTCTTTTATTGTCATTATTCTTTTTTTGAAAAGGATAGTAATGTATTTACTATGTTTTTTATTTTTTCTGGTGGAAACCCATTGTCGAAAGTCTGGCTTTCATAGTTTTTTCCTTTATATATTATTTTCAAATTTGCCATTGCCGCACCATCGTGAAAACGTTTTTGAGTGGGTGCTTTTAAACTTGGAATTTCTTCCAAATCCACCTTCTGGAATTCAGTAATTAAGGCATTCCATTGTTCATCTGTCAGCGAACTAGAAACTGGTTTCCCATCTCTTATCTTTGTAACTGACACTGTTTTATTTTCGACAACAATATTATTATACAAACCCCTTGAATTGACAGTATACTCGATTTTTGCTGTAATCAAATCAGGATTATTTTGACTTTGACAGTTTTTACCAAGAACTAACGTTAAAAACAAAAGAGATAGAATTTTCATAATTTTTGTTTTATGACAACATTATTTTTGCCTTTTTTACAGCTTCGACCATCATATCAATTTCTTCTTTAGTATTGTAAAAAGAAAACGAAGCTCTTATCGTTCCTGGAATACAAAAGAAATTCATAATCGGCTGGGCACAATGATGTCCAGTTCTTACTGCAATTCCCAGTTTGTCTATAATAGTTCCAATATCATACGGATGAATACCATCAATATTAAACGACACTACCGAAGTCTTTTCAACAGCAGTTCCAAAAATCTTCAAACCTTCAATTTCTAACAATCGTTTTGTAGCGTAATGCAATAATTCTAATTCTTGCTTCTGAATGTTTTCAAAACCAATTTCATTCATGTAATCAATAGCAGTACCCAGAACGATGCCTCCTGCAATATTTGGTGTACCCGCTTCAAATTTATGTGGCAATTCGGCATACGTGGTTTTTTCAAAAGTCACTTCCTTAATCATTTCACCACCACCTTGATATGGAGGTAATTTATTCAACCAAGCTTCTTTACCGTATAAAATACCAGTTCCAGTTGGACCACACATTTTATGACCCGAAAAAACGTAGAAATCACAATCCAAAGCCTGAACATCTGGTTTCAAATGCGGTACCGCTTGTGCACCATCAATCAAAATTGCCGCACCAACTTCGTGCGCTTTATCAATCATATATTTAATAGGATTGATGGTTCCCAATGCATTCGAAATATGATTTACAGTTACAATTTTGGTATTCGAAGACAGCAATTTGTCATATTCACTCATGATCAATTCCCCTTCATCATTCATCGGAATAACTTTGAGAGTAGCACCTGTTTTTTCACACAACATTTGCCAAGGCACTATATTGCTGTGATGTTCTAATGCGGAAACCAATACTTCATCTCCTGGTTTTAAAATGGAAGCAAATCCATTGGCTACAAGATTAATACCAAACGTAGTTCCCGAAGTAAAAAGCACCTCGTGAAGATGTTTAGCATTCACATGATTTTGCACTTTAGCACGAGACACTTCATAAGCATCTGTCGCCAATTGGCTCAAAGTGTGAACACCCCTATGAATGTTCGCATTGATTTCCTGATAATATTGTGCAATCGCATCAATAACCACTTGCGGTTTTTGCGAAGTCGCACCGTTATCGAAATATACTAATGGTTTTCCATTTACTTTTTCTGAAAGAATAGGAAAGTCGGCTCTTATTTTTTGAATATCTAACATTCTTTTATTTAGATTTTTTCTAAATACAAAAGTAACACAATTGATTTACTTTTTTGTGATACAATAGTTAATAATTCCAAAAACAGTAAGCATTACGAGCAGTGTTTTAGTAATAAGCTATGTTCTATTAAAATTTTTAGGAGCACAAACAAAAGGTATTTTCAGGAAAGATGGGTTCCCGCTATCCGTTACAATCTCTTCGCAAAAGCTACGAGGATTTCCACTCCTATCGGGGCTAAAGAGAGAGACTTGGCATTTTTGTAATTATTTATAATTGAAATGTAGTCATAAACACATTATCGATTTTTATTAAAAACCCCACTGACGGCGTTACAGACGCCATCGGTGGGGTTCGGAACCCCGTTAATGGCGTTCCAGACGCCAAAATTGGGGTTGTATAACGCCATTCACGGCGTTCCAAACCCCAAATTTGAGATTTCTAACTCGATCTTGAAGCTAAATACAATTGGAGCAAGATTATTAAACATTAAAGAATTAAGATAAAAATTTATATGTTCTTATATGCCTTATATGGTTTAAAAAAAAGTTCTTACTATTTACAATCAAATTTAGATTAATAGCCAAATAGTCATTCTAAGTTTAAAGTTTGCGTTTTTTTTTATTAAATTTAAGTACTGATTTTTTCCATATGCAAAAGAATTCTAAAATTATAGCCTTTCTCTTCTTCCTATTTTTGGGATATTTTATATTTATTACCTATCCAAAATTAGAACTGATATCCGGATTCTCTGCAAAAAATGTTGCCTCGGCACATTTTATAGACAACCGTTCACTAGAACTTATCGAGAAAAGCGATAATGATTTTGATGTTATAGGTTGGGCGACCAATCAAATCAATGAATCTGAAAAATCTGCTACAGCAACAGTTTTAGGTTTAAAAGAACGCAAAGCGATCTACCGCCAAGGTCTTGGAGCAACTTTAATCAATGATAATTTTGATGTAACAAAACCCTATGAAGTACCCAGAAGGAATCTATCACAAAACAAATTACCATTTCCTTATGGCGTTCTAGAACCCAAAGACACATCCTTTTCAAACATAGATTACGCAAAATTGAATAAAGCAGTGGCAAATGCATTTGATGCCAATGGCGAAGACGACAAAAGAACACGTTCCGTTTTAGTAATCTATAAAGACAAAATCATTGCAGAGAAATACCTCACTGGTTTTAACAAAAACAGCATTATTTTGGGTTGGTCTATGACAAAGAGTATTACTGGAACTCTTTTTGGAATACTTCAAAAACAAAGAAAATTTGACATCTACAAACCAGCTCCTATTCCCGAATGGCAAAACAATACTCGAAAAAAAATTACGACCAATGATTTGCTTCACATGAATTCGGGATTAGAGTGGGAGGAGGAGTACGATAAAATTTCCGATGCCACCCAAATGCTTTTTCATGACGAAGACATGTCTCGTACACAATTGCTTAAACCAGCTATTTTCGAACCCAATACCCATTGGAATTACTCTTCTGGAACTACCAATTTATTGTCTGGAATTTTGAGAAAGCAGTTCAAAACACATCAAGAATATCTGGATTTTTGGTACTCAGCCTTAATTGATAAAATAGGAATGCATTCGATGATTGTAGAAACCGATATGGCAGGCAATTATGTAGGTTCATCTTATGCTTGGGCAACTACGAGAGATTGGTCCAAATTAGGATTATTGTATTTGCACAAAGGCAATTGGAACGGAGAACAAATATTTGACGCCAGTTGGGCTAAATATGTTTCAACGCCAACAAATACTTCGAATGGAAAATATGGTGCTCAATTTTGGTTGAATGCGGGAGGTTTTTATCCAGATGCCCCAAGAGATATGTATTCTTGTAATGGCTATCAAGGACAAAAAGTATATATTTTACCATCACAGGATTTGGTCATTGTAAGAATGGGTTTGACTGGAGATTCTAAATTTGATTTTAATGGACTGTTGAGTGGAATAACAAATAGTTTTAAGAAGTAAATAGGATGAAACAAAATAATATAATACTGCTTTCAATCTTCTTGGGTGTTATAGGTTTTATTTTTAATGCTATTGCATGGTCAACAATTATTAAGCATCCATATAATTCGATGTGTCTTATTTTAGGCTTAGGATTATCTTTTCTTGCATTTGTATTGTTAATTTATAGTTTAGTTAAGAAATAAAAAGCCCGACAGATTTTTAAAATCTGTCGGGCTTTATTTTAAATAAGAAATTGAACTACAAATCAAATCCAATTTTAACGCCCAATTTATTAGCGATAATTGTAGTAATTCGTTGTTTTATTTCAGGTATTTTGATGTTTTCGATAACTGCATTCGAGAACGCGTACATCAATAATGCTTTGGCTTCTTTCTGTGGAATTCCGCGTTGTTGCATGTAGAACAAAGCAGTTTCATCCAATTGTCCGATTGTACAACCGTGAGAACATTTTACATCATCAGCAAAAATTTCCAATTGTGGTTTTGCATTAATGCTTGCTTTGTCGCTCAAAAGAATGTTGTTGCTTTTTTGAAAAGCGTTAGTTTTTTGAGCTTCTTTTTCAACATATACTTTTCCGTTGAAAACTCCGGTAGAGCGATCAGAGAAGATTCCTTTGTAATCCTGGAAGCTTTCGCAGTTTGGAGAAGCGTGGTTTACCAATGTATAATGGTCAACATGTTGTTTATCTCCAATAATTGTGATTCCGTTTAAGGTACTTGTCAATCTTTCTCCAAAGTGGTAAAAGTTCAAATTGTTTCTAGTTAAATTTCCTCCAAAAGAGAAAGTGTGTACCGAAACGTGACTTTCCTGTTTTTGAGAAACATAAGTATTGTCAATTAAATTCGCTTCAAGATTATCATTTTGAATTTTGTAATAATCTACAATCGCACGTTTTTGAGCATAAATCTCAGTAACCGAATTAGTCAAAACTGGATTGTTGTTCAAACTTTGGTGACGTTCTATAATTTGTACATGTGAGTTTTCACCAACAATAACTAAGTTTCTAGGTTGTACCAAAAGAGCCGTTTCGTTTCCTGTTGAGAAATACATGATCTCAATAGGCTTATCAGCTACTTTGCTTTTTGGAATATTGATATAAGCTCCTTCATTTGCAAAAGCAGTATTCAGAGAAGTCAAACTCTCATCTTTACTAGCGATTTGATTGAAATAAGTATCAATAACCATTTTGTATTTTGGTTTATTCAATGCCGATGACATTAAGCAAACATCAATTCCCTCGTGAGTAGTCGAAGATAAATGCGAACTAAAAACACCGTCTACAAAAACCACTTTGTAAGTATCTATTTCGTGTAAAAAGTATTTTTTTACTTCACTGTATTGAATAGCATTATCTGTTTTTGGAAAAACGCTAAAGTCATTTTTTAAGATGGCGCTTAGTGAAGTGTATTTCCAGCTTTCTTCTTTTTTGGTTGGGAAACCTTTATTTTCAAAGTTTTTTATAGCTAAAGTTCTAACGTCATGAAGTTCAGAATGAACATCAACACGCTCTTCAAAAGCCATAAAAGATGATAGTAATTTTTCTTTTAAATCCATTTTTAAGCTTCTTGTTCTTGTTTAATCCAGTCGTACCCTTTGTCTTCCAATTCGTGTGCTAATTCTGCACCACCTGATTTTACAATTTTTCCGTTGTAAAGAACGTGAACAAAATCAGGAACGATATAGTCTAACAATCTTTGGTAGTGCGTAATTACAAGGACTGCATTTTTCTCGCTTTTCAATTTATTTACACCATTCGCAACAATACGAAGTGCATCAATATCCAAACCAGAATCAGTTTCGTCAAGGATAGCTAATTTTGGCTCTAACATTGCCATTTGAAAAATCTCATTACGTTTTTTCTCTCCTCCAGAAAATCCTTCGTTTAATGAACGGGAAAGAAATTTTCTGTCGATTTCTAATAATTCTGATTTTTCACGAATCAATTTCAACATTTCATTTGCTGGCATTTCTTCCTGACCTTTAGCCTTACGAGTTTCGTTGATTGCCGATCTCATGAAGTTGGTTACCGAAACACCGGGAATTTCTACTGGATATTGAAAAGAAAGAAAAACTCCTTTGTGAGCTCTTTCTTCTGGAGCTAATTCTGCAAGATCTTCTCCGTCCAAAATTACTTCACCATCAGTTACTTCGTAGTTTTCGTTTCCAGCAATTACAGCTGATAAAGTACTTTTTCCAGCACCATTAGGTCCCATGATAGCATGTACTTCACCTGCTTTTATTTCAAGGTTAATTCCTTTTAATATTTCTTTGTCTCCGATAGAGGCGTGTAAATTTTTTATTGATAACATAATTAATTTGGAAATTGGATAATTTGAAAATTTGGAAATTAGATAACTTTCAATTTTTCAAATCAATTATTATTTTTGTTTTGATGTTATTATTATTTTATTGACAATTCTTGAAATATTATTTATCTGTTCTAAATGAGAATCCACATTTGGATAATTATCTGAAAACTTACAAAGTTCTAACCAATAGATTGTCTCTTCTATTTCTTTTGCTGCAATTTTAAATTTATGAATAAAATCGGCTTTGCTTTCTGCATTCTGTGCTTCTCTAATATTGGCTCCTATAGAAGTTCCTGACTTTAAAAGCTGATTTGCAATTACATATTTTTTATTTTCTTGTAAAATTTCACAGTATTTGATTATTTCTAAAGCAAATTGAAAGGTCAATTTAATAATTACATTTTCTTTTACTTCCATTTACAAATTTTCAAATTAGCTCATTTTCAAATTTTTTATCCTACTGAACCTTCTAACGAAATTTCAAGTAATTTTTGAGCTTCAACTGCAAATTCCATTGGTAACTTATTCAATACATCTTTACTGAATCCGTTTACGATAAGTGCAATTGCTTTTTCAGTTGGGATTCCACGTTGATTACAATAGAAAACTTGGTCTTCACCAATTTTACTTGTCGTAGCTTCGTGTTCTATTTTGGCTGATGGATTTTTACTTTCGATATATGGAAAAGTATGAGCTCCACAATTATTACCCATTAATAAAGAGTCACATTGCGAAAAATTTCTGGCGTTTTCAGCTCTAGCTCCAATTTGAACTAAACCACGGTAACTATTTTGTGATTTACCAGCAGAAATTCCTTTAGAAATAATAGTTGATTTACTATTTTTACCTAAATGGATCATTTTGGTTCCAGTATCTGCCTGTTGATAATTATTGGTAACTGCAATCGAGTAAAATTCCCCAATTGAGTTATCTCCTTTTAATATTACAGATGGATATTTCCAAGTAATTGCAGAACCTGTTTCTACTTGTGTCCAAGAGATTTTAGCGTTATTCTCGCACAATCCTCTTTTGGTCACAAAATTGAAAACCCCACCTTTACCTTCTTTATTTCCTGGGTACCAGTTTTGAACAGTAGAATATTTTATTTCAGCACCATCTAATGCGATTAATTCTACAACTGCAGCGTGCAATTGGTTTTCATCACGAGTTGGAGCAGTACATCCTTCTAAGTACGAAACATAACTTCCTTCGTCAGCCACTAATAAAGTTCTTTCGAATTGTCCTGTTCCTGCTTGATTGATTCTAAAGTAAGTTGACAATTCCATTGGGCAACGAACACCTTTTGGAATATAACAGAAAGATCCGTCTGAGAAAACAGCCGAATTTAATGCCGCATAAAAGTTATCTTTTTGAGGAACAACAGTACCTAAATGTTTGCGAACTAATTCCGGATATTCTCTGATAGCTTCAGAAATACTCATAAAAATAATTCCTTTTTCAGACAATGTTTTTTTGAATGTTGTAGCTACCGAAACAGAGTCAACTACAATATCCATAGCGACATTGTTCATCATTTTTTGCTCATCTACAGAGATACCTAACTTTTTGTACATTTCTAAAAGCTCAGGATCTACATCATCCAACGTTTTATTTGGATCTACAGATTTTGGTGCTGAATAATAAGAAATGGCTTGAAAATCTGGTTTTATATAATGAACATTTGCCCATTCTGGTTCAATCATTTCCTGCCAAGCACGAAAGGCCTCAATGCGCCAATCGGTCATCCATTGTGGCTCGTCTTTCTTTTTAGAAATCGCTCTAACAATATCTTCGTTTAAACCAATCGGAAAAGTTTCAGATTCTAATTCAGTATAAAATCCGTACTCATATTCTTTGGTCTCTAATTCGATTTTTAAATCGTCTTCGGTGTATTTTGACATAATAATTATAATGTTATTTAACCTTTGGTAAGGTTAATTTCTATAGTGAGAATGATTCCCCACAACCGCAAGTTCTATTTGCATTTGGATTGTTAAAAACAAATCCTTTCCCGTTTAATCCTCCAGAAAACTCCAATATTGTTCCAGCTAAATAAAGGAATGATTTTTTTTCGACAGCAATAGTGATATCGTTGTCAACAAATATTTTATCGTCTTCGCCTTTGGTTTTGTCAAATTTCAAATCATATGACAAACCAGAGCATCCACCGCTTTTTACACCCACTCTCACGTAGTCTACAGCGGCATCAAAACCATCGTCTTTCATCAAATCGATGATTTTCTTTTTGGCAGTATCAGAAACTTGTATCATCTTAGTTTTTTTTATTTTTTTAGAAGTAAATAACTTATATTGAGTTCTATAAAAAGTACTCGCCTTCTGAAAGCTTCTTTACGTTCTAATCTTTATTTCGTCTAAATTAATTGCAAATATACTATATAAAAAACTTTTTTCCATAGCTCATAACATTTATATAACTAATAAGAAGATAGAGATTTGTTATATAATGGTTATAATTATAGATTAAAATGATATATTTATAACCTATTAACAAACCAAATAGTATTAAATTAATTATGGAAGAAACAGTACAAGCAAAAACAGATTATCAACTCGAATTTAGTGGTAAAGGGAGTGAATTTTTTAGTGTCATTATCGTTAATTGGTTACTGACAGTTTTAACTTTAGGGTTTTATTATCCTTGGGCCAAAGCAAGAAAACTACAATTTTTATATGGTGAAACGTCTTTGAATGGAGATTCTTTTTCATTTCATGGAACAGGTAAAGAGATGTTTAAAGGTTTTATAAAAGCTTTACTTATTATTGGATTTCTTTATGGGTTATTTTTTTTATTCATCTATCTTAAATCGCCATTTATGGGAATCGGAATACTTTATTTGGGTGTTTTGGCGCTGTTGCCATTCGCTATACATGGATCTTATAGATATAGAATGTCTAGAACATCATGGCGTGGAATTCGTTTTGGATATAGAGGTGACCGCAAAGAGTTTAGTTTAAATTTCTTCAAATGGCTTTTATTAACTATTTGTACTTTTGGAATATACGGTTCTTGGATGTCAATTAATATGAGGAATTATATACTAGGTAATATCCGATTTGGCGATGTAGAATTTAACAGTGATGGAGATGGCGGAGATTATTTTATGTTAAATCTTAAAGGGTATTTCTTGTCAATATTTACTTTAGGAATTTATCTTTTTTGGTGGCAAAAAGATCTTTTTGAATATTATATCAATAATTTAAGTATGAGCAAAGATGATAAAGAAATTGCTTTAAATTCAACGGTTACAGGTGGTGATTTTTTTAAATTAGCAGTTGTAAATATTCTAATTATCATTGGGACTTTGGGTATTGGTTATGCTTGGGTTGTAACTAGAACTATGAAGTATATTTTTGATAATATTGAATTGGAAGGAAATATCGATTTGAATTTGTTATCACAAACCGAAGATAATTATAAGGATGCTACAGGAGAAGATATTGGTGATTTCTTGAATTTGGATTTTGTAATGTAATATTATGAAGGAAGAAACTACAGGAGTTTTCTTTGACGGAGAATCGGCTATTCCGCAAGAAGTTGTGTTGGTTTTTGACAGTACGAAGGATGTTCTTGCTTTTGAAACCAATAATGGACAACAACATTGTTGGGAATTAAATGATGTAACTTTTGAAGTAAAATCTAAAAAAATGTACCTTGAATATGGAAAAGATCCTATTCAAAACATAAAGATTACAGACAGTGATTTTATAGGAAAGATTTCGATCTTTTGGAAAAACAGAGGTAATCAAAGCTGGTATCAAAAACTAATGGATATGGGAATCAAAGCTCATATTGGTTTTACTGTTTTTATCTTTGTTATTATTGGATTAGGATATTTTTATGCTATTCCGTGGGTAGGTGAAAAAGCGGTAATAATAATTCCAGAAGAATATGATGCTCATTTAGGAACCACTTTTTTTGCAGAGAATATTCTGTTTAACAATATTGATGTTGAAAAAACAAAGGCATTAAATTTATTTGCAAAAGAATTGAACTTAAAGAATACTAAAAAATTAAAATTTACGGTTCTAGATTCACCAATAGTAAATGCTTTTGCGCTTCCAGATGGAAATATTGTTGTTTATAGGGGAATACTCAAAACCATGAAAAATTATGATGAATTAGTTGGGCTTATTGGTCATGAAGTGGCTCATGTAAATAATAGACATTCAATGAAAATGTTGTGTCGAAATTTGTCAGGTTATTTATTTGTATCAACAATTTTGGGAGATGCTAATGGAGTTATGGCTACAATTGGAGACAATGTGAATAGTTTACAATCTTTATCTTTTTCCAGAAATTTTGAACATGAAGCTGATGTTCAGGGATTTGAAATAGTTGTTTTAAACAAAATAAATCCAAAAGGGATGTCTAATTTGTTTAAACGATTGCAAGATGAAGAAAAAGGAGTCGTCAATATTCCTGAGTTTCTAAGTTCACATCCCGTTACAACTGAAAGGATAAAAGATGTTAATGAAATGATTAAAATGAAGCCTTTCAAGTTTGAAGAAAATTTAAAATTGAAGAAACTGTTTTTAGAGATTAAAAATTAGAAAAAGACCTGAATTCATATTTTGAATTCAGGTCTTTTTTCTTGGCTATAAGTTTGAATTGGATTTACATTAACAGTAATAAAATTTTGAATTTATATCTTTGAAGTAAATTCAATTTTAAAGAAAAAATTATGAAACTGTATCCAATAGAAACAGGCAATTTTAAACTCGATGGAGGTGCTATGTTTGGTGTGGTGCCGAAAACCATTTGGAACAAAACCAATCCAGCTGATGAAAATAATCTGATTGATATTGCCGCTCGTTGTTTGTTAATTGAAGATGGAAAGCGATTGATTCTGATTGATACAGGAATGGGAAATAAACAATCAGAAAAGTTTTTTGGATATTATTCGCTTTGGGGGACACATTCTATGGATAAATCTTTGGCTCAATATGGTTTTCATCGTGATGATATTACTGATATTTTTATGACGCATTTGCATTTTGATCATTGTGGCGGAAGTGTACAATGGAACAAAGACAAAACCGGTTATGAGCCCGCTTTTAAAAATGCCAAATTCTGGACCAATGAAAATCATTGGGTGTGGGCGACTAAACCTAATGCCAGAGAAAAAGCCTCTTTTTTATCGGAGAATATTTTACCGATGCAAGAAAGCGGACAACTGAATTTTATTCAGAAATCAAATGGTGATTTTGGAGTTTCGGAAGAATTAGGATTTGATATTTTTTATGTTGATGGTCATACGGAGAAAATGATGATACCACATATTCAGTATCAAGATAAAACTATTGTTTTTTGTGCTGATTTAATCCCGACAGCGGGACATTTGCCTTTACCTTATGTAATGGGATATGATACCCGACCGTTGTTGACTATGCCTGAAAAATCAAAATTTTTGAATGCTGCAGCTGATCAAAATTATTATTTGTTTTTAGAACACGATGCGCACAATCAAATTATAACAGTTGAACAAACGGAAAGAGGAGTTCGCTTGAAGGAAGTTTTTAGTTGTGAGGAAGTTTTATAAAATTATGCAGAGAGATAAAAAAATTTCCTAAGTTCATCCATTTGAACTTAGGAAATTTTTGAAGTCATTAGTTAATTACAATTTTTGTGTCTTTTGCAAATGAAAAAAATGCTAAATCTATTCTAAAGTTGCTTTAACAAAAACTCTTTTTAATACTCCGTTCTTCTCAATTCCTTGAACAACTAATTTAAATTGCTTTTGAGTTTTATGAAATACTTTACAATGAATTAATTTAATATGCCCTAAATATAATTCGCTCTTGAAGACTTTTACAGCTTTATTATCGTAGATGTTATTTGGTTCTAATTCATATCTTAAAACATCTCCAATTGAAACTTTATCCGATGAAATTTGTGCTTCCGACAAATTAGTAATTTCTGTTACGAAAGATAAATCATCAATGGGATTAAAATCAGCTAAAAATTCAAAACTATCAGTTGGTAGCAAACCTTGTGTAAAAGCTAACATATAATATTTATTTTCTTTCTTTTTTTTATCAATCTCCCAAAAATCATAAAAGTTTTTTAAGTCTGGTCTATCTGTTCTTATTATTCTTTGACCAAAAATTTCAATTACATTTTCAGTGTAAATTTTATCTGTATCTGGGAAACCCTCGTAGTGTACAAATCCTTGTTTTTTGGCTTCGGCAACACCTTCTTGATTATATTGAAAGCGAATTCCTTCTGTAGCACTTTTTTTAATTGTGCCAACAGAAATTCTTCTACTGCCTTTACCTGGTCGCCAGATAAGGTGTATGTTTCCTATTGCTTTCATAAAAGTTGAATTAGTTTTTCGATGCGCAAAGTTACCAATTTATACATCAATTGTTTTCTTGTTTCCGATAATTTAAAGTTAATTAAGTTTTCAGGAACGTGTTTATCAATATTATTTATAAGTTCCTTTAGTACTTCTGGTTGATATTTTTCTTGAACCCTTGAAATATATTTTTCCGTTTCATTTGGATACTCTTGTAGTAAAAGGGTAACTAATTCTAGGTGCTTTCTTTTTTTTAAACTGCCTTCCCAATGAATTTCTGATTCTCCTTTTCTGATATAAGCATCAATCATTTGAGAATCATTCAATATTTTTAAAATTTTTTCATCTGTATGTTCTCTCCCTAAGCAACACCCACTATCATATATTGGGGCAAAAGAAGAATTGATAACGGTTGCCAAAACATCTGTCATTTTCTCATTTATTGCTCTACGTAATAATTCAGCTTTAAATATTCTTTTTAAATTCTTAAAATACCCACGTAATCTTTTATCTTTTTTATGAATGGCATCATTAAAAACATCCTTCACATAAGAGTAATCAATTATAATACCCCAATTTTCTTGATGCCTATCTGAATTTCCAATAATTGAATCAAAAACTATAACTTCGATTATATTATTAATACAATTCTCTAAATCAGACTGAATTAATGCTCCTTTAATGAACTGAAAAGTATATCGATCCTTATCAATTCCCGCATTATATTTTTCATCATATCCTGTTAAATAACGCTTACCTTCTATCAATTGATTTACAGAATTATCTACCATTGATTTAGACAAACAACCTACCTTCTGATTGTGATTTTCATCATATCCAATATTATAATCTAACATTGGAAAACCTAAAAATTGACCAATCTTAGAAGAAATAATTTCAGACCAAAACTCTGTCGGATATCTAATTTCTCCTTCAATTGTTTCTTTCGATCCTTTAAAAAAGTATTCATTATTTGTCTCTGGTTCCAAAGTAATATATTTACTTCTTGTTCCCCCAGTACTATAAAATTCATTTTTATGCCAATTGGAAATATCTGTAAATGTTGCTTCAAATTGGTTCATTAGATAAATTTAGTTAATAAAAAACGCTTAGTCTAATGTAGAAAAAGCGTTTGATATATTATCTTTTTATAAAAAATATTTTACAAATCAAATTTGATTCCTTGTGCCAAAGGCAGACTCGTTGTATAATTGATTGTATTGGTTTGTCTTCTCATATATACTTTCCAAGCATCAGAACCTGATTCTCTTCCTCCGCCAGTTTCTTTTTCACCACCAAAAGCACCACCAATTTCAGCTCCTGAAGTTCCGATATTGACATTTGCAATTCCACAATCAGATCCAACTACAGATAAGAAATGTTCTGCTTCACGCAAGTTATTAGTCATAATAGCTGAAGACAATCCTTGGGCTACTCCATTTTGGACATCAATTGCGTTCTCAACTGTTCCAGAATATTTAATTAAATATAAAACAGGTGCGAATGTTTCATGCTGTACAATTTCGAATGAATTTTGAGCCTCAGCAATAGCTGGTTTTACATAACAACCACTTTCGTAACCTTCTCCAGAAAGCACACCTCCTTCAACTAAGATTTTTCCGCCTTCGGCAACTACTTTAGTCAATGCTGTATTGTACATTTCAACAGCATGTGTGTCAATTAATGGACCAACATGATTATTTTCGTCCAATGGGTTTCCAATTCTCAATTGTCCGTAAGCTGATACTACTGCATCTTTCACTTTATCATAAATACTTTCGTGAATAATTAAACGACGAGTAGAAGTACATCTTTGACCTGCAGTCCCTACAGCTCCAAAAACACCTCCAATAACTGTCATCTTAATATCAGCATCTTGAGTTACAATGATTGCATTATTTCCTCCTAATTCTAATAAAGATTTTCCTAAACGGCCTGCAACAGTTTGAGCTACAATTTTACCCATACGAGTAGAACCTGTAGCCGAAATTAAAGGGACACGTTTATCGGCAGTCATTAATTCACCAATACTATAATCTCCGTTGATTAAACAAGAAATCCCTTCTGGGAGATTGTTTTCTCTAATTACTTCTGCAATAATATTTTGACAAGCTATTCCACATAATGGTGTTTTCTCAGATGGTTTCCAAACACAAACATCACCACAAATCCAAGCTAAAGCTGTATTCCAAGCCCAAACTGCTACTGGAAAATTAAAAGCGGAAATGATTCCCACAATACCCAAAGAATGGTATTGCTCATACATTCTGTGACCTGGGCGTTCTGAATGCATTGTTAATCCATGTAATTGACGTGATAATCCTACTGCAAAATCACAGATATCAATCATTTCCTGAACCTCACCATATCCTTCTTGTAATGATTTCCCCATTTCATAAGAAACCAATTTTCCTAAAGCTTCTTTATTTTGACGTAATTTATCTCCAAATTGACGTACAATTTCCCCACGTTGTGGTGCTGGCATCAATCGAAATGTTTTGAAAGCTTCGGTTGCAGTTTGCATTACTTTTTCATAATCTGCTGGTGTGCTCATTTTTACAGAAGCAATTAATTGACCATCTACTGGTGAAAAACTTTCTAAGATTGCTCCATTTGAAAAATGATTAACTCCTGTCGAAGTACCTTCGTTTATGGCTTTAACTCCCAATTGCGCTAATGCCTCTTTCATCCCAAATTGATCTGCTATTGTTGTCATTGTAACTTTTTTAGTTAAAATTGTTATATTTTTGTGTAAAGATATTATTTTAAGCTCAATTTTGATAGTCTTAAGATGTTAAAATCAATTTTGATTTTAAAGCAACTCTTTTTTAAATATCCAAAATTCAAATTAGCTATAGTAAAATTATAGTATTCTAATGGGTTGTTATCAATTTTTGCAAAAAAATACGGTCATTAAAAAAGAAGACAGTATTTTTATATTTTAAAATAAATTAATAATTCTATTTTAACATGAAGTCCATCGTATTATATTTTATTGGTTTGTTTTTGATTTCCTCATCATTAATAGCTCAGAAAAAAGTTTTTGAGGTAGTTCCTTTGGGTGTTAAAGGGGGTATTGATGAAACTAATCTTTCTGCTTATTTAGTGGCTCCTAAAAACACTACGGATTATATTTGTCTTGATGCGGGTACTATAAATGCTGGGATTGAAAAAGCTATTGCAAATAATGTTTTTACAGTATCATCCAATGAAGTTTTGCGAAAATATATAAAAGGATATCTTATCTCTCATGCTCATCTTGACCATGTTTCGGGTTTGATTATTAACTCGCCAGCCGATTCTTCTAAGACAGTTTATGCTACAAAAACATGTATGGAGATGATGAAAGACCATTATTTTAATGGTGAAACTTGGGCAAATTTTGGTGATAGTGGTGTTGGTTTTCAAATTAATAAATATCATTTTCAAACGCTTCCTTTTGGGGAAGAGACAAAATTAACTAATACTTCAATGACAGTAAAAGCGTTTCCTCTAAGCCACGGAAATCCTTTTGAAAGCACTGCTTTTTTAATCAAAAATGAAGAAAATGCTGTTTTATATTTAGGTGATACTGGTCCAGATGAAATCGAAAAAAGCAATGATTTGCGAATCTTATGGCAAGCAGTTGCTCCTTTGATTAAGGAAAAACAGCTAAGAGGAATTTTTATTGAAGTTTCGTTTCCAAATGAGCAACCTGATAATGCTTTATATGGGCATTTAACTCCTAATCATTTAATGAAAGAGCTTAGCAAATTAGAAGAATTCGCAGGAAAAGGAAGTTTACAGGATTTGAAAATTATCATTACTCATAGAAAACCGCCGACAAAAAATATTCAGAAAATTAAAGAGCAACTGAAAAAAGAAAATCCTTTAGGTGTTGATTTTATATTTCCAGAACAGGGAAGAAAATTTGATTTATAGTTCTTTTGATTCAAATCATGCTTTATTTTTTCTCTCTTATCAAATAAATATATGCTGGAAAGTGATCGCTGAAACCAATTTCAGTGAGGGAATGTCGTAATGGATATCCTTTGTATTTACCGCTTTTTTGTATTAAAAAGGGTTTATTATAAATTCCAGCTTTCCAATATTCGAAGGTTGTATAATCTTTTTGAAGTAGTGATTCTGAAACCATCACTTGATCAAAAATATCCCATGAATCTCGAAAAGCAATCGTTCCCAAACCTTTATTTGCCATTTCTTCGAAAGGATTATAAATACCAAAAAGATTAACATCCTGAATTTTACCTTTGGCTCCAAGCACTTTTTTAACACTATTATTAAAAGGACTATCGTTTAAATCTCCCATAGTAATAATTTTTGCGTTGGGATTGATGCGTTGCAAAGAATCAATAATTTTTCTATTCAAAGTTCCTGCAGCCTCCCGAAATGGACTCGATTTCTTTTCGCCTCCAGCTCTTGATGGCCAATGATTCACAAGTATATGAATCTCTTCTCCGTTTAAAAAACCAGTTACTAATAATTGATCTCGCGTATAAACCCGATAATTTTTAGTACTGACTTCAATAACATCGTCTGTTTCTAAAATTTCTGGCGCTTCCGTTTTTATAATTTCTTTGATAGTTTGCGGTTCTCTATATACATACAGCGGAATATTAGCAAAACTAGTTGGTTGAAATTGCTTTTTTTGATACAATAAGGCAACATCAATTCCTCTTTTATCAGGGGAATCAAAATGTATAATTCCATAATCCTTATCGATTAATTTTGGCTGTTTGATTAAATCTTCCAGAACGCTACGGTTTTCAATTTCGGCTCCTCCTATAAATGTTGGTGCATTTGGGTTTTCAGATGAACCGATTTCAGATAAAACCCGAGCTAAGTTTTCTAGCTTTTGATAGTATTTTTTGGAATTCCAATGTTGAGTTCCTGTAGGTGTCCATTCCTCATCATTCGTTATGGGGTCATTAATAGTGTCATAACAGTTTTCAAAATTGTAAAACGCCACAGTATGTATCACAAAAGTTTTAGTTTGGGCATTACTATTAGTCATTACAAAAAACAAAAGAAGATAAAAGCAGTTTTTTTTGAATATCATTATTCTTTTAAATTAGGTTTGCACCCTGTAAATATAGTAATTTGATTACAATTTCTTTAGTCTTTCAGAAATGCATATCTTTGCTTTCACTTACAATAAGTAGTAAATCAAATCATTTTCTAAATGTATAGCATGCATACCCGTTCATTTTATTTTATTCAAAAACAATCTGTTTTGTATCCATTGCTATTGCTTATTTTTGTTTTACAATCTATAAACAGCCAAGCTCAAACTACTATGATTACACCACCTTATTTGCAAAAAGGAGATACTGTTGCCATTGTCGCAACAGCCAGAAAAAATGTCGATGACAACTTGAAACCTACAATAGATTTATTACATTCTTGGGGTTTAGAAGTTGTTATTGGAAGCACCATCGGATTAGATCTTAATCAATTGGCAGGAACAGATGAACAACGTGCCAACGATTTTCAGAAACAAATGGACAATCAAAATATAAAAGCGATTTGGTGTGCACGTGGTGGTTATGGTACTGTGCGCATGATTGATTTATTGGATTTCACCAAATTCAAACAACATCCAAAATGGATTGTAGGTTTTAGTGATGTTACTGTTTTACACAATCATCTGAATACTATGGGCTATAAATCTATTCATGGCACTATGCCAGTGAGTGTTGAAAGAACGGCTCCCGAATCGATTTCATCTTTAAAAACCGCTTTGTTTGGTGAGCCTTTAGAATATAAAATTGACCCGTTTCCAATGAATCGTTTTGGAAAAGCTACTGGCGAATTAGTTGGTGGAAATTTATCTATTTTATATAGTCTGCTTGGATCCAAATCGGCAATAGATTGTACGGATAAAATTTTATTCATAGAAGATTTAGACGAATATCTATATCATATTGACCGAATGATGATGAATCTAAAACGCAACGGTTGTCTGGAAAGCATTAAAGGAATCATTGTAGGTGGAATGACAAAAATGAAAGATAATGATATTCCTTGGGGTAAAAATGCAAATGAAATTGTTCAAGATGTAACCCAAAAATACAATATTCCAATTTTGTATAATTTTCCAGCTGGTCACGTTCATGATAACAGAGCTCTAATTATGGGTAATACTGTGAGTATTGATGTAAACGAAAATTGCAATACAGTCGTTTTTGAAAAATAAAATGATTGGAGGTTTTAGTTAGCGATTTGTTTAAAGCAAGTTGTGAATTAAAACTTTTATTTTCTATTTCTAAAATCAAAAATATCAATGGCAGAGCATAATGAATTAGGAAAACAAGGAGAAGACCTTGCTGTAGCGTATCTCAAAAAAAACGGATACATCATCCTAAATACTAACTGGACGTTTCAAAAAGCCGAAATAGATATTATTGCCAAAATAGAAAACACACTTGCTATCGTTGAAGTAAAGACTAGATCATCTCTTGAATTTGGTTTGCCTCAAGATTTTGTTAAACCAAAAAAAATTCAACTTTTAGTAAAAGCTGTAAATGCATATGTAATAGAAAGAGATTTGGATATTGATGTCCGTTTTGACATCATTGCCATTCATAAAGAAGGAAAAACCTTTGTTATTGAACATCTTATAGATGCTTTTTATCATTTTTGAAAAAATTTAACAATGTTATATTTGTAACAAATTGTTTTTTTGTTTATATTTGCATCGATATTAGAAACTAAACCCTTTCAATATCAGCATAGCTACTCAAAAATAACCAAACTGAAATTATGAAAACTGTATCTTCAATAGTAGAGAATTACATCAAAACAAAGCCTTTTTTATTGAATGCTTTGTCTCTAGGTATCATTAACTTGACTTCTTTGTCAAGAAATATCATGAACGAATTGGAAAGTGAATTCGGAAAAGAAGTAAAACAAGGAGCTGTAGTAATGGCTCTTAAACGTTTGACCGAAGAGTTAGACTTTCGTTTGAATCATAAAATTAATAAAGTAATCAAAAACATAGGTGAAATCACTGTACGTTCTGCTTTGACAGATTATACATTTGCCGTTTCGGATACGGTTTTAAATAAACAAGCTGATTTAATTACAGATATTAATTCATTACCAGATATTTTTTATACTTCCTCAAAAGGGGTAAATGAAACAAATATTGTGGTAAGTAACAGTGTGAATCACTTAGTAGAAAAACATTTTGCGTCTGAAAAAATGATTCAGAAACTAGATAATTTAGCTTCTATAACTGTAAAATTACCGAAAGAAAATATTGTTGTTCCTGGGATTTATTATTTCATTTTCCAACGTTTAGCTTGGGAAGGAATTATTATCAATGAGGTAATTTCGACTTCTAATGAATTTACGATTTTGGTAAGTGAAAATGAAGTGGATGTTGCTTTTAAAGTGATTAAAGATTTAAAAAATTAAAAAAAATATTTTTTTTATAATTGAAAACGAAGCCTAATGCTTCGTTTTTTTTATTTATACCTAAATTTACACTTTCATTACACGGTTAAAATAAATACAATCCTTATGTTAACTCCATCCTATCAGAAGTTAAAAGACATTTTATCAAAATCTATTGATTCCAAACGTATTTTAACAAATCCCTTGCAAACTCTTGCTTATGGTACAGATGCTAGTTTTTATAGACTTATTCCGCAAATTGTGATTTTGGCTCACAATGAAACTGAAGTTGTCGAAATCATAAAACAAGCAAAATTACTTGATATTGCATTAACTTTTAGAGCTGCTGGAACTAGTTTGTCGGGACAAGCCATCACTGATTCTGTTTTGGTTGTTGCTACACATGGTTGGAAAAATTTTGAACTTTTAGACAACAATCAAAAAATAAAATTAGAGCCTGGAATTGTTGGTGCTCGTGCTAATACTTTCTTGGCACCACATGGCTTAAAAATTGGTCCTGATCCAGCGTCAATTGGTGCGGCAATGATTGGCGGTATTGTTGCTAATAATGCTAGTGGTATGTGTTGCGGAACTGCTCAAAACTCCTATCAAACCATAGCCGATATCCGAATTGTTTTGCATGACGGAACACTTCTGGACACTGCCGATACAAATAGTGTTGCTGATTTTAAAAAGAATCAAACGGCTTTAATTCATGAAATTGAAAACCTTAGAGACACTATAAAAAGTGATGAAACACTATACCAGCGTATCAAAAATAAATTCAAAATAAAAAATACTACAGGCTATAGCATCAATGCTTTGGTTGATTATGAGGACCCAATCGAAATTATCAAACACCTGATGGTAGGATCGGAAGGCACATTGGCGTTTATTTCGAATGTGACATTCAAAACCATTATCGACGAAAAATATAAATCCTGTTCTTTACTTATTTTTAATAGTATTCAAGATGCTTGTAATGCGACTATTTTATTAAAATCAAGTCCAGTTGCTGCTGTAGAATTATTAGATCGAAAATCTATTCAATCTGTTGAAAATGATCCTGAAGCTCCTTTGTATTTCAAAACATTGCCTGAATCTGCTTGTGCTTTATTGGTAGAATGCAGAGACAATGATTTGAATGTTTTACTTCAAAAGCAAGAAGAAATTCGATCGCAAATTCAATCTATTCCGACTTACACCGATTATGAATTTACCCGTGATCTTAAACAATATTATTTCAATTGGAAAGCCCGAAAAGGTTTGCTTCCAACAGTTGGTGGTATGCGAAAAACAGGAACCTCTGTTATTATTGAAGATGTTGCTTTTCCTTTGTCTCATTTGGCGGAAGCCTGTTTGGAATTGAAAGATTTATTTAAAAAATATGAATATCACGATGCTTATCTTTTTGGTCATGCCTTAGAAGGAAATCTGCATTTGGTTTTTTCTCAGGATTTTTCGAACCAAGATGAGGTAGATCGTTATGAAAAATTGATGTCAGAGTTGGCGATTTTAGTTGTAGATCGTTTTGATGGTTCCTTAAAAGCAGAACACGGGACAGGTCGTAATATGGCTCCGTTTGTAGAAAAAGAATGGGGAACTACAGCTTACGAAATCATGAAACGCATCAAAAATATTTTTGATCCTAATAATAAAATCAATCCTGATGTTTTAATCAATCCTGATCCCAAAGCACATCTCAAAAATTTGAAACCAATGCCCGAATCCCATGTCATTGTTGATAAATGCATGGAATGTGGGTTTTGTGAACCGCATTGCGTTTCCGAAGGATTAACTCTGTCCCCTAGACAACGTATTGTAATTGCCCGAGAAATCAGCAGATTGGAAGAAACCAATGATGATCCGCAGCGGTTGGCAGCGATCCGAAAAGATGTTACCTATCAACTGGATGAAACCTGCGCCACAGATGGACTTTGTGCTTTGGCTTGCCCTGTTTATATAGATACAGGGAAATTTGTAAAAGAATGGAGGGCTAGTAAATTGAATGTTGACGATAAAAAAATAGCTTCTTATATTGGCTCACACATGGCAGGAACAACTTCTGGTTTAAGAATTGGACTAAAAATTGTAGCAGGTTTTCACAACATTCTTGGAACAACAATTATGGCTACTTTATCCAATGGCTTTCATTTTTTAAGTTTTGGAAAAGTTCCGAAATGGATTCCTGAAATGCCAAAAGGGGCTAACAAAATTAATACCAATCAATAGTAATAAAATGAATACAACCTCTGATTTAAAAGTAGTTTACTTTCCTTCATGCATCAATAGAAGTATGGGGAAAAATAGTTTTCAAAACTCAGATGATCTTCAATTAACAGCACTTACTCATCAATTATTAGTTCGTGCCGGATTTACCATAATTTATCCCAAATCAATGAACAGTCATTGCTGTGGTATGCCTTTTTCCAGTAAAGGTTTTGCAGAAGCTAATCATACACAATCAGAAGTATTAGAAAAGTCGCTTTTAGAAGCATCGGAAAATGGAAAATATCCTGTTTTGTATGATATGAGCCCATGTTTTCAGCATTCAAAAGAAGAATTTTCTAGCACCTTGCAAATTGTTGATCCTATCGAATTTATGTTGGATTATGTAATGCCACATTTGACAATAAAGAATAAAAAAGAGACTGTTGCCGTTTTTCCTGTTTGTTCGGTTAAAAAAATTGGAAAAATGGATCAGCTCCTTGCTTTGTCTCAACTCTGTTCCAATCAAGTTACATTAATTGATAGCAATTGTTGTGGTTTTGCAGGTGACAGAGGTTTCTTGATTCCTGAACTAAACGAACATGGATTACGCGAATTAAAAGCACAAATTCCAACAGACTGCAACGAAGGATATTCTACAAGTAGAACTTGCGAAATTGGATTAGAAAATAGGAGTGGAATTGATTTCAAATCTATTTTTTATTTGGTAGATGAGGTAACAAGGTAATTAAGTAATCTTTTTTTAATTTTATTGTGTTTGAACTTTTTTTCCTATTTTAGGCTTTATTTTAAATTAATATTGCGACCAATTAACAATAACATATGGAAGAAAAATACAGAGTAAACGAAACTCAAAAAAGAATTGAACCTACTGAAAAAAAATGCAGCTATTGTCGAAAAAAGGAAATGACCTTAATAGATAGTTGCTTTTTTCAAACTTTATTCTTTGAACAAAAAAGAGCTAATTACTTGGTTGTTAGAAAAGTAAATTTCAATAAAGTTTCTATTGGTGTGCCTAGATGCGAAAGCTGTAGATCAATTCATGAAGGAGCAGATGCAAAAGCTCAAAAATATATTTTTATTGGAGCGGGTATAATGTTTGTTTTTCCGTTCCTTTTTTCTTTTAGTTTTGATGGACTTAAAAGTGGAATAATACCTGCTATAATTGTTTTGATTGCGGGGTTTGCATTTAAAAACTATTTATCAGAAAAAATTGTCTTTAAGACTGATATCCTTGCCGAAAAAGTAGGTGCACAATATAGCGTAATCGTTCAAGAATTTCTTGAAGAAGGTTGGCAATATGAACAACCAGAAGCCTAAAAAACACACTATTATTTTACTCTAAAATTATAAATTACCGTTGAGAAATCAGTGGTTTTTTTTATGTCTAAAATTAAAATTAACTCCAAAAAAGCAAAGGCAACTTTTTTAAAATACCAATGCGAATAATATTTTTATATATTTGTTGGCTATTTAAGTTATTATCTGCCTTAAATTAAGAATATCCTTATTATAATCATAAAAAATTAAAGGGTTAGTAAATCAATGTCAACAACAAAAGACTTTAGCGAACAATTGTTGGTAAGTGAACTCAAAAATGGTAACGAAAAAGCATTTCGTAAACTGTATGATTTCTATTACCAAGATATCTATGGTTATAGCATCAGTCTTTTAAAATCCAAAGAACTTGCAGAAGAAAATGTACAAGACGTTTTTTTGAAAATTTGGTTGCATCGAGAAAATTTAAATTTGGAACAATCCTTCAAATCTTTTTTATTTACCATTGCCCGAAACCAAGCTTTTAATCTTTTAAACAAAGCCGCAAATGATGTGCTTTTGAAAGAAGAGGTTTTTTACACTAGTGAGAAATCACATGCGGAAGGAGATTTTTCTATTCGCGAAGATGATTGTAAAAAATTAAAAAAGCAGGCGATAAAACAACTTCCACCCAAACGTAAACGCATTTTTAAAATGTCAAGAAAACAGGGTAAAACATATGAAGAAATTAGCCAGGAATTAGGTATTTCTGTCAATACTGTCAAAAATCAAATGAGTAAAGCCCTCGAATCCATGCGGATATTTTTTCGGGCTCATGATGGTTTTACTTAAAAATAGATTTCATTTTATTCTATAATCACTCCTTAGGGGTGATTTTTTTTGCTTTTTATTGAAATAATTTTTTATTTATAATGCTTTAAAAATCAATACTTTATAGTTTAAAATATTGATTTTTTATTTTTAATTATGTTAAAATTAAAAAAATTACAACGTTTGAGTAGTAGTCAACTCTCTTTCAACTGTATTATATAAAAGCAAACAAATATTTAGTCATGATGAATGAAAATTCAGAAATAAAAGAAATACTCAATAAGTTCATTTTGAACCAATGCACTGCTGAAGAAACAACAGTAGTAATTGACTATTGCAAAAACAATAACCTTACCACCGATTTCCCAACTGTTGATGAAGTGAAAACTTTATTGAATGAACTTCCTCAAATGGATGCGAATACAGCAGACCAATTATTTTCTAAAATTTTGATTCAGGCTCAAGAAAGCGAAGAAATCGAACAAATAAAATTTCCTTTCAAGAAATATTTGGCTATTGCAGCTTCGATTATTGTATTACTTTCTATTGGATTTTCATACAGAAAGAATTTTAATGCCCCAAAAATTAATCCTGTTATTAGCAGTAATGAGATCACCTTACAGTTAGAAAATGGTGATATTCAAGTTATTTCTGAGGGTAAAAAAAGCCAAGTTGCCGATGCTGATGGACACATTGTAGGAAACCAAAACGGAAACAAAATTGCATATGATACCGAAACATCAATTGAAAAACTGGTGTATAATACTTTGAAAATTCCAAACGGAAAACGATTTGAATTGGAACTATCTGACGGAACCATTGTGCACTTAAATTCAGGTACTACATTAAAATATCCTGTAAAATTCATAGCTGGTGCAAACAGACAAGTTTTTCTTGATGGTGAAGCTTTTTTTGATGTTGCAAAGGACAAGAAACACCCTTTTATCGTAAATGCCGATAAATTGAATGTTAGAGTTTTAGGGACACATTTTAATGTTTCCAGTTATCCAGAAGATGATTTAACTGATGTTGTGTTAGTAGAAGGTTCAGTAGGAATGTACTCGGCAAATGAAACTTTTAATGCTGATAAAAACACGATTCTTAAACCAGGATACAAAGGAAGCTTCAATAAAAATAACAATCGCATCAATACTAAAGAAGTTAATACAGATATGTATACGTGTTGGATGAATGGTGGATTAGCTTTTCGTGATATAACGTTTAATAGTATCTGTAAAAAATTAGAAAGAAAGTATGATGTTACTATCGTAGTCAAAAGTCAAAAATTAGCTAATGAAAAATTTAATGCCCGTTTTGGTGATAAATCTATAGAAGAAGTATTGAGCTACTTCGATGATGCCTATGGTTTTAATTATAGCAAAAAGAATAATATAATAACTATTAACTAACCCTTAAAACCAATGAAAAAATAATGAATTGAATTTACTAGAATAAAAAAATCGGAAAGAGCTGCGAACAATTTCCGATTGAAGAAGTGATTGAACCTAACAGATTAAATACAATCAATTAACAAAATTATGAAAAAAAAATCAAAGAATGATGGAATGCAATTTTCATTGTTCAAAATTGACCTGAAATTGAAACTAACTACACTATTACTTTTAGTTGCCATTTTTAATTCACGAGCCGATACTTATGCCCAAAAGACAAAAGTTAGCTTAGAATTAAAAAACACTACTGTGGAGAAGGTTATTGAAACTATTGAACAAAAAACCGACTTTAAATTTATTTATAAATTGAACGATATCGATTTAGATCGTGTAATATCTATTCACGTAAAAAATCAAAATATAAACATCGTTTTAGACTATATTTTTAAAGGGACTTCTACGGATTTTATTATTCGAGATACCCAAATTATGCTCAAAAAACCGAATATAATTAAAACCGAAATTCTTCCTTTTTTGCAACAAACCATAAAAGGAAAAGTAGTCGATGAGAATCGAATGCCATTATCTGGTGCGACTGTTACTGAGCAAGGAACAAAAAATAGTGCACTAACAGGCTATGACGGTTCTTTTGAAATTGTAGTACAAAGTAACACTGCGATGTTAGTTGCTACTTACATGGGCTATATTAAAAAAGTGTTTTTGGCAGATCAAATAAATCCAACAATACAATTAGAACCAGAAACAACTTCCTTAAAAGAAGTCGTATTAGTAGGTTATAGTTCTATGGCCAAAAGAGATGTAACAGGTGCAGTATCCTCTATTGTTCAAAAAGACATGAATCAAGGTTCTATTGTAAACCCCTTGCAATTGATTTCTGGTAAAATGGCGGGTGTAAACATCACTCAAACAGGTAGTGAACCAGGAGCTACCCCAAGTATTAGAATTCGAGGATTAACTTCATTAGTTGGAGGAAATGATCCATTGGTAGTTATCGATGGTGTACAAGGAAATCTTGATTTATTAAATCAAATTCCTCCAAGTGAAATTGCTTCTATAGACATTTTAAAAGATGCATCTGCTGCTGCGGTATATGGTTCTAGAGGAGCTGCTGGAGTGGTCCTTGTTACTACTAAAAAAAGTAAAGCTGGTAAAACTTCTGTAGAATACTCAGGAACAATGTCGGTAGATGAAATTCCAAACCCATTAGAAGTTCTAAATGCAGACGAATGGTGGCAACAAGCTCAGTCAGTGGGTGTACCAGCATTAGCAAATCATGGTGCAAGTACCGATTGGTTTAACATTTTGACACAAAGAGGATTTACCCAAACGCATGCTTTGGCCTTTGGTGGCGGAGCAGAAAAATTTAATTACAGAGCTTCTATTTCGGCTATTTTACAAGAAGGAGTCGTAATAAACACAAAAAGTAATAAATATATTGGACGCATCCAAGCTACTCAATTGGCAATGGATGACAAGTTAAAATTGACTTTTAATCTTAACAGTGGTATTATTGATACTGATTATAGTATTGGAACCATAGGTAGAGCATCATTTAGGTCTAACTTGATTACAAACTCTTACTTTGTAAGTCCCACTACTCCAGTTTATAATGTGGATGGTACTTATTTTAACGATCCTAACGTATTTAATTATTTAAATCCATATGCGGCTGCAGAAACCGTTTCCAATCATAATGAAAACAATAATTTGTTTGGAAGTTTAAAAGCTGAATTAGAAATTATCGACGGCGTAACTGCAGGATGGTTTGGAAGTTGGAGAAATACCAATATTACTCACGGCTACTATCTTCCATCAGAATCAACAGATGCTGAGGCTATTGATCAAAAAGGTTACGCCAATATCAGTAACAATAAGACAAATGAAAGGCTTATGAACATGAGCATTAATTACAAAAAAGTATTAGGCAATCATAGTCTGGATGTATTAGGTCTTTATGAGTGGCAAAATCAAACCTATCAAGGGAACTTTGCTCAAGCCCGTGGCTTTGTAAATGATATTGCTACCTACAATGCTTTGCAATTGGGCGATTTTTCAAATGCAAAACCAGGTGATATATCATCTTATAAAAATGACAGAACCGTAATATCTTTTTTAACTCGTTTTAATTATAGCTATTTAGGTCGTTATTTACTTACAGGAAGTATTAGAAAAGATGGTTCTTCTGTATTTGGAGACAATAACAAATGGGGGGACTTCCCATCAGTGTCTTTAGGATGGGCTATTGACAAAGAATCTTTTATGGCTAATCAAACCCTCTTTACTCAATTAAAATTACGTGGAGGATATGGAGAAACAGGTAATCAACAGGGATTATCTCCTCAACAATCTCTTTCGTTAGTGGGTCAAGGTACGCCAAATCTTACTTATTTTGGAGGCTCAGTAGTCAATAATTATGGTCAGATACAAAATGAGAATTCTGATTTGAAATGGGAAACAAAAAAACAGACCAATATTGGTATTGATTTTGCTCTTTTTAACAATAGACTTAAAGGTTCTTTTGATGCTTATACTGCTACTACAGATAATCTTTTATTTAATTACACTGTTCCACAACCTCCTTATCCTTTTGATAGAGTATTTGCTAATGTGGGAAGTCTTTTGAACGAAGGTATAGAGGCTTCATTAAGCTATGATTTAATAAGTAACGACAACATTCTCCTTACTCTAGCAGGAAACGTATCCTTTATGCGAAATGAAGTACTTAATTTGAGCGGAAGCATCGATGGAGTACCATTGAATACGGATTTTGTTGACTGGGGTGCACCAAACTCTTACTTGGTAAAAGGAAAACCAGTAGGTTCATTTTATACTTTGCATAGTACAGGAAAAGACAATGTTAACGCGGAGACAGTATTGGATCGCGATGGAAATGGTATTATTGATCAAGGATCAAGAAGTCCAGACAGAGCTTATAACGGTTCTTCAATGCCAACGTATACTTTTGCATTCAATCCTACTTTTAAATATAAAAATTTGGATATTTCAATGCTTTGGAGAGGTTCTGGAGGAAATAAAATTTATAACACCTTAAACAAAAGTTTGAGTTATCAGGAAAGTATTGGAAAATCAAATGTATTGAAAAGCTCAGTTCCTCTAGGAATGTTCACGACTCAATATGTTTCTGATTTGTGGTTAGAAGATGGTGATTTTATACGATTAGAGAATGTGGCTATCGGTTATAATTTTACTTTCAAAGAGGTTAAATATGTGGAATCTCTTCGTCTTACACTTACTGGTAACAACTTATTGTTATTTACTGATTATACTGGTATGGATCCAGAAATTAATTTAACTGGTGGCGGAGCCAATTTTGGAAGCGACATAGGGATATATCCTCGTACCAGAACAGTTGGTTTAGGTTTAAGTGTTAAATTTAAATAGTAAAAGAAAATGAAAATCAAAAATATAGTATTGATAGGGAGTTTAAGTCTCTTATCATTTGCAAGTTGCACCAATTTAGATGAAAATGTCTACGATAAATACGAAACAGATCCTTTTTATGACGCTCCACAAGGTGCTAATATAGCACTAGCTGGTGTTTATGCACAAATTGGAGGGAACTGGGACGGTATTGGATATGCTGGTGCCGATAATGGCTGGTATGACCTAAATGCCATGTCGAGTGACGAACAAGTAATCCCCCATAGAAATACAGGAGACTGGCAATTAGATTTTGCAATATTGTTCAAACACGATTGGCTGCCTTCCAGTTTTATTGTAGGCAATACATGGAGATGGCTGTATAAATCTGTATTTACTGCCAACTTGGCCATAGAACAGCTGGAAAAATCAAAAGCTGATCCTTCAAAAATTGCCGAAGCTAAAGTATTAAGAGCCTTTTTCTATTATTTGTTAATGGATGATTATGGTAATGTGCCTTTTTATACCTCAAATCATATTACGGTAGATAAAATTCCTCAGGCAGATCGCAAAGATATTTATGCTTTTGTTGTTAAAGAATTAACCGAAAATGTTGAATTACTTTCTGGTACTAAAGGAGGAGAATATTATGGACGTTTCAATAAATGGGCTGGTTATACATTACTGGCCAAAGTATATTTAAATGCAGGTGTTTATACAGGAACTCCTAAATGGGCTGAATGCCTTGCAGTTTGCGACAAATTAAATGAAGGTGGGTTTTCACTGCACCCAGGAATTGATAATGCATCAAGCCCGTTAGGAAATAAATACTTCGAATTGTTTGGAGATGTACTTCCAGAAGACGAAACGATATTAGCTATTTACTCTACGGTTGATGTGGTTTCCCGTAATATTTTTACAGTACGCAGTATGGCAGGAGCAAATGCTTCTAATTTGTTTGGGTATAATGGATGGAATGGGACTGTTATCCCAAAAGATTATTATTTAAAATATGACGATAAGGATATTCGCAAAAAACAATTTTTAGTAGGAGAACAACCTGGAGGTGTGAATTATACTCTAGAAATAGGTTCACTAGACAATCCTGGTGCTCCACCGCAAGCTGGAGTTCGTAATACTAAATTTTACCCTGCAGGAGCAAATACTGGCGGCGGGGCTTCTAATGATTTTCCAATTTTTAGATATGCCGATGTTATGTTAATGACGGCCGAATGTAATGTTCGCCTTGGAAATGCTGCTGCTGCAAAACCTTTTATTGATGCTGTAAGAAAGCGTGCAGGTCTTGATGCTCTAGCCGCTGACCCAACACTTACTGATATTTACGATGAAAGAGGATTCGAATTGAACTGGGAAGGGCACAGAAGACAAGACATGATTCGTTTTGATACCTTTTTGTTGCCAAACGAATTCAAAGCTACTTCACAACCGTATAGAAAATTGTTTCCAATTCCTACTGCGGCACTTAATGCAAATCCAAGTTTAAAACAAAATCCTGGTTACAACTAAAAAAGAACTCACATGAAAACATATATATATAAGTTACTCGTACTTTTCGCAGTAGCGCTGCTTGGCGTATCTTGTGAAGACACTGCGGAACTGACCACTTTGCAAAAGGTTAGTTTTCCATCGACTGTAGAAGCATCAACAAGCACTATTGTTCTTTCAGTTGATAATGAATCAGATCCGGTAGTTACTCTTTCTTGGCCTGCTGTGGTTTATCCAATACACGCTCCAGTTACTTATGCTTTACAATTTGATCTCCCAGACAACATCATCGGAGAAAAAGCTTGGGACACCGCCACTCGTCTCGTAGTTGGGGAAGATGTATTGAGCAAATCTTTATTGGGAGCAGAGCTTAATAGAATAGCTCTTAAACTAGGATTGCCTATAAATAAGGCAGGTGAAATTGTTGTACGTGTAGAATCATACATGGATCATACCATTTATTCTGAACCAATTGTTTTAACAATTACCCCTTATGAAGTCCCAGTAGTTATTGGTCAAATAATAATGCCAGGAAGTTATCAGGGCTGGAATGTTGATACAGCCGCATCTTTACTTGCAATAAGTACTGATGTATACCAAGGATATGTATCTATTCCTGCCGATGCTTTAGGTTTCAAATTAAATAAAGAAAGAAACTGGGCTCAATTTTATGGAGCTGGAGCTACCAACAATGATTTAAAAAACATGAGTGATACTGATTTTCAAATGCCAGGAGCTGGCTCTTATCAAATGACAGTAAACCTGAAAACTCTAAAATGGAATGCAATTGGTTATTCTTGGGGAGTTGTTGGAGATGCAACTGCTGGAAGCTGGGATAATAGCACCCCTATGAATTATGATCATGTTAATAAAACTTGGAAAGTTACTACCGAATTAAAACCAGGAAATGTAAAATTTAGACTTAACAATTCATGGGCAATTAATTACGGAGCAAAAAATAATGATGAAGGTATCATGTATCTTGATAATTCAGGAGCACATTACGTAGGAGAAGCTGGAACATATGAAATCACTTTTACTATAAATGATATTAATCCTGCTATAAATGGTTATCCAGCAACTGGTACTTATACCGTTAAAAAAATATAACAAAAAGAGATAGTCTGCATTCAATGAAATGGTTTGGTTAGTTAAATTGCATCCCTCTTTGCTGAAAAAAGAGGAGGGATGCATCCATTATCATAAAAAATGTGATTATTATAAAAAATAAAACAAATGAAAAAATACATCAAAATCGTTTTTGCAGTATGCTTCACTTCGGTAGTAGCCGCATGTAGTTCATCTGATGATACTCCAAATACACCTTCTCCGTACGAACAATACGGAACGCCATTTGAAAAAATGCCAGCCAAAGAAGATGCTATAATTTATCAAGTCAATATTCGTGCTTTTAGTAATGCCGGAACTCTAAATGGTGTAACCGAAAAACTGGATGCCATTCATGATCTTGGAGTAAATGTTATTTATTTAATGCCTATTTATCCTGTTGGAGTTCTTCATTCTGTTGGTACATTGGGCTCTCCATACTCAGTTAGAGATTATAAAGCGGTTAGTGCCGAATTTGGAACGCTTGCAGATCTTCGTAAACTCGTTGAGGAAGCTCATAAAAAAAATATGGCAGTTATCTTAGATTGGGTTGCTAATCATACTTCATGGGATAATGCTTGGATTACTGATCACCCAGATTGGTACCAAAAAAATGATAAGGGTGAAATCATTTCCCCTCCAGGATCGGGTTATGCAGATGTAGCACAATTAGATTTTAATAATCAAGAGATGCGAGCTGCAATGGTTGATGCTATGTCCTATTGGGTTTATAGTGCTAACATTGATGGTTTCCGTTGTGATTATGCAGATTTCGTACCTCAAAATTTTTGGTCACAAGCAACTACAACTTTAAGGCCAATTAAAAATCAAAATATATTAATGCTTGCAGAAGGATCAAAAGTAAATCATTTCGCAGCTGGATTTGATTATACTTTTGGATTTGGTTTTTTTGATGCTTTGAAAAAAGTATTCAAAGAAGGAAAATCAGCAACTTCTATTCAAGATGCAAATGCTGCGGAATATGCCACAAATTATAATAATTCTCAACGTATTGTACGATATACTTCAAACCACGATGTCAACTGGACAGATGGTACACCTCTGCAATTGTTTGGAGGTAAACAAGGTTCTATGGCTACTTTTGTAGTTGCTGCATATATGAAATCTGTACCTATGATTTATAATGCTCAAGAAATTGGGTACGCTCAAAAAATCGATTATTTCACTCACACTCCTATCGATTGGAGTACAGCCGATGCAGGTGTGCTAGCTGAATACAAAAAGATAATCGCTTTTAGAAATTCAAGCAATGCCATAAAAAGAGGAACTTATAAAGGGTATAGTAATGATGCTGTAAGTGCTTTTACTATGGAAACTGATACCGAAAAAGTATTTGTACTTTCTAATTTAACAAATTCTGCAGCAAAATATATTTTCCCAAATACACTTTCCAAAATAGCTTGGAAAAATGCTTTTGATAATGCTCCAGTAACCGTTACAACTGAAATTACTTTAGAACCATATCAATATATTGTGCTGAAAAATTAATGTAATAAACTGGTAGGGTTACAAATAGTCATATGATACCTTGTGGCTTATCTTTGCAATGGAAAATGATATAAAATTACATTACGAAGACTATTTGTAATCCTCATTATATTACAGCAAAGCCACAAAGACTACTAAGATTTAATTCATACTACCTTTTTGTTTAAATTAATTGTATGGTTGTTTAAATTTTTAATACTTCGAAACTATTTGTCTTTGTGCGCCTTTGCTTTACTCTTTTTACTCCAAAAAAATAAAAAAATGATTTTTAAACTAAAAAAAATACACCTCAATGTATTCTTATTGATTTGTCTTGCTCCCTTTTTAATACAAGCGCAAGAAATAAATTCGCCTAATAAGAATCTTGTTCTAAAATTTGAATTAAAAGAAAATGGTGTCCCTTCATACCAATTATCCTATAAAGGAAAATCTGTAATCAAGCCTAGTACATTAGGATTGGAGATCAAAGATGCTCCTTCATTTATGGATGGTTTTTTGATTACAAATACCGAACAAAAATCGGTAGACGAATCTTGGAGTCCTGTTATGGGCGAAGAAAAAACCATTCGTAATAATTATAATGAATTGGTAGTTACTTTAGCGCAAGCGAAAAATAATAACAGATACATTCGCATTCGTTTCAGATTATTCAATGACGGATTAGGATTTAGATATGAATTTCCGAAACAAAATGACTTAAATTATTTTGTAATTAAAGAAGAACGTACTGAGTTTCAATTAGCAGGTGATCATAAAATTTTCTGGATTCCAGGAGATTATGATACCAATGAATATGCGTACACTACTTCAAAAATTTCTGAAGTTCCCTCTTTGATGAAAAAAGCCACAATCGAAATCAATTCGCAATGGCCAATAAAAGAATTAGCAGTTCAAACTCCGTCGATGATGAAATCTAATGATGGTTTATACATCAACATTCATGAAGCAGCTTTGATAAATTATCCTGCAATGTATCTTGAATTGGATGCGACAACGTATAAAATGCGTAGTCATTTAGCACCTGATGCTGTGGGGAATAAAGGGTATATGCAGACTGATGCTCAATCACCTTGGAGAACCATTGTTGTGAGCGATAAAGCAACGGATATTTTGGCTTCCAAATTAATATTGAACCTAAATGAGCCAACAAGTTACAAAGATATTTCTTGGATAAAACCAGTAAAATATATTGGAATTTGGTGGGAATATTTTGTTGCAGGGAAAAGTACTTGGGCTTTCGGAAAGGAAAATAACGTAAAATTAACAGATGATTTCACAAAGCTTACGCCAAATGGAAAACACGGAGCGACAACCCAACGAGCCAAAGAATATATTGATTTCGCTTCAGCAAATGGTTTTGATGCAATCCTAATCGAAGGCTGGAATATTGGTTGGGAAGATTGGATTAACAATTGGAAAGAAGATGTTTTTGATTATGTAACGGCTTACCCAGATTTTGATGTCAAAGCAGTTCATGAATATGCAGCTTCAAAAGGAGTAAAAATAATCATGCACCACGAAACATCTGGATCTGCAACCAATTATGAACGTCGATTGGATCGTGCTTTTCAGTTCATGAATGATAACGGTTACGATGCAGTAAAAACAGGTTATGTAGGTAAAATTATTCCACGAGGAGAACACCATGATGGGCAATGGATGGTCAATCATTATATTAATGTAGCCAAACGTGCCGCCGATTATAAAATCATGATTGATAGCCATGAAGCTGTTCGTCCAACGGGCTTAAATCGTACGTTTCCAAACTGGATTGCTCAAGAATCTGCTAGAGGAACTGAGTTTGAATCTATGGGAGGATTAAATCCAGATCACACCACTATTTTACCTTTTACCCGTTTAATGGGAGGTCCAATGGATTTTACACCAGGAATTTTTCAAACTGATCTTTCGTATTATCGAACTGGAAGCAAGCAACGTGTCAATACTACTTTGGTAAAACAGTTGGCATATTATGTGACTATGTATAGTCCGTTGCAAATGGCGGCAGATATTCCAGGGAATTATGAGCGTTTTCCAGATGCTTTTCAGTTCATCAAAGATGTAGCAGTGGATTGGGATAATAGTTATATTCTAGAGGCAGAACCTGGTGATTACATAACAATTGCTCGTAAAGCTAAAGGAAAAGAGGCTTGGTTTGTTGGCGGAATTACCGATGAAAATACAAGAACTGCAATCATTCCATTTGATTATTTACCAAAAGGGAAAAACTTTATCGCTACTATTTATGCCGATGCCAAAGATGCCAATTGGAATGAAAAGCCACAAAGTTATACAGTAACTAAAGTGGTTGTAACTTCTAAAACAATTTTAAAACAATTTTTGGCTCCAGGTGGTGGTGTTGCAATCAGCATTACAGAAGGAAAAGATTCTGAAATGAAAGGTTTGAAGAAAATCTAAAATTATATGCGAGTCTTTATGCAACAGAAAAGACGTAGCATACAATTAATTGCAATAAATCTAACTGTAACTTCAACCTATGGTAATAAAACTGCTGCAAGATTTAATACTAGGGTTGGGGTACAGTAGTTGTAATTACAGCAAAATATTTACAAATTCATTCCTCTTTTGTCGGAATGGAAACAGATTATTTAGAGTTTTGAAGATGTGATAAAACAAAATGGACTACTTTAAAGATTCTTATTACACATCTTCGCGTGAGGGATAGAAGTGAAAAGCCCGCAAACAAGTGTAGCGATAGCGAAACTTGTTGAGGACTTGTAACGAATAGCCCGACAGCAATAAAAAAATGGCTTGCCAGCTAGCGAATTTTGCCATTTTTTTATTGGTGGCACGCCCATATTATTTTTTTGGAGTGAATTTCTGGATGTACTAATCCTCGATTTCCAGAATTCCTTTTTAGATTGATTAGGTTGAATTTGGTATACCACAAACGATTTCTGCTTAATGTGTTACCGCAATTTTGTTACGCTTACTCATTTTATTAACTATTAACGATTAGGTTTTCTTATTCATTGGCTAAATCAACTTTAGTTAATGATAGGGCTAAACCTATGCCAAAAAACCAAATTATGAAAATGAAAAAAATTACTAAATTATTTGCTGTTAGCAGTAGTTCATCTAAGGACTGGCTGTTTAATTTGTCTAGAAAAGTACTGATTTTTATGGTGCTAATGACAGGATGTGTTTATGCTCAGGATCCTGTACAATATGGAACACCTTATCAAGGAGTTCCCGATACGAGGGATGTAAATCTATATCAGGTTCACATTCGACCCTATAGTACTGCGGGTAATCTGGCTTCGGTTACTGCAGATTTAGATCGAATTAAAGCACTTGGCATCAATGTGGTGTATTTGATGCCAATTTATCCTTATGGTACTGATTCAAGAAGCTCTAAGTCTCCTTATTGTATTAAGGATTTCAAAACAGTAGGTTCTGAGTATGGGTCATTAACCGATTTACGAAACCTTGTAGATGCAGCTCATAACAGAGGAATGGCTGTGATACTTGACTGGGTTGCCAATCAAACTTCGTGGGATCACGCATGGATAACACAACATCCGGATTATTATGTGCAAAGCAATGGGGTTATACAACCATTGAATCCTTATCCAGATGTGGCTGCTTTAAATTTCAATAGCAGTCCTATGAAGAGTGCAATGATTGACGCCATGCGATATTGGATTTTTGCAGCCAATATTGATGGTTATCGTTGTGACTTCGTAGATAATTCGCCTGCTTCTTTTTGGACTCAGGCGATTAGTAATTTAAGAGGTATTTCTTCGCATAAATTATTAATGTTTGCCGAAGGGGCTTTTGCGCAAAATTTCACTTCTGGTTTTGATATGAATTTTGGATTTAAATGGTACAATGATGCGATAAAACCCATTCACGCAGGTACTTCTGTTGCTCAAATTCAAACCACTACGAATACTGAATATACTTCTGCAAATGCTTCACAGCAAGTAGCTAGATATACTGCTAATCATGACACAGAAACCTCAGAAACAGCTATGAATGTTTTTGGAGGCCATGATGGTGTAATTGCCAATTTTCTTATATCTGCTTATATGAGAGGAGTTCCGTTTTTGACCAGTGGACAAGAAGTCGATTTTAACCAAGTTATTCCGTGGCCTTATACTACTGTAAAAATCAATTGGAGCAATACCACTGCTAAAACAGATTTTACTAAAATACTAAATTTTAGAAACTCAAGTGTAGCGGTAAGACGAGGTACAATGACTAATTATTCAAACACCAATGTTTGTGCATTTACCAAAACATCTGGTAGTGAAAAAGTAACTGTAATTACAAACCTTAGAGGTTCGACGACTACCTTTGTGATACCGGCAGCAATGGCTGGATCTTTTAAAGAGGTATATACCGGAGCAAATATCACTCTAACTTCTGGAGCAACCTTAACTTTAAATCCGTATCAATATCTTGTTGTTACTAATGGGTATTACTATACGATTAAAAACAGATGGAAAGGAACTTATCTATATGATGCGGGTGCAAATGTTGGTTACGGGACAACAGTTGCCAACAATACCTATCGCTGGGAAAAAGTAATGATAGATGGTCGCTATACTCACTTTAAAAACTTAGGGACGGGAGAATTTATGCATATCGAAAATCAAACTGGTGCTGTGCAATGTGGAGGAATTAATACTGCTTGGGCAAGTGCTCAATGGACACCAGAATATATAGACGGCACTTGGATTAGAATTAGAAACAAATGGCAACCAGGGAGTATCGTAAATGTAGAAGGACAAACGGGTTTTGCTCAATATGCAGGAGCTCAAGATAGTTTTTACAGTGCACAATGGCAACTTGAGACTACTGCCGCTGGTACTTCAAAGGTGACGACTGAAAAAGGAGTTGTAACTGAAGATTCTCCAAGTTTAGTTACAGTTTATCCAAATCCTGCAACTAACAAGCAGTTCAACATTGATTTACCTAAGTTACAATTGGGAGATTCTGCCAACGTAATAATTACAGATATGAACGGAAAAACGGTAATGACAATTAAGCTTGATTCTTCTTCTATAATCTATCATAATCTAGGAACTGGTTTATACATTGTTAGCATTTCTACTAATGAATATACCGTTTCTAAGAAGTTAATAATTAAATAATTATAAAATTAAATTTTGGTTAGTAATTAGGGTGTGTAAATTTAATGTATATGCCCTTTTGCTTTTATGGCTTACTAATTAGATTAAATTAGTTTATAATGTTCAGGTTAGTTACAATGCTAGTAATTGAAACAAAAAAAGAAGCTTTTTAGGCTTCTTTTTTGGTAATTATTTATCACAGATTTATAAATTCATTCCTCCCGAAACTTCTATTCGTTGTCCATTTACCCATTTTGCATCATCAGTACATAAAAAAGCAATTACGCTGCCAATATCATCTGGCAAACCTACTCGTCCTAATGCAGTTACCGAAGAAATAAACTGATTCAACTGTTCATTATCGCGAACTGCTCCTCCACCAAAATCAGTTTCTATAGCTCCAGGAGCAACAATATTGACTCTGATTTTTCTTGCACCCAATTCTTTTGCTTGGTATTTGGTTAATGTTTCCATAGCACCTTTCATACTTGCATAGGCAGCATATCCAGGAAATGAAAACCGTGTCAATCCTGAAGAAATATTTACAATTCCGCCACCATCATTGAGTATTTCCAAAGCTTTTTGGGTTAGAAAAAAAGGTCCTTTGAATTGAATATTAACCAAAGTATCAAATTGATCTGCAGTAGTAGTTGCAAAACTTTCATGAAGACCAATACCTGCATTGTTGATTAAAAAATCAATTTTATCGGTGCCGAATGTTTCTTTTAAAGCGGTTGAGGTTTCTTGAAAAAAGGAATCAAAGCTATCCACTTCGGCAACATTCAATTGAATCGCAACTGCTTTTTGACCTAATTTTTCAATTTCATTGACTACTACTTCGGCTTCTTCTTTTTTGCTATTGTAAGTTAATACTATATCGAGTCCTTTTTTAGCAAGATTTAAAGCCATGTCTTTTCCTAATCCGCGACTTCCACCTGTAACTAAAGCTATTTTGTTTTTATTTTCCATCTTAAATTTTGTTTTAAATTAATGAGACAAAATTAGTTCCGAAGTAAAGCTTCCAAGTTGTAAATATCAATCCGAAGTTTGTAAAATTCAAATTAGTTTATTTATACTCTAAAAGATACTGGAGATACTGTCGTTTGTTTTTTGAAGAAATTAGAAAAATGAGCCAACTCTTCAAAACCTAAAGAATAAGCAATTTCCGAAATGTTCCAATCCGTTTCTTTTAATAAAATCTTGGCTTCATGAATCAATCGATCGCTGATTAACTCGGTGGTTGTTTTACCTGTATTTTCTTTTAAAACTTTATTGAGATGATTTACATGAATTGACAAACGTGTTGCAAAATCTTTGGCTGATTTTAATTCCAACCGTTGCCGAGGAGATTCAATTGGAAATTGTCTTTCGAGTAATTCTACAAATAATGAAGAAACTCTAGCTGCCGAATTATGTTTAGAATATAATGCTGTAACAGGCTGTAACTTTTGTCCGAAATGAATTAGTTCAGCCACATAATTCCGAATTAAATCGTATTTATAGACATAATCTGAATTGATTTCTTGGTGTATTTTTTTGAATATCAAATCAATTGCAATTGCTTCCTCTTCTGTTAACTGAAAAACTGGATAGCCATCTGTTTGAAAAATAGGCAACTTATCCAACTCTATTCCACTTTTGTCCTTAGTCAAAAATTCACTTGTGAACACACAAAAATGACCTGATTGTTCAGAGTCTTGCGGAACATAGTTATAGGGAATTTTTGGTGTGGCAAATAGTAGTGCATTGTGTTCAATTTCAATTATACGATCTGCATACTCAACTCTGTTTTTTCCTCGGATCAAACTAATTTTAAAATATGCTCTTCGATCATAAGGCATAAAAGACTTGTCTTTTAGTCTCTCATAAAGGTCTTTAATATTAAAAACATTAAAATGACCAATTTCTTTTTGAATGTCTTTGGGCAGTAATGAACTCGAATCAGGATTAGAGCCTCCTGAGATTTCCTGATAAAATTCGTCTATTGATTTTAATTTCATTGAGAATGAATTTGTAAAAATCAAATATAGTGATTAAAAATAATATTTTTGAAAAGAGAAAATTTAAACTATCAAGTACAAATGAACACCATATTGATAGTCCCAAGGCTAACCTTCTGACTTTTTAATTTATTCTAAACTTCCAACCTCGTTAATTTGGTCAAGTATATTAGTTTGATTTGGAGAAATATGATTTTTTACTTCAATTACATTTTCTTTTCTAAATAGTAAATCTAAAGCGTTGTATAATTTTAATAATACATCTCTATCCTCTTTCTGCATCTCTACAGCTTTATTAAAATCAAATACATAATTATTAGAATTACGAACTTCAACTTTAATTGTTTTAGGCGTGATTTTAAATTTAACTACATCCATATTTTTTAATTTTTAGATTCCAAACAACATTATTTTTCCCCACCCAATAACTCCATCATTTCCAATGCAACTCTAGTCGATTTTACATTATCAAAAGTTAATAAAAGACGTAAGCCTGCAGGCGTTTGCTTTTCTTTCATTACACATATATTATTATGTGTTTGTACAAACTGAATCACTTTATGAAAACGTTGCGAATGGTAATAATCCGATTGCTGATCGGACACAAAATAACCAATCATTTTTCCTTTTTTCATCACTAGTTTTTCAATTCCAACTCTAGTCGCGATCCATTTGATGCGAATACTGTTCATTAAAGCATTGGCTCTTGGTGGCATTGGACCAAAACGGTCAATCAGTTTATTTTGAAAAATAACCAATTCTTCTTCATTTTTAACAGAACCTAATTCGTTGTATAAACTCAAACGTTCGGTGACATTATTGATATATTCATCTGAAAACAACAACTCAAAATCGGTGTCGATTTGCAGGTCTTTTACATATTCCTTGGTTTCTATATTATTCTCTTCAGGATATAACTCCTTGAATTCATTTTCTTTCAACTCCTCGATGGCTTCATTCATGATTTTTTGATACGTATCAAAACCAATATCATTGATAAAACCACTTTGTTCCCCACCTAATAAATCTCCGGCGCCACGAATTTCAAGATCTTTCATCGCAATATTCAAACCGCTTCCCAATTCGCTGAATTGTTCCAAAGCCTGAATTCGTTTTCGGGCATCTTCAGTCATGTGAGAATACGGCGGACAGATGAAATAACAAAATGCTTTCTTGTTGCTACGCCCAACTCTACCTCGCATTTGATGCAAATCAGACAATCCAAAATTATTGGCATTATTAATAAAAATAGTATTTGCATTTGGAACATCCAATCCGCTTTCGATAATTGTAGTTGCTACCAAAACATCGAACTCTCCATTCATAAAAGCCAACATCAATTCCTCGAGTTTTGCTCCTTCCATTTGTCCGTGACCAATTCCCACTCGGGCGCTTGGCACTAAACGCTGAATCATTCCTGCAATTTCCTTAATGTTTTCGATTCGATTATTTATAAAGAAAACCTGTCCATTTCGCTGAATTTCATACGAAATCGCGTCTCGAATTAATTCTTCATTAAATCCAACTACATTCGTTTCTATAGGATATCGGTTTGGCGGAGGTGTTGTAATTACCGATAAATCTCGGGCTGCCATCAACGAAAATTGTAAAGTTCTCGGAATTGGTGTTGCCGTCAAAGTCAAGGTATCGACATTGGCAGCAATGGTTTTGAGTTTGTCTTTTACATTAACCCCAAATTTTTGTTCCTCATCTACAATCAATAATCCCAGATCTTTGAAAACTACATTTTTATTAACCAATTGGTGTGTTCCAATGACAATATCAAGTTTTCCTTCGGCTAATTGCTTTAAGGTTTCTGCCTTTTGTTTAGCAGTTCTAAAACGATTCAGATATCCGACAGAAACTGGCATATCTTTCAATCGTTCGGTAAAAGTTCGATAATGTTGGTAAGCCAAAATAGTGGTCGGAACCAAAATTGCTACTTGCTTGCTATTATCCACAGCTTTGAAGGCGGCACGAATGGCTACTTCCGTTTTACCAAAACCAACATCTCCGCAAACCAAACGATCCATTGGACGTTCGCTTTCCATATCGGCTTTGACTTCTTGAGTCGATTTGATTTGGTCGGGTGTGTCTTCGTAAATAAAAGAACTTTCTAACTCATTTTGCAAATAACTGTCAGGCGCAAATTGGAATCCTTTTTCTAATCTACGCTTCGCATACAACTGAATCAAATTGAAGGCAATATGTTTGACTCTTGCTTTGGTTTTTTGTTTTAAAACCTTCCAAGCATTCGAACCTAATTTATAAATTTTGGGTGGCGTTCCGTCTTTTCCGTTGTATTTGGAAATTTTGTGTAATGAGTGAATACTCACATACACAATATCATTATCGGCATACACGAGTTTAATCGCTTCTTGTGTTTTGCCTTCGACTTGTATTTTTTGTAAACCACCAAACTTTCCAATTCCGTGGTCAATATGTGTTACATAATCGCCAACGGATAAAGTCGTCAGTTCTTTTAAGGTTAGATTTTGCTTTTTTGAATAGCCGTTTTTGATGCTAAATTTATGATAACGTTCAAAAATTTGATGATCCGTATAACAACAAATTTGGTTTTCCTGATCGATAAAACCTTGGTACAATGGCAGTACAATAGTTTTATATTGTTTACGAATATTTTCAGAATTGGCTTCGTCTAAAGATTCAAAAATATCATGAAAACGTTTGGTTTGCGCCTCATTAGAACAAAACAAATAATTTTGATAACCGTTAAAATGATTATCACTCAAATTATTCATCAACAAATCAAATTGTTTGTTGAACGACGGTTGCGGCTGAATGTGAAATTCAAACTTTTTTGTTGTTTTGAAAACAGGTTTCGATCCAAATTCAACTATCGAAAAATCCAAAGCTCTATGAATAAAAGCCTTTTGATTTAAGAACAGTTGCTCTGGGGTAGCGTGTTTTATATCTTTAGAAAGTTTGTCAAAAGCTTCTTCGGCTTTGCCAAATTGCTTGTCTAATTCATATAAAAGGTTCTCGGTATTTTGCAAAAATAATACCGTTTTTTCATTGATATAATCTAGGAAACTCTCTCTGTTTTCCTGAAAAACTTTATTCTCAACATTGGGAATAATGGTAATTTTTTTCTGTTTTTCTAATGACAATTGCGTAGCAACATCAAAACTACGAATACTCTCTACTTCATTGCCAAAAAATTCAATTCGATACGGGTTATCATTAGAAAACGAAAACACATCGACAATACCTCCACGAACTGAAAATTCACCCGGTTCTGTTATAAAATCAACTCTTTTGAATTCGTATTCAAACAAAACTTCGTTCAAAAAATCAATCGAAATTTTATCCCCAATAGCTACTTTCAAAGTGTTTTTATCTAAATTTTGTCGAGTAACTACTTTCTCAAAAAGAGCTTCGGGATAAGTGACAATTATGGCAGGTTTCTTGCGTGAATTTATTCTGTTAAGCACTTCGGAGCGAAGTAAAACATTAGCGTTATCCGTTTCTTCAATTTGGTACGGACGACGAAAAGAACCCGGATAAAACAATACATCTTGTTCACCGATCATTTGTTCTAAATCGTTCAAATAGTAAGCAGCTTCTTCTTTATTATTTAAAACCACCAAAAAAGGAAGTTCTGATTTCTTAAAAAGAGACTGAATTACAAAGGAAGTTGCTGATCCCAACAAACCTTCCAAATGCATTTTTATTTGATTATTTCCCTGTAAACTAGCTACAATCTGAACTGTTTTGGGTGAAGAATCATAAACCGAATATATAGTAGTGGCTTTACTCAACGTTTTGTTCCGTTTGGATTTTTGCTATTCATAAAACTACTCGTACTTTTTGCCGTCATAGGACTAGATAGGCTTGGATTTGAAAGACTTGGACTTGCCCCAGATATGGCTCTGGTGGTATCCATTATCATCTGTAACAATTCAGATTCTCCGGTTTCCATTGGAATTTTACCTTTCTCTACAATTTTATCCATTTGTCTTTGTAAAGAAACCAGCTCAATATTAATTTCTGCAACAAGTTTTATCACTTTTTTATCTGAGATATCAGTCAGATTGATATACAAATCCAACATTTGAACTTGAGTAATCAAAGTGGCAATTCTACTTTTTATCTGTGGTGTATCAAATTGCGTTGGAATATTATTGTTCAAAGCCATCGCTTTGGTTGATAGTATTTTAGATTTTTTTTGAAAATCACCAATTGTTTTCTTTGGTTTTTTACCCAATTCATCCATAAACTCGCGCCATTGCTGCCAAGTTTTTACATATTCTTCGGAAGTAGTATTGATTGGAGAATCAAAAAAGGTCCACCCTTTTTTTATATTGGTAAAAATTAATTCTTTCTTTTTTGCATCTCTTAATTGATCAGCAAGGCGGCTATCGGTAGCATTGTTACACGAAAACTGCATCAAAATTACCAAAAAAAGTAGCGCTAATTTATTGTTCATTTTCAAATTATTTGAGCTACAAAGTTACAAAGTAAATTTATAATACCGAATTTCAATATCAGAATAACAATCTGTTAGTATTTCTTCTTTTTGTTTGAATTTAAACAATCAAAAAAGATAAATATTACCTATTTTAAAAACAATTTTGTGATTTTTATAACTTTTTTTGCTAAAATGTGATATTTAACGAAATCGTTATCTTTGTGGTTCAAAATTATGTTATATGAATCCAAAGATCTTAATAATAGGTGCTTGCGGTCAAATAGGAACCGAATTAACGTATCAACTTCGAACCCTTTATGGGACTGAAAATGTAATTGCTTCTGATATTCGGAAGTTGAATAATGACGTGGTTAATTCTGGTCCTTTTGAAGTGGTTAATGCTTTAGATTTTAATCAAATCGAACATTTAGTCGAAATTCATCAAATTACCGATGTGTATTTAATGGCTGCTTTATTATCTGCTACTGCCGAAAAAAATCCTGCTTTTGCATGGGATCTAAATATGAATTCACTATTTCACGTTTTGAACTTGGCAAAAGCTAAAAAAATAAAAAAGATATTCTGGCCTTCCAGCATTGCTGTTTTTGGACCAACAACTCCAAAAGAAAATACACCGCAATATACAATCATGGAACCTTCTACTGTATATGGTATCAGTAAGCAAGCTGGCGAAAGATGGTGCGAGTATTATCATAATCTTTTTGGTGTTGATGTTAGAAGTATTCGTTATCCTGGATTAATTAGCTGGACGACACTTCCAGGCGGAGGAACTACAGATTATGCTGTAGATATTTATCACAAAGCGTTAAGCGATGGTAAATACGAATGTTTTTTGAGTTCAGAAACTAAGATGCCAATGATGTACATGGACGATGCCATAACCGCCACCATCAATATCATGAAAGCACCCGTTGAACAAATTAAAATCCGTTCTTCTTATAATTTAGCAGCTATGAGTTTTACACCAACAGAAATTGCTGCCGAAATCAAAAAACATATTCCCGAACTTGAAGTAACTTACAATCCAGATTTCCGTCAAAAAATAGCTGACAGCTGGCCTGCAAGTATAGACGACAGCAGTGCTAGAGAAGACTGGGGTTGGAATCACCAATTTGACCTCGAAATGATGACCGTCGAAATGCTAAAAAACTTAAGGAAAGAAAAAGTATAAAATACATTCGAATTTATAATATCGGATTTTAAAAAAACATGTAGACAAGCTGTTTTTTTAAAACCCGATTTTTTTTAGGAGTTATATTAAAATCTGCATTTTCATAATTTCTATTCAAAATATAATAGTTTCCTGATATTTTTTTAAATTTGATAAAAACAGCAATACCATGAAACTAAAATCAAATGAACCCTTTTGGTTAGTTAAAAATGGAATTCTTAACTCTTACCCATCTGTAAGAGAGAACTTGGAAACAGAAATTCTTATTGTGGGAGGCGGAATTACCGGTAGTCTTATTGCGTATCAATGTATTGCTGAAGGATACAAAACAATACTGATTGACCGCAGAGAAATTGGTTTCGGAAGCACCTCGGCAACTACATCAATGTTACAGTACGAAATTGACGTTCCTCTATATCAACTCATCGATTTAATTGGCGAAGCTGCTGCTGTTGAATCGTACAGGGCGTGTTATAAATCAATTGATGACTTGAAAGAAATAGTACAACAGATAAAATCTGATTGTGGTTTCAAGAAAAAACAATCCCTTTATTTTGCTGCATTCCAAAAAGATGTGAGCGGATTAAAAAAAGAATTTGAGATTCGAAAAAAAAATGGCTTTCTTGTAAAATGGTTGGAAGCCGAAGAAATTGATAAAAAGTTTCAAATTAAAAACTCTTATGGAGGAATTTTATCAGAACAAGGAGGAAGTATTGATGCGTTTAAATTAACCCATGATATTTTAGAGTACAATCACAAAAAAGGATTGCAAATTTTTGACAAAACGGATATCAAAAATGTTACTTACAAAACAAATGGTGTGACGGTTATTACTGAATACGGAACGACCATTAAAGCCAAAAAAATAATTTATTGCAATGGTTTTGAAAGTATTGAAATCATTAAAGATGATTTTGTAAAATTACTTTCGACCTATGCTATTGTGGGCGAAAGATTTGAAGACAATCAACCTTATCTTGGAGAAACGCTTTTTTGGAATACTGAAAATCCGTATAAATATATGCGGACAACCGATGATAACAGATTATTGATTGGTGGTGAGGATGAAGATTTTGTTAATGCCGAAAAAAGAGATGAATTATTAAATCAGAAGTCGGATAAGTTGGTTAAATATCTGAAGAAAATTTTACCAAATTATGATTTCAGAATGGATTTTGTCTGGGCTGGTACTTTTGGAGAGACTAAAGATGGATTACCTTACATTGGTAAACATCCTAATTTTGACAGCGCTTATTTTGTGTTGGGCTTTGGTGGAAACGGTATTACATTTTCAGTTATAGGAATGGAGTTGGTTTCTAAAATGTTGAAAAACAAAAAACATCCATTACAGGAATATTTCAGGTTTAGAAGATAATTGAAGAATGTAAATTATTAAAGTAATCTTAATCATCATTCTTTTTTCACAATAAGTAATACTATATGAAACAAGGATCAATGCTTTCAACTTTTAAAACTTAAGCAAATTCTGAGCTTATTGTAATTCAATAAATAAAACAATCCACAAATATCGTTTGAGTAATTATATCCACTGATTTTTGTCAATTCTATAGGTAATTTTACGTGTGATTTATTTAAATTGCAACTAAGAATCAAATCTGTAAGAATATGTCAGAAACGGATGTAGAAAAAGGCGCTGAAAAAGCACGATTAGGATTAAGAACCGACAATAAAGGTTGGAAAAAATGGGGTCCTTATTTAAGTGAAAGACAGTGGGGAACCGTTAGAGAGGATTATTCACAAAGTGGTTACGCTTGGGGGAGTACTACTCATGACATGGCTCGTTCCAAAGCATATCGCTGGGGAGAAGAAGGCATCGCAGGTATTTCAGATAATAAACAACATATTTGTTTGGCTTTTGCTTTTTGGAATCACAAAGATCATATCTTAAAAGAACGTTTGTTTGGTTTAACACCAGCCGAAACCAATCACGGAGAAGATGTGAAGGAAGTTTATTATTATCAAGATGCAACTCCGACCCATTCTTATCAAAAAATGTTGTATAAATATCCTCATGCAGCATTCCCTTATGAGAAATTAATTCAAGAAAGTAAAAAGCGGAGTCGTCAAGAACCCGAATATGAACTGCTTGATACAGGTGTTTTTGACAAAGATGAATACTTTGACATTACAATAGAACATGCTAAAGCAGATGAGCAAGACATTTTAATCAAAGTTACTGTAGAAAACCGTTCCAAAATAGCAGCTCCTATTTCGGTACTGCCTACTATTTGGTTTAGAAATACATGGAGTTGGGGGTACGAAAATTACAAACACAAACCCACTTTAACTGGAGTAGAAAAATCTCATATTGAAGTACAACATCGATTGGTCGGTTCTTTTAATTTATATGCTGAAAATGCCAAAGAACTATTATTTTGTGACAATAAAACCAATTTTGAAAAACTTTATAAGTCACCAGCACAATCTCCGTATGCCAAGGACGGGATTAATGACTATATTATTAATGATAAAAAGAATAGTGTAAATCCAGAAGCCATTGGTACCAAAGCATCAGTTCATTATGATGATATCATACCTGCATACGGAAAAAAAGTATACCGCCTTCGATTTACTAATACCACTCTCGAAGATGCCTTTGAAAATTTTGATGTTATTTTCAAAAAAAGAATAGATGAGGCCGATGAATTCTATGATAAAATTCAAAAAGGAGTAAAAGATGAAAAATTAAAATCCATTCAGCGTCAAGCTTATGCAGGAATGCTTTGGACAAAACAATGGTATTATTACAATGTTTTCGAATGGTTAAAGGGTGATCCATCAACGCCGAGACCTGATGCCAATCGAAAAGAGGGACGCAATAGTGCATGGAAACACATGTACACCTCCAATATTCTCTCGATGCCAGACAAGTGGGAATACCCTTGGTTTGCCGCATGGGATTTAGCTTTTCATTGCTTGCCTTTGGCTAGACTAGATCCAGATTTTGCAAAGAGACAATTATTGGTCATTCTTCGCGAATATTATATGCATCCTAACGGACAAATTCCAGCTTATGAATGGTCGTTCTCGGATGTTAATCCGCCAGTGCACGCTTGGGCTACTTGGAAGGTATATGAAATTGATAAAGAAGCTAATAATGGGGTTGGTGATACCGTTTTCTTGGAACGTATTTTTCACAAACTACTTCTCAACTTTACATGGTGGGTGAATTTGAAAGATGAAAATGGTAATAACATCTTTGGAGGAGGATTCCTTGGAATGGATAATATTGGAGTATTTGACCGCTCTGCCGATTTACCTACTGGAGGTCATTTGGAACAAGCCGATGGTACAGGCTGGATGGCAATGTATTGCTTGAATATGTTGCGTATATCCTGTGAAATATCATTAAAAAATCCTGTTTATCAAGATATGGCTTCCAAATTTTTTGAGCATTTTCTTCATATTTCTGGAGCGATGCAATCTTTGGGAGACAATAAAGTTAGCCTTTGGGACGAAGATGATCAGTTTTATTATGATATGCTTCATAAAGCAAATGGCGATGCCGAATTGCTAAAAATTCGTTCGATGGTGGGATTAATTCCTTTATTTGCTGTTGAGGTATTAACTCCAGACTTGTTGGAAAAACTTCCGATATTTAGACGTCGTGTCGAGTGGGTTTTGAAAAACCGTCCTGACTTAGCAAGTTTGGTTTCCAGTTGGTATAATCCTGGAAAGGGAGAAACACGTTTACTCTCTACTCTTAGAGGTCATCGTATGAAAATGATTCTAAAACGTATGTTTGACGAAAAGGAGTTTTTATCTGATTTTGGAGTACGCTCGTTATCCAAATATCACAAAGAGCATCCTTATAAATTTAAACATGATGGAGGAACTATTCAGGTAGATTATACACCAGCTGAGGCAACGGGTGATATGTTTGGTGGAAATTCGAATTGGAGAGGTCCAATTTGGTTTCCTATGAATTATTTGATTTTGGACTCTTTAGAAAAATTTCATGGTTATTATGGTAAAGACTTTAAGGTCGAATTCCCTACTGAGTCTGGTAATATGGTAAATTTACAAGAAGCTGCTGAGGGTGTTGCCAAACGTTTATTGGCTTTATTCGTGCCTGATACCAATAAAAAGATTCCGATGTATGGAGAATACAAAAAGTTTCAGGATGATCCGCTTTTCAATAAAAATCATTTGTTTTTTGAATATTTTGATGGAGATAATGGTAAAGGCTTAGGTGCGAATCATCAAACTGGATGGACAGGGCTGATTGCCGAAATCATTAGACATTTGAATGAAAATGAAGATTAAAATTTAATATACTTTAAAAGAGTGAGTTTCTAGTTTTCGCTAAAGGTTTTTCTAGCTGGGTGAGGGATAGAAGCTAGCTACCGAAGTAGCGCGGATAGCCCGACAGCTTCCAGATAAAAGGGCTTATACTCGTTAAGAAGATTTAGCCCTTTTATCTGGAAGGTGGCACCTCCAAATGATTCTAACCTTATAAAAAAGAACCCCTAATTTTCAGATGAATGAAATTAGGGGTTCTTTAAGATTAACTAAAAAGTAATTATTCGATTATAACTTTTTTAACCGTTGCTGCATCCTGATTGATTAAGTATACGTAGTAAACTCCGCTCGGAAGACCTGATAGATTAATTGTGTTATTGGTGTTACCAGAATCTAAAGAAAATGTTTTTACTAATTGTCCTAAAGCATTATAAACAGTTGCTTTTTCTACTGCAATATTCAGAATGTTAATTTCACCTTTTGTTGGATTTGGATATACAACAGCTTTATTAAATTCTGAATCTTCAAGACCTAATGCACAAGTCTCTGAATAGATAGTTGTTGTTTCTTTGATTTTAGACCAGTTTGTATTGGAATAAGTAGCGTTGTCTACTTTTACACAACCCAAAGTAGTAATTCCTAAAAAGGAAGTTCCAGTAGCACTTGCTTTTTTACTTGTTATTGATTCGACAATAAGGTTTTGATTATTTCCGTTTTTTAAATTCAAATATACAAGTGGATTACCTTTTACATATAGAATTTGAAGATTAGTATTTTTAGAAAGATCTAAAGATGTAAGTTGGTTGTTGCTACAATCTAAAATGTTTAATGCTGTAAAATTTTCAATTCCGGTTAAATCTTTAATATTGCTGTTTGAAAGATCTAAATTGGTAATTGAACTTATATTGGCAATGGTAATTTTTCCGTTTAAGCCATCAGTATCAATTCCTAAATCAATTAATTTTTGTTCAAAATTTGAATCTGGAATCTCAGTGTAATAAGATGCGCAATTAGTATCATAACTTGCAGTTGCATCTTTTTGCGTTGCCCAATTCTTATCAGAAAAAGTTGCGTCATCAACCTGAATACAATTTAAATTTGGATTGTTTATAAAATTTAGATATCCAAATTTAGCATTGTTTCCATTTTTCAAATTTAGACTCGTTAATTGATTAGAATTACAATATATGCCGACCAAGACTGTATTTGCGCTTACATCCAAATTGGTTAGCTGATTTTTTGAACAATTTAAAAATTCCAAAACTTTATTTTTGCTTATATCCAAATTTGTTAATTGATTAGACTGACAATATAACTCAGTTAGAGAAGTGTTATTAGCAACATTCAAATTGGTTAATTTGTTTTCACGACAATCCAAAAGAGTCAATGCAGTGTTTGTATTTAAATCCAAAGTGGTTAATTGACTGGTATTACATCCCAAGAATGTTAAAGCAGTATTTTGACTTACATCCAAAGAAGTGATTTGGTTAGAGCCACAATCTAATTTTTTCAGAGCCGTGTTTGTTTTTACATCCAAAACGGTTAATCGATTTGTATAACAGCTTAAAGTATCTAAAGCACTATTTTTACTTACATCTAAAGTCGCTAATATATTGTTGTTACAACTTAAGGAAGTCAAAAATGCATTCTTACTTATATTTAACGCTGTTAATGAATTTTGACTACAATCTAATTTTTTTAATGCTGCAAAGTCTTGTATTCCTGTTAAATCTGTAATAGAACTATTGCTAACATATAAGTTTTCTATAGTGTTGATTCTAGATGTCAAGATTCTCCCGTCAATAGTACCGTCATCGATTCCAAAATCAATTAGTATTTGTTCAAATTTTGAATCTGGTATTAATGTATAAAGATTATCATTTACAGAATTAAATAAACCCGCTATTTCTTCCTGAGTTAGCACACGATTCCAAATTCCGATATCATCAATTGAACCTTCGAAATAGTTGTTTAATTTATTTCTTCCAATTCTAAAAAAATTGTTTAAGCCATTAGTATATAAACTTGCTGCTCCACCCATCTTAAACACACCATTTATATATAATGAATAAGTGTTATTCGAATCATCAAAAGTTAATGCAAAAAAGGTCCATTGATTATTAAAATAATTTTCTTGGGATTGAACGATTTTGGAATCAAATTGTATGTTTAAGTATCCTTTGCGATAAAAACTAATATTAAACCAATAATTTGGGTCATTTATATTCCCATAATTTAAAAGAGAAAAATCAACTTCTGCTGAGTTAACTGGAGTGGTTGTTTTGAACCAGCCTGTAATCGTGCGAGCTTCGCCTTTAAGAGGATAATCAGCTATATCTGCCTCAATGTTACTACTTGTACCATTAAAAGAGTAAGCACTATTGCTATTTCCGAATCGATCTGCTGTTGGAGTAACATCGGTAGCAATTCCATTATTTCCTTTTCCGCTAGTATCATTCGCATTGCCAGTAAAAGAATAATAAGCAAGCAAACCATTTTCTGGAATATTTAGGTTTTGTGATGACATTGATAAATTTGCTAAAAATAGCAGGATGAGTAGTTTTATTCTCATAGTTTAAGACTTTAAAATAGGTTTAGCAAGAATACAAAATATATTTTATTTTCCTACAAAATATAATAGTATTAACCTAATCGTTTTGTTTTTATAACAAAATCTAATTCTAAAAGCGTTTTATCACAAAAAAGCGTTAATGATTGCGTATTTTTTAATTTACTTCTACTATTTTTGAAGTTGATTAATAAAATTTGAAAACTACGTACTGATGAATAAAATAAATTTAACATCATTAGCTTTGCTAACAGCTTTGTCTTTATGTCTTTCGGCAAACGCCCAAACAGCAACTACTTATACCGCCAAAAAAGGAAAACTAAGTGAACCTGAATTACAAAGATGGTCACATTTAGATTTAGCCAAAGATAGTATTCCAGGAATGAGTGTAGATAAAGCCTATGCCGAACTATTAAAAGGTAAAAAAGGAGTTAAAGTTATTGTTGGAATTGTAGATTCTGGTGTAGATATCGATCACGAAGATTTGAAGTCAGTGGTTTGGACTAATAAAAAAGAAATTGCTGGAAACGGAATTGATGATGATAAAAATGGATATATCGATGATATTCATGGTTGGAATTTTCTAGGAGATGCTGTACATGAAACTTTGGAAATGACTCGAATCGTAAAAAAAGGTGATGACGGATCGGCAACCTATAAAAGCGCTTTGGCAGCTTATGATGAAAAAAATAATAAGGCTTTGAAAGACAAACAACAAGTTGATTTCTTAATAGCTACCGACAAAGCCATTCAAACAAATTTAGGAAAAGAAAATTATACTCTTGAAGATGTAAATGGAATCGTTACTACAGATCCTGATTTGACTAAGAGCAAAATGATTATGTCTCGTATTTTAACAAATGCGGGACCAACTTTTAGAGCAGAAATTCAAGAGTACAGTAAGTATGTTTACGATCAGCTTAATTATAATTTAAACAAAGATCTTGATGGACGTAAAGTGGTTGGAGACAATCCAGAAGACATTAAAAACACCAAATATGGTAATAATACAGTTTACGGACCAGACAAAGAAGAAGCGTTACACGGAACTCACGTTGCTGGAATTATTGCACAAGTAAGAGGTAATAATATTGGAGGGGATGGAGTTGCTGATAATGTAGAGATTATGGCGGTACGTGCAGTTCCAGATGGAGATGAGTACGATAAAGATATCGCTTTAGCAATTCGTTATGCGGTTGATAATGGTGCCAAAGTAATCAATGGTAGTTTTGGAAAAAGCTATTCTCCACATAAACAATGGGTTTTTGACGCTATAAAATATGCCGAAAAGAAAGATGTACTATTTGTCCATGCTGCTGGAAACGATGGGGAGAATATTGATTTAGATGAAAACTCAAACTTCCCAAATGATTCTGAAGATAATAAAAAAGAATTTGCATCAAATGTACTTACGGTAGGAGCTTTAACTAATCAATACGGGGATGGTATAATTGCTCCATTTTCAAATTATGGTGCTTTCAATGTAGATGTTTTTGCACCTGGCGATGAAATATATGCAACTATTCCAAATAATAAATACAAATATTTGCAAGGAACGTCAATGGCTTCACCAAATGCTGCTGGAGTTGCTGCTTTGATTCGTTCGTATTACCCAAAATTATCTGCCAAACAAGTAAAACAAATTTTGATGGATTCTGGAACACCACTTCCTTCTGACGTTATTTTAGGCGAACAGCAAGATGTAAAAGCCAAAGCTGATAAAACGTCAAAATCTGGCAAAATGGTAAATGCTTATAATGCACTTTTGATGGCAGAAAAAATGTCTAAAAAATAATTTTAACCTCTATTAATCTAATGGAAGAGTTTTTAACTCTTCCATTTTTTATTTTTAATACCATGCATAAACTCTTTTTATTTGTATTCGTTTCTGTAAGTTGTAGCAATTTATTTGCTCAAAAACAGGGATATTGGCAGCAACATGTCGATTACAAAATGGATGTAACAATGGATGTAAAAACCTATTTGTACAAAGGAAAACAAGAACTGATTTATACCAACAACTCTTCAGATACTTTAAAAAAAGTATATTATCATTTATATAACAACGCTTTCCAACCAGGGAGCGAAATGGATGCCAGAATCCAAAGCATTAAGGATCCTGATCCACGTATGGCTACCAAAATAAAGGTTGATGGCAAAGAGGTAAAAGAAAGCCGAATCAAAAATCTTAAGCCAAATGAAATTGGATATTTGAAAATTTCTAATTTCAAACAAGATGGTATTTCTGCTACTGCTAAAGAAGTTGGAACCATTCTCGAAGTGACTTTAGCTAAACCAATTTTGCCAAATTCAAAAACAACTTTCACATTAGATTTTGATGGCCAAGTACCCGTGCAAATTCGTCGTTCTGGGCGAAATAATGCAGAAGGTATCGAATTTTCAATGGCGCAATGGTACCCAAAAATAGCAGAGTTTGATTTTGAAGGCTGGCATGCTGATCCTTATATTGCCAGAGAATTTCATGGCGTTTGGGGTGATTTTGATGTGAACATTACCATTGACAAAGATTATACTTTGGGTGGTTCAGGTTATTTGCAAAACCCAAATGAAATAGGTCATGGATATCAAGATAATGGAGTTACTGTAGTATATCCTAAAAAAGAAAAAACTTTGACTTGGCATTTTATCGCGCCAAATGTTCATGATTTTACTTGGGCTGCCGATAAAAATTATGTGCATGATATTGTAAAAGGACCGAATAATGTCGATTTACATTTCCTTTTCAAAAATACACCAACAGTAGTTGAAAACTGGAGAAAAGTTGAACCTTTGCTGGTAAAGGTTATGGGCTTTTATAATAAAACAGTAGGGGATTATCCATACAAACAATATTCGTTTATACAAGGAGGAGATGGCGGAATGGAGTATGCTATGTGTACTTTAATGTTAGGTAACGGAACTCCAGAAGGAATTTTAGGTACCGCAACCCATGAGTTGGGACATTCTTGGTTTCAACATATTTTAGCGTCCAATGAATCCAAACATCCTTGGATGGACGAAGGATTTACTACTTATATCGAAGATTTAGCATTGAACGAACTAAAAGATAAAAAAGAAGAAAACCCATTTAAAAGTAATTATGCTAATTATTACAAATTAGTAGAATCGGGGAAGGAACAGCCGCAAACGACTCATGGAGATCGTTATGACGAAAATCGTCCTTATAGTATTTCTTCTTATATAAAAGGAAGTATTTTCTTGTCTCAATTGATTTATGTAATAGGGCAAGATAATTTGGACAAAACAGTAAAAAAATACTATCAGGATTTCAAATTCAAACATCCATCACCAAATGATATTAAGAGAACTGCTGAGCGTGTTTCGGGAGCGAATTTAGATTGGTACTTGGTAGATTGGACGGAAACGTTAAATACTATTGATTACGGAATCAAAGATGTAAAAGAGAGTGGTGATAAAACAACAATAACTCTGGAAAGAATAGGAAGAATGCCAATGCCTATTGATCTATTGGTAGAGTATACGGATGGAACCAAAGAAAGTTTTTACATCCCGTTACGTATGATGAGTTTTGAAAAAGAAAATCCAACTCCTGCTATTACAAGAACTATTCTTAACGATTGGGCTTGGGCGTTTCCTACTTTCGAATTTAACATTGGAAAACCTAAGACTACTATCAAGAAAATCACTATCGATCCTAGCGGTTTAATGGCTGATATAAAACAAAACAATAATGTTTACGAACTGAAGTAAAACAAGTATAATTAATAAAAAAAAGGCTCATTTTAAATGAGCCTTTTTTTATGATTTAATCCAAATTAAACGAAGCACCTATACTAAATGTAACTTGGTTGTTTAAATGATCAAATATTTCTTTATTCTTACTATACTTTGCAATTGGAAACCCAAATTCAGTAAATACACCAAAGCCATCAGTAAAAAAGTAACGACCTCCAAGATGACCTCCAAAATTGTGTAATCCTAAGCTTAAACCTGGATAAATATCTAATTGTTCTACACCAATTACACTGCTTAAATTTGCATTAATTCTAAATTTCGCATCAAAACGATCTTCAAAACTTGGTTCTTCATTAATATAAGAAGTGTCTCCATATATACCGGAATAGTTATCTACTCCTAATAAATAAGTAGCCACAAATCCATAAGAGAAATTTTCACCAAGACCAAAATCAGCAGAGCCCTGAATTCCTGAACCGCCGTCTTGAATATTGGCACCAATATTAATTTTCGCATCACCTTTGCCTTTAAAAGCTTGTTGTGCATTTGTTATTCCAAAAGAAACTAAAAATAAAACTGTGATAATTTTTTTCATTTGTTGAAAATATAAATAGATAATTAATTTTCGGCAAATATAATATTTAGATTTTATTTCGCCCTTTTTCAGTAGGATATAAACTAGGTAAAGGTTCGCTTTGCCAAAACTGTTTTGTATCCACATCCAGTATTGTTAGAGGTCCTTTAAAAGCTGCACTAGTATCGATATTCCAGATATTGGCTTTTTGCACTGGCGTGGTTTTTCCAATACGAGAAACTGGAGTGTGACCAATGTAGATTTCATTATATAATGTAAATCGTTTAGGATAGAGTAAGTGATCTGGTTTTAATTTTGTGTCTAGTGCTAATGCAGTTTCCCAAAGCGTTCTGTCCCAATAAAACAACTTAGGAAAATATTCATAATTTACTCCATTCATGTTGGTAAAGCCAGCGTGTATGAACATTCTATTTTGTTCATCTAAGTGATAATCTTTTAACGATTCTAAGAATTTCACATGCTTTTTTTTGGTTTCACTATTTACACTTTCATAGGCCAAAACGGTAGCTTCTCCACCATGCTGATACCATTGTTCATTATCCTTATTATCCTCTAGCCATTCTCTTAGTAACTCATCATGATTACCTCTGATACAAACAACATCATGAGTTTTTTGTAATGCAATCAAAAAATCAATTACTTGTGGGGACTGACTCCAGCCATCTACATAATCGCCCAAAAAAATGAGTTTGTCATTTGTGGTTACGCTTGCTCTTTCTAGAATTTGATGTAAGGCCCTCAAACCGCCATGTATGTCTCCTATTACTAATGTTCTCATATTCTCAATTTGTTCTTTTACAAAAATAGCAGAAAAGTAGTGTCGATTGATTTTTTTTTTAAAGAGATGAAGAAGCTTATTAAGGAAAAAGAAAATAGAAGGTAAAAAGTCTGGATTTCAGCTTTAAAGGTTTTAAAAAAACAATATAAGAATTAAACCTAAAGTAAAATTTATGTTTTTATTAAGAGTAAATCGGTTGAAATGCTATTTTTAGTCGTTGAATTTCAGATAGATATTGAGTTTAGTATAGTAATTTTTAGTACTTTTGAGATTCAAAAAATTATTGTTTTTTAGAAATTGTTTTGTATAAAAAATCATTATAATTTTACTTAAATTTTTTTAAAATGAATGCACTTCTTACTTTATTGCTTTTAATGACTAATTTTGTTTGTCAAGTTATTGTTGATTTGGTTACTTGGGTAACAGGATTGTTGAGTTAATTAAAAAAATATTATGATTCGATAATACTCTTATTGAACATCATATTTCATTTTTCTTAAAATGCGTAAAGCTTCTTTAAACGAAAGATACACTTGTGTGTAAGGTTTTAATAACTCTTTCGCATCTATCAGCTTTTGTTTCGCATCTTCAAAACCGTTGAGGTAACAAATCATAAAAGTAGAAGGTAAATGATTTAAATCCTTTTTTTCGCGTTCCGTTAGTCTACTGTTTTTTTGCAGTTTATATAATAAGGCAATGTTTGAGTTGTAAATATGGAATAGCATTTTCTTATTGTATTCCGGAGGCTCAAAAAGTATTTTTCGATCAATTTTATAATATCCATTATCCTGAAAATGGATTGTTTGCTGTTCAAGAGGGTAATAACTGGTTTTATCATTTAAACCTAAAGGTAAATATTCAATAATCGTAAAACTATCCTCATCATAAGTAATTTCAACTACATCTTGAGCTGAATAGAATAATTTAATCTGTTCGTTAATTAATTCTATATCGACTCGAGATAAATAAATTTTGTTTTTAGATTTCTTGACAATTCCTGCCCAACAAATGACAAACAACTCCTTGAAAACTTTGTATTTTGGTCCCATATCTTTATGACGGTTATTCATAAAATCTATCACACCATCAAGAGTATATTCGATACTGTTTCTCGAAACATTCTCGATGCCAATAACGGTTTCAGTATTTTGAAAATTTTTTTCAATTTCTCCCTCAATTGGCATTGTGTTACTTCCCCTTCGAACAAAAATGCTATTGGCAGTAATTGTATGTATTCCTTTTTTAAAGAAAGAAGTTTTACTATTGGGCTTTATAGTAACCAAACCAATGACTTTATCCTTTGGTAAATTTGGAAAAGGAACATTTTCATATTGAATTCTTGGAGGATTCTCAAGAAAGGCATTCACTAAATTTTGAATTCGACTATCATCAAAAAAATCGTCACCAACAATTTCATTGTTTTCATCTTCAACACCTACCACGATATAAGAGTTGTTAGTAGGATTAGAATTGGATAAAGCGCAAATATGTTTTAAAAATTTTGCTTTGCCTTCTCTGGTATGCAAATTTAGTTGTCTTTTTTTATCATAAAAGCTACTCTCATCATTGTGAGCAAGTAGATTTTTGATAAGAAGTCGTTTGTTAATCATTGTTAATCCTGAATAGTTTGAATAAAAAACACACTAAAGCAACAATTTTGTACGTTTTAAATTTAATGATTTTATATGAACTAATTTTATTAAAAATGTAATTATCAAAAATTATGAAGAAGATTAAAACAAGTAGATTAGTTATTTTTACAATGACAATGTTGAGTATCATTTTTATTGGGTGTAATGACAATAATGATTCTTCTAGTATGGATGGCACGTCAAAAGTCATGGTAAGATTGTCCGATGCTCCAGGTGATTATAAGGAAGTAAATCTTGAGGTTAAAGATGTTTTGATAAAAAGCAGCTCAAGTACTGATGATCAAGGCTGGGTAAGTATTGGGAAAAATCCAGGAGTATATAATTTATTGGATTTAACAGGAGGGGTTACTGTTTTAATAGCAGATGATATGGTTGCTTCAGGATATTTGGGGCAAATTAGATTATTGCTTGGTGAGAATAATACCGTGGTGCTTAATGATGGTACTACACATACTTTGAAAACGCCAAGTGCACAGCCAGAGCAATCTGGATTAAAATTACAAGTTAACCAGACGTTACTAGCTGATAAAACATATGAATTTTTATTAGATTTTGATGTAGAACATTCAATTGTTGTTCAGGCAGGAGCTTCTGGTATTTATAATTTACATCCAGTTATCCGAGTTTCAACCAACGAAACTTCGGGAAGTATAAAAGGAACGATCAGTCCGGTATTGGTTGGTTATCAGATTGTCGCGTCTGTTGAAGTTGGAACAACAACAGTATCTGCTTATGCAAATGAGGAAGGAGTATTTCAACTAGACGGATTGCCTGTTGGAATCTATATGGTTACACTGACTCCAGATATCGCTTCAGGTGTTGCGGTAAAAACTATTCCGGGAGTAGTTGTTGTTAATGGAACAGTAACAGATATAGGGAATATAGCATTATAAAATAAGTTTGCATTATTTTAGAAACCCAAAAAACAGTTGAATTTTAGCTGTTTTTTGGGTTTCTAATTAAGGCACATCATTTCCAGTACTTGCTGTCCAAAGAGAAAACCAATCTTCCAATTCAATTTCAATAGTAGTTGCTTGCATTAAATGAGCGAGTCGTTTTTGGTCAGAGGTTCCACAAACGGGTAAAATTCCACTAGGATGTTTCAATATCCAGGCCAATAAAATAATATCATTGGAGACTTCATATTTGGAAGCTAATTCATTTGCAACTTTTTGAATGCGTTGTGATTGCTCGTTGTCTTTTCTAAAAACGGTTCCCAAAGGAGACCAGCACATAGGAGTGATTCTGTTAGTTTGCATGTGATCCAAACTTCCGTCAAGCATTGATTCTAAATGAGTAATCGAAAATTCAATTTGATTATAGTTTATTTTTGTTTTGGTTTCGACCAAATTGCATTGACTAGGCGTAAAATTTGAAACTCCAAAATCCAAAATTTTGCCTGTTGTTGTTAATTTTTCAATAGCTTCGGCAATTTCATCTGCTTGCATTAATGGACTTGGACGATGTAATAATAAGAGATCTAAATAATCTGTTTGCAAATGTTTCAAAGATTGCTCTGCCGAGGCTATAATGTAATCTTTAGAATACTCATAATGCTTGATTGTATTGGTCCTGTTTTCAGACACCATTTGGATGCCACATTTTGAAATTAATTGAATAGCATTGCGATCTATTTTGCTTTCTCCAAAAGCTTTTCCAAAATCCTTTTCTGTTGTATATCCCCCATAAATATCAGCATGATCGAAGCTCGAAATGCCATTTTCAAGACATGAATTCATAAGCTTTATCATTTGTTCGGTGGAGCAGTTTTTGCCCCAGATTCCCCAAGTCATGGTGCCGGCAATAATTTTTGAAAATGGAATTTTACTCATGATTTATTTTTTAGTAACCCCTCATGGTTAAGGGGTTAATTCTATGAATTTGCTGTTTATTTTTTTTAGTTCTTAAAAATAGGTAAATGCAATCATAATTCGTCCTTAAAATTAGGGGTTTCGCAGAAGTTTTAACCATTTTTTAACATCTTACTTCTAAAAAAAAATTCAATTTGCACCATCAAATAAAGGATAGCAAAAACAAGAGGTTTAAATATAACAATATGGAACAAAATACAGCGACTTTAGACATTAGAGCAATCAATGAAAAAATCGAAAGAGAAAGTGCTTTTATAGACCTTCTCACAATGGAAATGAACAAAGTTATTGTGGGGCAAAAACACATGGTAGAGAGATTGTTAATTGGACTTTTAGGACAAGGACACATTCTTTTAGAAGGAGTTCCAGGATTGGCTAAAACATTAGCAATAAATACACTTTCACAAGCTATTCAAGGTTCTTTTAGTAGAATCCAGTTTACGCCAGATTTATTGCCTGCCGATGTTATTGGAACCATGATTTACAATATTAAAGCCAACGAATTCTCTATAAAAAAAGGACCAATTTTTGCTAATTTCGTTCTTGCGGATGAGATTAACCGTGCTCCTGCCAAAGTACAATCGGCTTTGCTAGAGGCGATGCAGGAAAAACAAGTTACTATTGGTGATACTACTTTCAAATTAGACAAGCCATTTTTAGTTTTAGCAACTCAAAACCCTATTGAGCAAGAAGGAACATACCAATTACCTGAAGCTCAGGTTGACCGTTTTATGCTAAAAACAGTTATCGATTATCCAAAGATGGAAGACGAGCGTTTAGTAATTCGTCAAAACCTTAAGGGAAGCTATGAAAAAGTAAATCCTGTAGTTTCGGTTGAACAAATTTTAAGAGCTCAAGAGGCGGTTCGCGAAGTCTATATGGACGAAAAAATTGAAAAATACATTCTGGATATTATTTTTGCTACTCGTTATCCAGAGAAATATAAATTAGCTGATTTGAAACCTTTAATCAGTTTTGGAGCTTCGCCTCGTGGAAGTATCAACCTTGCTACGGCTGCCAAATGTTATGCTTTTATCAAACGTCGTGGGTATGTAATTCCTGAAGATGTCCGCGCAGTAGTACACGATATTTTACGCCATAGAATTGGAGTTACTTATGAAGCCGAAGCTGAAAACGTTACGTCGGTGGATATCATCAATAAAATCATTAACGAAATTGAAGTACCTTAAAAGTTGATAGTTGATAGTTTTTTGTTGATGGTAAATGTGCCAGCAACTAACAACCAACAACTGTAAACCAAACTAAAAATGGATACAAAAGAGCTTTTAAAAAAAGTACGTAAAATAGAAATCAAAACCCGAAGATTGAGTGATCACATCTTTTCGGGCGAATACCATACATCGTTCAAAGGCCGGGGGATGACTTTTAGTGAAGTCCGTCAGTATCAATTTGGGGATGATATTCGTGCCATCGATTGGAATGTAACGGCTCGATACAACGAAGCTCACGTAAAAGTTTTTGAAGAAGAAAGAGAATTGACCATGATGTTAATGGTTGATATTTCGGGTTCAGAAAGTTTTGGTTCTAAAAATCAATTTAAAAAAGAAATTGTTACCGAAATCGCTGCAACAATGGCATTTTCGGCTACTCAAAACAATGATAAAATTGGATTGATTTTGTTTTCTGATCAAATCGAATTGTATATTCCGCCCAAAAAAGGGAGATCTCACGTGTTACGAATCATTCGTGAGTTGATAGAATTTGAACCTAAAAGCTATAAAACGGATATTGCACAAGCCTTGAAATTTTTATCAGGTACTCAAAAAAAGAAAGCCATCGTATTTGTTATTTCTGATTTTATGTCGGCAGAATATGAACATACATTGAAGATTGCTTCCAAGAAACACGATATTACGGGGATTCGAGTGTATGATATTCGTGAAGAGAAAATGCCAAATTTAGGTATGGTTTCTATGATTGATGCTGAGACTGGTGAAACCAGATTGATCAATACAGGATCAAAATCAGTGCGAATGAATTATGAAAAACACTATTACGATAATGTCAATTATTTTAAGGAAACTTTCAGTAAATCGGGTTCAGGAGTTGTAAACACGAGAGTGGACGAAAGTTATGTTACTAAATTATTAGGCTATTTTAAATCACGATAAGACAAACCTGTTAGGTTTAAATTAAGAACTAAATGAAAATTAAACTTTATCTACTATTTATACTAATAACGACTTCTATTTTTGCTCAACAAAAAAAGGTTGAAACCAGTATCGATACCACAAAAATTAAAATTGGAGCAGAGTTTAAATTGACTTTAAAAACATCTGTAGATACATTGTCTAAGGTTGTTTTTCCAAAATTAAAAAACATTGGAGCTCTTGAAGTAATTCAATCCTATCCAATTGACACCGTAAAAAAAGACGACCGTTATGAATTAATTAAAAAGTACGGTTTAACTCAATTTGATTCGGGTAAGTATACAATTCCTAGTATAAAAATTCTCATTAACAATAAAGAATTCTTGACAGACTCAATAAAAGTTGAGGTTGCCAATGTACAAGTTGATACATTAAGACAAAAAATGTATGACATTAAGGAGATTGTAAAAACAGAAGAATCAAGTGACTGGTGGAAATATCTTTTGGGCATTTTATTGCTTTTAGGAATTGGTGCTTTTATTTATTGGTATCTCAAAATTCGTCAAAAGAAAAAAATTGAAGAAGAAGTTTATAAAACGCCAATAGAAAAAGCAACAAGTTTACTAAATACCTTAGAAAAGAAAGAGCTTTGGCAACATGGTGAAGTTAAAGCGTATTATAGCGAATTGACAGACATTACTAGAAATTATATAGAAGAAGCTATAGAGATTCCAGCAATGGAAAGCACCACTTCTGAATTAATTGAAGGCTTAAAAGCTGCTTCTTTAAAAAAGAAAATGAAGCTTTCACAGGAAACAATTGAGAATTTATTTGCTGTTTTGAAACAAGCCGATTTAGTAAAGTTTGCAAAATCGACACCATTAGAATTTGAAATCACTGATGATAGAAATAAAATTCAAAAAGCGATTTTAACACTTGATGAGGCAATTCCAGTTGAAGTTCCAATTGAGGAAGACACAATTTTGAATGAAGCTCAAAAACAAAAGCAAATCCAAATTTTACTTAGAAAAAAGAGAAACCAACGTATTGCTATTTCTATAGGTTCTGTTCTATTTTTACTTTTTGCTACAACTACTTATTTTATAGTAACCAAAGGTTTTGATTATGTAAAAGATAATATTTTGGGACATCCAACCAAAGAATTGCTTGAAGGTGAATGGATTAAAAGTGAATACGGAAATCCTGGAGTGATAGTGGAAACACCGAAAGTTTTGAAACGAATAGATTTGACAAAGTCATTGCCCAAAGAAGGAATGGCACTCATCAAAGAGATGCAGTCTTTTGGATATGGAAGTTTGTTAGACAATTTTTATATAATGGTTTCTACTATAAAATATAAACAACAAGGAACGATAGATTTATCTAAAGGTATCGAAGGATCTTTAAAAGTTTTGGAAACTCAAGGAGCACAAAATATGATTGTTAAAGAAGAAGATTTTCAAACCAATAAAGGTATAACAGGAAAAAAAGGATACGGAACATTTTCTAGAATCGATAGTAATACTCAAACGAGTTCAAAAATATATTATGAAATATTACTTTTCGGACAAGAAGGAGGATTACAGCAAATACTGATTCTTCACGAAGAAGGAGATAAATATGCTACAGAATTATCAGATCGTATTTTGAATTCGGTAGAACTTAAATCAGCAAGTAACTAATGGAAAAAATAACCTTTTTAAATCCAGAATTTTTTTGGTTGTTTCTTCTAATGCCTGTTGCAATTGCTTGCCTATTTTGGAAAAGAAACCAACAAACGGCTACCCTAAAAATGAGTTCACTTCAGGGATTCAAAGGGACAGATTCAACGTTGGCAAAATTTAAACCCGCTTTGGATGTTTTACGTATATTGGCATTATCATTATTAATAATTGCATTGGCAAGACCTAGAACCGTAGATATAAGCAATAAAACTAAAACGACAAAAGGTATTGATATTGTGGTAGCTATCGACGTATCAGGAAGTATGTTGGCTAAGGATTTTAAACCCAACAGAATGGAAGCTATAAAAAGAGTAGCGTCTGAATTTGTAAATGAAAGACCAAATGATAGAATTGGATTGGTAGTGTATGCCTCTGAAGCCTATACCAAATCACCAGTTACAAGTGATAAAGCGGTTATCCTAGATGCTATTAATAGTATAAAATATGATAATGTTTTGCAAGATGGTACTGGAATTGGAATGGGATTGGCAACAGCTGTAAACAGACTTAAAGATAGTAAGGCCAAAAGTAAAGTGGTTATTTTGTTGACAGATGGAGTTAATAATGCGGGTTTTATCGAGCCAGAAACAGCATCGGATATTGCGCAGCAATACGGTATAAAAGTATATACTATTGGTATCGGTACCAATGGAATGGCCGAGTCTCCTTATGCAATTGGTCCAAATGGGCAATTACTTTTTCAAATGATGAAAGTAGAAATTGATGAGCAATTGATGAAGAATATTGCTAAGAAAACGGGTGGTAAATATTTTAGAGCAACCAGCAATGACAAATTAGTAGAAATCTATAACGAAATTAATAAGCTCGAAACTACCGAAATCGAAGAATTAAAATTCTATGATTATGATGAAAAATTCAGAGGTTTTGCTTTACTGGCGGGGCTTTTATTATTGATTGAAATAGGTTTACGAAATACAGTTTATAAAAGTTTTATATAATAATGCGATTTTGTCGCAATCACAGTTTATAATCAGATATAAAATACTGAAAACGTCAAACTGAAAACGGAATGTTAAAAAAATGGAATTAGACGAACAAAAATATTTATACTTACTTTTTATACTGCCTGTTGTGGCGGTACTTTTCCTAATTAATTTATATTGGAAAAGAAAAAAACAACGTGAGTTTGGTGATTTAGAAGTAATCAAAAGACTAAGTCCAGAGCGTTCTGTTTTTAAACCATTTTTGAAACTAGGAGTAATGCTTTTAGGATTAGCTTCTTTAATTATTGGTTTGGTTAATCCAAAAATCGGAACCAAAGTAGAAACCGTAAAAAGAGAAGGAATAGACATTGTTTTTGCAATGGACGTTTCTAAAAGTATGCTTGCCGAAGATGTTGCACCAAGCCGTTTAGAAAAAAGCAAGCAAATTGTGTCACAAATTATTAACCAGTTAGGAAGTGACAGGATTGGAATCGTTGCCTATGCAGGAAGCGCTTTCCCAGTATTACCTATCACTACTGATTACAGTGTAGCTAAAATGTTTTTGCAAAGCATGGGACCAGGTATGGTTTCATCACAAGGAACATCTCTTGATGATGCTATTAAATTATCAGGTACTTATTTTGATGACAAAAGCAAAACCAGCAAATTGCTGATCATGATTTCCGATGGAGAAGATCATTCTGAAGGAGCTGAAACCGCTGCTGAAGAAGCGAAAAAATTAGGAATGAAAATTGTTACTATTGGTGTTGGTACTGAAAAAGGAGGAACCATTCCATTAAAGAAAAATGGAAGAGTAGAAAGCTATCAAAGAGATAATAATGGAGAAATAGTCATTACCAAATTAAATCCAAACAGTTTAGCTACCATTGCTAAAATTACCGGAGGCGGATATGTTAATGGAAATAATACACATGAGGTGTTGGATTATATAAAAGCTACATTGGATAAAATTCAAAAAACCGAATTTGAAGCCACTCAAATGGCCGACTTTCAGTCACAATTTCAATGGTTTTTAGGTTTTGGATTTGTATTATTATTCATTGATATTTTCCTTTTAGAAAGAAAAACGAACTGGGTAAACAAATTGAATTTATTTAACGAGAATAAATAAAGTATTAAAATCAAAGTAAATGAATGAGTTAATTATTATTCAATACTTTGAAAGGAACATTTAGATGAAAATGAAAAATAAAATTATATACTTACTACTACTGCTTTTAACTTTTGTGGCTAATGCCCAAGAGAAAGACAAAGTTTTGCCTGAAGCAAATGAGGAATATGTAGCCAAGAATTTTGTAGATGCGGAAGCTAATTACAGAATTTCGCACTCTAAATTTCCAAATAGAACAGTAGCTTCATATAATTTAGGAAACGCTATTTATAAACAAAATCAATTTTCAGAATCTAAATACGCATATGCTAATGCGTTAAAAAATTTGAAATCAAGACCACAAAAGCATAAGGCTTTTCATAATCTTGGAAATGTTTTCATGAAAGAGAAAGATTATACACAAGCAGTTGACGCCTATAAAAATGCTTTACGAAATGATCCTACTGATGAAGAGTCGCGTTATAATTATGCTTTGGCTAAAAAAATGCTAAAAGATAATCCACCTCCAAAAGACGATAAAAAGAAGGACAAGGATAAAGACAAGGACAAGAATAAAGATAAAAAGGACGACAAGAAAGATCAGGACAAGAAAGACGGAGACAAAGACAAAAAAGACGACAAAAAAGACGGTGACAAAAATAAAAAGGATGATAAACCTAAAGATGATGGGCAGCCAAAGCCAAAACCAGGAGGTATTCCAAAACAACGAATGCAAAATCTTTTAGACGCCGTAAACAACGAAGAAAAGAAAATTCAGGATAAAGTAAATGCCAATAAAGTAAAAGGAGCTCCTGTCAAAACAGAGAAAGACTGGTAACCTTTAGAAGAAATTCAAAAAAATAAGTTTTTTGATTAAAACATTAAATACAAAAAGATTAAATAAGTAATGAAAAGATATTTAATTCTATTCTTATTCTGTTTTCAAGGACTTTTGGCTCAAGTACAGTTTGAGGCAAGAGTTAGTAAAACGACGCTTGGACTCAACGAGAGACTTCGTATCGATTTTGTGATGAATGTTGATGGAGATAATTTTATTCAACCTTCTTTTGAAGGCTTCAGAATTATTGCTGGACCAAGTCAACAAGTGAGTCAATCTTGGATAAATGGAAGAACATCTTTTGAGAAAAGTTATTCGTATTATTTATTGCCTACACAAAAAGGTGTTTTGACAATCAGACAAGCTGTTATCGAATTTAATGGACAGATTTATAAAACGCAACCTATAAAAATAAATGTAACTGCAGCGACACAACAACCAACAGATCCGAATGATTCTCAAATTTCGGCAGATGATAATCTTTATTTGGTAGCTGATATTACGAATACAAATCCGTATATCAATCAGCCGATTACAGTAGTTTACAAATTGTATTTCAGTTATAACATTGGAATTAATGGTTTGAATGAAGAAAGCAAACCGAAGTACAATGATTTTTGGAGTCAAAACATTGAAGTCAAAAATTTGGTTCCTGAAGAAGGAATGTTTAAAGGTGAGAAATACCGTTATGCTGTATTAAAGAAAGTTATTCTATATCCTCAAAAATCTGGAAAATTGGTAATCGAGCCTTTGTCATTGGATATTAATGTTAGATTGCCTACTAATCGCAGAGATATGTATGGCCGCGTGGAAAGCATTGATGTAAATAAACGCGTATCCGCAGGAGCAAAAACCATCAATGTAAAAGCATTACCAGAAGTAGGAAAACCAGCAGATTTTACTGGAGCTGTGGGTAAATTTGATTTCAAAGCTATTCCTTCTAAAACCACTTTAAAAAATGGTGAAAGTTTAGACCTTGTTTTGAGTGTTACAGGAACAGGAAATCTAAAATTATTTACGTTACCAAAACCAGAAGTGCCAAATGCATTAGAAATGTATGATGCGGTACACGACGAAAAAGTAAATACACCATTATCTGGAATGAATGGTAAAATATCCGATTCATATACTATTGTACCACAGTACAAAGGTGATTATGTTATTAAACCAATGCATTTTTCTTATTTTGATTTAGGAACGGGTACTTACAAAACAATAAGTTCTTCAGAGATAAAAATTAATGTGTTGGATGGACCTTCACAAACGGCAGAAACACAAGCTACAGCTAGTACTGGAAAAAATAAAATTGAACCTACTGAACAATTCAGATATATTGATTTAAGAACCAAACTTGTATCAAGTAAAGAACCTGCTTTTTTTGGTTCAAATAAATTCTATGCTTTGTTGCTTTTGCCATTTTTAATGCTTCCAATAATTGTATTATTCAAAAAGAAAAAAGAAGCAATCGATAGTGATGTTTTTGGTAACCGAATCAAAATGAATAATAAATTGGCTAAGAAATATTTATCTGAAGCCAAAAAACAAATCAATAATAAAGAGCCATTCTATGTCGCTTTAGAAAAAGCAATGCATAATTTCCTGAAAGCGAAATTGCATATTGAAACCTCTGAAATGAGTAAAGACAATATTCAGGAATTATTATTGTCTAGAAAAGCCAATCCTCAAGCCGTAAATGATTTTATTGCGCTTACCGAGAATTGTGAGATTGCGAGATATGCACCATCATCTAGTGCGACAATACAACATGATTTTGATAAAGCAGTAGCTATCATTTCTGAATTAGAAAAACAGATTTAATTTTGAAATTGAAATTTGATATTTATTAAAAATGAAAAATATTTTTTACTTATTATTATTTGTTTCACAAATTTTCTTTGCCCAAACAGGCTTTGAAAAAGGGAATGATTTATACAATGAAGGCAAATACGATCTTGCTGCCAAAGAATATGAATCAGTTTTGGCAACAAACAAAGAGTCTGCTCAATTGTATTTTAATTTAGGGAATTGTTATTATAAACTTCAAAAAACAGCTCCTTCGATTTATAATTATGAAAAAGCTCTAGTTTTAGATCCAAACAACCAAGAGGCATTAAACAATGTAAAATTTGCCCAAAAGAGAACTATTGACGAAATAAAAGTAATTCCTAAAGTAGGTTTTGGAAAGCTCCTTCGAGATTTTACTGGAATTTATCCATTTGATACATGGGCTTGCATTGCCATTGTTTTTGCAGTTTTATTTTTGTCCTTTTTTATAGGTTATTATTTTTCTCAAACAGGGATTATTAAAAGAATTTTCTTTGTGGGAATGTTTATCGTTTTACTATTTGTGCTAATGAGTGTTGCAGCAGCTTTTTTCGAAAAAAGTCATTTTGACAACGAAAGGCCAGCTATCGTTTTTGCCGAATCTGCCGATGTAAGAAGCGAACCTCAAAGCGCAAGCAGTTCTGTTTTTATTTTACATGAAGGTACAAAAGTGTACGTGGAAGAAACATTAAACAATTGGAAAAAAATTCAATTGACAGACGGAACCGAAGGTTGGATTGATAGCAAAGCAATAAAAGAAATAAAAGATTAAGTAAAGATGTATTCCTTTTTAGGAACAAAAACAAAGAGCCTGTAGTTTTTAACTATGGGCTCTTCTTTTAAGATTTAAATGAAAAATTGTTGATTCAACTGAAATCTATTAAATGTAACGGAAAACTACTTCCTAGCCTTATCATACCACTTCTCAATAGACGGAAATATAAATCCTGATATTTTTTGAATTGGATTAAAGAAAATAGATTTATCAAGAGTTTCTTTCTGGGCTAAATAATTATGATAATTTATTTTTTGAAAAACAGTTAAAAATATACTGATGATTAAAATGGTTTTTAATATTCTAAAAAAACCACCACCAAGGCTGTTAATCCAGCCCAAAAAAGCAAAATCGGCTATATTAGTCAACAGTTTTCCAAGCATATAAATTCCAATAACTACGACAATAAATGTTAAGATAAACGCAAAAATCTGAATGGTATATGGATTCCAATGCAGCCAACCTGACAGAATGTTTTTTAAAATATCTGAAAATTTTATAGCGATATAAATACCCAGAATAAGAGAAAGAAATGAAGCTAATTCAACAAAAAGACCATTTCTGATTCCTTTGTACAATGAAAAACACAATAGCCCACCAACAACAATATCAAAAAAGCTCATTTTTTTATTTTAAAATTTAGAGTTGCAAATATAAAAGAAATGTTTCTTACGCTTGCCAATTTTCAAGTTCTTATCTTTGTCAAAATAATTTTAGATTGTAGGTTGATACAATCATCATAACTGTATTTTAATAATTTAAAATTTAAAATTTAAAATCAAAAATGTCTAGAGACACACAACTAAAAGAACGCTGGGAAAAGCTTGTCAATATACTTTCTAATCAATTTTCGCAAGGAGAAGATTTAGATTTGGATGCTATTATTTATTTAATTGGAGTACAGGAACTTGGGAAAGTTCATCGTGAATTCAAAAAAGACGAAAAACTTAATTTGATGCACATTGCAATTTGCAGATTATTGGAGCCTTATGGATTTTATGAATTCGAATTTTTTGATGAGGAAGGCTGGCCACATTACAAAGTAAAAGAACAGTTGCCTCCTTTAAAAGCTGGAGAACAATCTGTTTTGATGAAAGAAGCTATTGTGAATTATTTTATTGAAAGAGAAGTGATAGAATAGTAGTCAGTTCATTAAAACAACTACAATTTTTTAGTTTTTAAAATAAAGAAAAAATTTTCTATATAAAACTAAAATTTAGAAGGTAAACTTTAAACTTTTAAACGGTAAACTTTAAACAAATTTCTTAAATTTGCACCCTTAGTAAAAGACAGATGATAGATAAGATAAAAGAATATATTGGAGAAGCACAAGCTTTCTCTACACAAAATCCAGCAGAATTAGAAACGTTTAGAATAAAATTCTTGGGTAGCAAAGGTTTATTGAAAGACTTATTTGCTGAATTCAAGAATGTACCCAACGATCAAAAAAAAGAATTTGGACAGGTAATAAATTTGCTTAAAACTTCAGCCGAAGAAAAAGTAAAAACTATTCAAGAAGCCTTAGCAAGTAAAGAAGAAGTAAAAGGTTTTTATGGAGACTTAACTCGTACAGCAGAACCGTCAATTATTGGTTCACGCCATCCTATTTCATTGGTAAAAAATCAAATTATTGATGTTTTTTCAAACATAGGATTCAATGTTTCAGAAGGGCCAGAAATTGAAGACGATTGGCATAATTTCACCGCATTGAACTTGCCAGAATACCATCCAGCGCGTGATATGCAAGATACTTTTTTCATACAAACCAATCCAGATATTTTGTTGCGTACGCACACTTCATCTGTACAAGTGCGTTATATGGAAAACAATAAACCGCCAATTAGAACCATTTCTCCAGGAAGAGTTTTCCGTAATGAAGCTGTTTCTTCACGTTCACACTGTATATTCCACCAAGTGGAAGGATTGTACATTGACAAAGATGTTTCTTTTGCAGATTTGAAACAAACCCTTTTGTATTTTACTAAAGAGATGTTCGGGAAATCAAAAATTCGTTTGCGTCCTTCGTATTTTCCATTTACTGAGCCTAGTGCCGAAGTAGATATTTATTGGGGACTAAAAACAGAAACCGATTATCGAATCACAAAAGGAACTGGCTGGTTAGAAATTATGGGTTGCGGAATGGTAGATCCTAATGTTCTTACGAACTGTGGAATCAATCCTGCCGAATACAACGGTTTTGCATTTGGAATGGGAATTGAGCGTATTGCAATGTTATTGTACCAAATTGGAGATATTCGTATGTTTTATGAAAATGATGTACGTTTCTTAGAGCAATTTAAATCAAGTATATAATTTAAGTCGAAAGTCAAAAGTCGAAAATTTCAGTGTTTGAGATTTTCGACTTTTGACTTTATAATTTTTGACTACCATGAAAAAAGATATTTCCATTCCCGAAGTTGAAAACGTATTCCTTGCCGCCGTTCAAGAATGGAGCGATGATTTTATGGAAAAAGTTTGGTATGCCTATTTAGTGAATGATAGCGATTTTCAATTAGATAGTGTTATGGTGGTTTCCAAAGCTTTTGGAACCATTGACGGCGAAATGAAAAAAACATCTCTTTTACGTCACGCTTTTGTAGAAATCCCAGCTGTTTCGGTTGTCAAAATAGAAATGATTGAAAAAAGTGTCTTGGCACTCAATAATGAATTCATGTTAACCTATTTTATTGGTAACACATTATACGATAAGAAATTTATTTTCAAGGCAAATTCAGTCACCGAAGAAACCACAGAAGAAGTGCCTATTTTATTTGTTGAAGGTGTGATGGTAAAGTAAAAAAATAGTATATATAAAAAAGGCATTTTCATATTTTTGAAAATGCCTTTTTTATTTTATTTTGAAAAAATATTAATCCAATTCCTCAGTTAATTTTTTGAACACAGCCTTAGCTTCTTTTCCTTCATATAAAATGCTATAAACTGCATCGATAATAGGAGTACTTGCGCCATATCCTTGGTTCAATTTGTAGGCACTTTTTACGGCATAATATCCTTCGGCTACCATACTCATCTCCATTTGTGCGGATTTTACCGTATACCCTTTCCCAATCATATTACCGAACATTCTGTTTCTTGAAAACACAGAATAACCAGTTACCAATAAATCTCCCAAATATGCAGAGTCATTAATGTTACGTTTCATTTTATGCACTTTCTTGATGAATTTTTTCATCTCACGAATGGCATTACTCATAATAACCGATTGGAAGTTATCACCATAACCCAATCCATGTGCAATACCTGCAGCTACAGCATAGATGTTTTTTAACATTGCTGCATATTCAGTTCCTATAATATCATCAGAAATTTTTGCTTTGATATAATTACCAGATAAATTTTTGGCTACCATAGAAGCTTTATCAGGATCTCCACAAGCGATAGTTAAATATGAAAGTCTTTCTAAGGCAACCTCTTCAGCATGGCAAGGACCAGTAATTACCCCAATATTATAGTATGGAATGTCGTATTTGAAGTGAAAATGTTCACCTACAATTAAACTGGTTTCAGGAACAATTCCTTTTATAGCAGAAAAAATTATTTTGTCTTTTAGTGAAACGGTTAATTTTTCTAATTCACTGTTCAAAAAAGCAGAAGGTATTGCAAATATGATGTAGTCAGCATAAGCAACAGCTTCATTAATATCGTTGGTAAGTTTGAGTTTTTTGTTATCAAACTCTACCGAACTCAAATAATTTGGATTGTGTTTGTAAGTTTTAATGTGTTCAATAGCAGCGTCATTTCGCATGTACCATGAAATCTCTGAAAGATTTACACACAACATTTTAGCTATAGCAGTAGCCCAGCTTCCGCCACCAATTACTGCAAATTTTAAATTATCGGCCATTTTTTATTAAATTTAATCAAAAGTACTTAAAAATTGACCAATAATGCAAATTAATTTTTTCTGAGAAACCTTGAATTCATAAGGCTTTATCTAGATTTTGCGAAAAAAAATAAAGATTTCATAATTTTTTTTAGATTTCATACAATATTTAGACAATACTTGCGTTGTAAGTGATTATCAATAAATAGTTTAGAATTTAAATATGAAGATTGAGTTAGTTAGTTTTGTTTTAGTATTTTAAAAGGCGTTCTTAATGGTTAAGGGAACGCCTTTTTTTATAACTTTTTTTGACTAAAATTAGTAACTCATTATTACAATTTCTTTCACTCTTTCTAAAGTGATATTTTGTTTTTCTCCCAAAGCTTTCCAGCCTCTTTTTTCGAAACGGTCAACTATAAAATCAGCTGTTTTTTCAAAATTTTCTGCATTTTCAGAGAGTAGAGTTTTCATTCCCATAGTATGAAAGAAAGCTACCGTTTTTTCAATGGCTTCAGCAGCAACTTCGTTTTCAGTTCCTGATAAATTAAAAACACGTTTTCCGTATTGTGCTAATTTTTCTTTTTTGGTTTCAAACATTACTTTGTATAAGTTTGGTCCAATGATGGCAAGTGTTCTGGCATGATCAATTCCATAAAGAGCAGTTAATTCATGACCAATCATATGTGTAGCCCAATCACTTGGAACGCCTTTTTGGATTAATCCGTTCAAAGCCATAGTACAACTCCACATAAAATTGGATGCCAGAGCATAATCTGCTGGATTTTCTACAACACCAGGGCCAACTTCAATTAATGTTTGCAAAATTCCTTCTGCAATTCGGTCTTGTAGCATTCCTTCATGAGGATAGGTTAAATATTGTTCTAAAACGTGTGTATAGGCATCGACAACACCATTTTGTATTTGTCTTTTTGGTAAAGAAGTAATTACCGTTGGATCACAAATAGAAAATTTTGGAAACAGAGCTGAACCTCCAAAAGCTAATTTTTCTTGTGTAGCTTTAATAGTAACAACGGAACCAGAATTCATTTCACTTCCAGTTGCAGGCAAAGTTAAGACAGTACCAAATGGAACAGTATTTTCTTTGATTAGTAAACGTTTTTGTAAAATATCTATAGGATTGCCTTGAAAATGAACGGCTGCCGACATAAATTTAACTCCGTCAATAACCGATCCTCCACCTACAGCTAAAATAAAATCGATTTTTTCAGCTTTAATAACGTCAACCGCTTTCATTAAGGTCTCGTAATGTGGATTGGGTTCAATTCCACCGAATTCTACAATTTCAAACCCTTTTAAGTTTTTAATTACTTGTTCGTGAATACCATTTTTAAAAATGCTTCCGCCACCATAAGCCAATAATATTTTAGAATTTTGAGGTACTAAAGAGGTTAATTTTTCTATTTGTCCTTTTCCAAAAACTAGGTTTGTCGGATTGTATAATTCAAAGTTTAACATAGTGTTTTTTTTAAAAGTTGGTAAGTGACTAAGTTGCTGAGATTCTAAGTTTTTTAAGTTGGAACTAAAATCTTTGCAACTTAGCTTCTCAGAATCCCAGAGACTTTATTTTATTTTTTTGAGTTCAACTGAGTTAATAATTTGGCAGCTACCAATTTGGATGAAGCTGGATTTTGACCTGTAATTAATAAACCATCTTCGACAGCATAAGCTCCCCAATCAGCGCCTTTACTATAAGATGCACCATTTTTTTGTAATTCATCTTCTAATAAGAAAGGAACAATTTTTGTTAAGCCAACAGCTTCTTCTTCGGTATTTGCAAATCCAGTTACTTTTTTACCTTTCACTAAAAACTCTCCATTTACTTTTACATTTTTCAAAACGGCAGGTGCGTGACATACAAAGGCTACTGGTTTTTTATGTGTATAAAAGGATTCAATTAAAGCGATTGAATTTTTATCTTCAACTAGATCCCAAAGCGGTCCATGACCTCCAGGGTAAAAAACGGCATCATAATCTGCTTGATTGATGGTTGAAAGTTTATGGGTGTTTTTTAATTTTTCCTGTAAAATTTTATCCGAATCAAATCTCTTAGTATCTTCTGTTGCCGATGCAGGATCAGCACTTTTTGGATCAATTGGTGGTTGCCCACCAAGAGGAGATGCTATTGTAATTTCGATACCTTGGTCTAATAATTCATAATATGGTGCAGCAAATTCTTCTGACCAGAATCCTGTTTTTTCTCCTGTATTACCCAGTTTATCGTTACTGGTAACAACAAATAATACTTTTTTCATCTTTTTACTTTTTTGCGCGGTTGCTATAAATGAACTCACGGTTAATGCTAGAATAGCTAAAATTGTTATTTTTTTCATGTTTTCGTTTGTTTATAGTACAAATGTATAGCGAATATGATATCAGTAAAAATAATTTAAATTATGTTTGTGATAAATATATTTATATCATGGTTAATTTAGAGTGGTACAGAACATTTAAATCGGTTTATAAAAACGGAAATTTTTCTTTGGCTGCCAAAGAATTGTTTATAAGTCAACCCGCTGTAAGTCAGCAAATAGTGATGTTGGAGGCACATGTAGGCTATAAACTCTTTAATCGAAAATCCAAAGGAGTAGAGCCAACAGAGTATGCTAAGTTACTTAATAATCTAATCATCGATGCTTTAGACCGATTGGAAAATGTGGAGAATGGTTTTCGTGCCAAAGCGTTTAATGCTAATAGGTTACTTTCTATTGGCGTTTCTAGGCATTTGATGAGTAGTATCGGTAGTGCGTTACTTTCTAAATTTGATTTTATCGATTTTACTTTTCATAATAATGACGCTTTGTTTGATTTGGTGAATTCTAAAAAATTAGATTTTGCTATAGTAACCAAACAGTTTGATACTTTTGATACGATTCAGAAAAAGGTGGGGGATATTAAGCAAGTTATTGTAGGATCTACCAATCTTGATCTTTCAGCATTAAAACCAAAAATGGAAGCTAAAGATTATGTTGCGATTGAAAACTGGCTGAACGAACAAAAATGGTATAGTCATGATGCGGGAATTCCACATATTAAACTATTTTGGCTACATGTTTTTGTTAAAAAAAGACCAGCAATGGTAGCTAATTATATCATTCCATCCGAATATGAAATGCTTGAAATTCTTAGTAAAAATAGTGGAGTCGCAGTGACTTGGGATATTAATGCTAAAAATTTAATTGAAGAAAAAAAATTGCAGTTGATATGGAATAGCAATGAAATGCCAAGTACAGATGTATTCTTGTTATCGAGTAAAAACAGTAATTTGAATTCTGTTTTTCAGGATATAGAAAATGAACTAAACATTGTTTTAAGTTAACTATTTTCTATAAAAATTATTATGATCAATATAGTCCCAAACTTTATGAGGCAATAAAGGCTGAACATTCTTTCCTTTTTTGATATTGTGACGAATATCAGTCGAAGATATTTCTACAATTGGAGCATCAATAATATGAACTTTTGGATGTGATTTCAATTCGATATTTTCTTGTTCAGATGAAATCCTTGGATAAACATAAATAGCATGGTTTTCTAAAATAACTTGATAGTTTTTCCATTTATGTAGGGTTTTCAAATTGTCTTCGCCCATAATCAGTGAAAATTCATAATCAGGATATTTTTCATGTAAATGAATTAAAGTATTCACCGTGTAATTGGGCTGAGGGAGTTTAAATTCAATATCAGATGGTTTTATTTTTGGGAAATCCTCAGTTGCCAGATACACCATTTGTAAGCGCTGATGATCGTCTAGTAAAGTGGCTTTCTTTTTTAAAGGATTGTGTGGTGTTACAACCATCCAAACCTGATCTAAATCGGCATGTTCTGCCATATGATTGGCAATAATCAAATGTCCTACATGAATAGGATTATAAGTTCCGAAATAGAGTCCGATTTTCATTTTTTTAAGGCAATAGGCAGTAGGCAACAGGCAAAAGAAATTATAACTTTTGCCTTATGGCTTATGGCTTATTTAACAAAGTTCTTGACCAATTGACTTGCTTCTTCCAAAGCTACATCCAAATCATAGTTTTTGATAATCACATCAAATTGTGGAGCTGTTGCCAGTTCTACAGAAGCTTTTGCAATTCTCATATTGATTTTGTCTTCGCTTTCGGTAGAACGTTCTTTTAATCTTCTTTTGAGTTCATCTACACTTGGAGGTTTTACAAAAACGGCCAAGGTTTCTTCAGGGAATTTAGATTTGATTCGCAAACCACCGGCAACATCAATATCAAAAATTACATTTTTGCCTTGAGCCCAAATGCGTTCTACTTCGCTTTTTAGCGTGCCATAAAAATTATCACGATACACTTCTTCCCATTCTACAAAGTCTTCGGCTTTGATATGTTTTTTGAACTCTTCTAAAGACATGAAATAATAATCTTTCCCACTTACTTCTTCACCACGAGCTTCACGCGTAGCAGCCGAAATAGAAAATTCTAAATTTAAATCTTCTTGCTTTAATAAATGTCTAACGATGGTCGTTTTTCCTGATCCCGATGGTGCCGAAAACACTATTAATTTTCCTTTTTTCATTTTTTAAATCTGAAATCTATATTTTTAAAGTACGTTTAATACTTGTTCTTTTATTTTCTCTAATTCGTCTTTCATCTGAACCACTAATTTTTGCATTTGAGCATGATTCGATTTAGAACCCATAGTATTGATTTCACGACCCATTTCTTGAGTAATAAAACCTAGTTTTCTACCATTAGCTTCTGTTCCTTTGATAGTTTCTAAGAAATAATCCAAGTGGTTAGTTAAGCGAACTTTTTCTTCAGTAATATCCAGTTTCTCTAAGTAATAGATTAATTCTTGTTCAAAACGATTTTCATCTACATTTACTTTCAGCTCAGCAATCGCTGTTTGCAAACGGTCTTTAATAGCTTGAACACGTTCTGGATCTAGTGCCAAAGCTTCATTCATATATTGACGAATATTACCAATACGCAATTGAAATTCATTCTCCAGAGATTGTCCTTCGTCTCTGCGAAAATTTAAAATATTTTGTAAAGCTTCTTCGATTGCAGTTTGGATTTGAGCCCAATCATTTTCGTCGATTTCTTCACGTTCAATTTTCATAGTGTCTGGCATACGAACAGCCATTTTCATCAATTCAGTTTCATCAGCATCAGCATACACTTCTCTTAATTGTTTAATGTAGGCTTTTACGATAGGAACATTGACTTTAGTCGAAGTTTGTTCAGCAGTACTTTCGATAAAAATAGAAAAATCTACTTTACCTCTTTCCAGTTTTAAAGCAATTTGATTACGTAAACCCAGTTCCATTTCGCGGTACAGAGAAGGCATTCGAACATTTAAATCTAAACCTTTACTGTTTAAAGATTTTACTTCAACTGTAATTTTTTTGGTTGGTAATTGCAAAGTAGCTTTACCAAAACCAGTCATTGATTGTATCATATATTTTTCTAAAAGTGTTCAAAGATAAGAAAAGTTCGGAGTAATTAGTAATTAGTGATTTGTTGTACTAAACACGACTAATTGCTTGTGAGGGCTTCCTTATTTATAGCTCCAATAGAATTTATTTTAGACATTAGATAATGCTAAATGAACCTGATGAATGTTTTGCTGGCTATTACCAATGTATATTTTATCGTTTATGATAAAAACTGGACGACTTATAAAAGTATAATGCTCCAAAATGTATTTTTTATAATCATCTTCGGTTAGGGATTTATTTTTTAAATCCATCGATTTATACAATTGCGCTTTTTTACTAAATAAAGCTTCATAGCTTCCTGAAAGACTATGCATTTCTTCTAACTCTTCAATGGTAATTGGGTTTTGTTTGATGTCATGAAAAGCCAAATTATGATTATTTGGAAGCGCTTTTATTATTTTTCGACAAGTATCACAAGAAGCGAGATAATATATTTTGTTCATTTTGATTTATTTTCTAAATGCAAAGGAAAACATTTGACGCTTAAAATGTTTAATTTTATGCAAAAATTAAAGATATTATGAAAGATACATTCGAAGTTAACAGCACTAGTAGAAAAATGTTAGATGCTTATTTTGAAAATTATACATTAGAACAATTAAACAAAATTCCAGAAGGATTTACTAATAATTTAATTTGGAATATTGCTCATGTTATAGTGACACAGCAAATATTAGTTTACAAATTATCAGGATTACCGATGATGGTATCGGATGCAATGGTAGAAAAATACCGAAAAGGAACTAAACCAGAGAATGATGTAACGCAAGCAGAAGTAGAGGAGATAAAGGAATTGTTGTTTGATACTTTACATAAAACGGAAGTAGATTATAACAATGGTGTTTTTGTAAATTATCAGGAATATCCAACTTCTACTGGATTTATTTTGAAAAGTGCAGTGGGTGCAATTGAATTCAATAATTTTCACGAAGGCTTGCATATTGGAATTATGATGAGCCTCAGAAAGTTTGTATAGTCTTTTGATTTAGCAGAACATAAAAAATATTGATTTATAGGAGGTTTAAAATTAAACATATAAGTCATTTAAGTTTTTATATGTTCTTTATCGCAAAAATCTTATATGTTATTCTTTTAAAATTTAAACAGGCTTTTTTGCACTAATAAAAAAAATATAAAATGAAATTCAACACTAAAGTAATTCATGGAGGTCAACATCATGATCCAAGTACAGGTGCGGTAATGCCTCCTGTTTATCAAACTTCTACATTTGTACAAACTAGCCCTGGAAAACCTTTGAACCCGGATTATGAGTATAGCAGAGCGGCAAATCCAACACGAACGGCTCTGGAAAATGCATTGGCAAGTATCGAAAATGGAACACGAGGATTGGCTTTCTCATCTGGACTGGCGGCAACAGATTGTCTTTTACGATCTTTTAAAGCGGGTGATGAGATCATTGCTATGGATGATTTATACGGAGGAACGTATCGCATGTTTACCCGTATATATAAAGATTCGGGAATAAAATTTCATTTTGTTGATATGAATGATTTGGATAATTTTAAGTCGTTGATAAATACTAATACAAAATTGGTCTGGGTTGAAACGCCAACCAATCCGTTAATGAAACTAGCCGATATTCAGGAAATAGCAAAAATTACAAAAGCGAATAATATTCTTTTTGCTGTAGATAATACGTTTGCAACAGCTTATTTACAAAAACCATTAGATTTAGGAGCTGATATAGTAATGCACTCGGCAACCAAATATTTGGGAGGACATTCAGATGTAATTGCTGGTGCTTTAATTGTAAAAGATGAAGCATTGGGAGACCAATTACATTTTCAACAATTTGCCACAGGAGCAACACTTGGACCAATGGATAGTTTTTTGGTGCTGAGAGGAATTAAAACATTGCATTTGCGAGTACAAAGGCATTGTGAAAATGGAACTAAAGTGGTAGAATTCTTGAACAGTCATCCGAAGATTAAAACAGTTTATTATCCTGGATTACCAACTCATCCGTATCATGAAATTGCAAAAAAGCAAATGAGCGGATTTGGAGGGATGGTTTCTTTTACCTTTGTATCTGGTGAAAAAGAAGAGGCTGTACAATTTTTAGAAAAACTAAAAGTATTTACGCTTGCAGAATCACTAGGAGGTGTAGAATCTTTAGCCAATCATCCAGCTTTAATGACGCATGCGTCGATTCCAGAAGATAAAAGGAAAGAAGGAGGAATTACCGATGATTTAGTTCGTTTGAGTGTTGGTATTGAAGATGCCGAAGATTTAATTGCCGACTTAGATCAAGCATTAGCATAAAACTAAAAACTCCAACTTCTATCTTAGTAAAAGTTGGAGTTTTTTTTATAAAAGGAATTGTTTGTTTTTAATGGTCAAAATAGAAAATATATCCTAATCCAATAAAAGTTAACCAATCGTTGTTTTTGTTTTCTTTAAATAAATCTTCATTAGGATTTAGTCCATCAACCCAGTCCGAACTGAAGTATTGAGCTCTAATGTCAAATACAAGATCAGACATTTTATTGAGTTTGTAACGGGTTCCAATATTTAAAGCTCCAGAAAAGACTACTTTGCTTTCATTAGAATAGCCATGAGGATGTCCGTCAGATGGGATTAAATATTTGGCAGGAGTAGTTGTTATATTTCCAAGTTCTCCCAATTCAGAAGTTGCAGTAGCAGTATAATAACTAACTTGTGGTCCCAAACTGATGTAGGGTTCAAAACTTCCTACTGTATTCTCAAAATCGTGAATATTTATAAAGTTATATTCAAGTTGGAAACCTAAATTAATCAACTGAGTTGAACCTCGCATTGCTTTCAGTTGTTTAGATCCGATAGTATTTTTCTCAATCCATTGTCCGTAATGCTTCAAATTGGTTTTACTATACGAAAATTCATTTCTTATTTTGAAATGTTCTGCTAGATAGTCATTTACATAGTCAGTATAGGAAAAGTTCATATAGTCAACAAAAGAAACTCCAAATCCCATATTATTTAAATTGGTTTTTGAATCGTTACGTTGTCCATAATCAGAACGGAATTCAATTCGCCCAGCTATTACTCCTATCTCATGAGTAATTCCTGTTTGAGAAAAGGAACTAAATGGTAGAACAGTTAGTAATAAGAAAGCGATTATTTTTAGTTTAGTCATAGTAGGTGGCATTATCGAGACTTGACAAAGATATAAAAACTACTAAGATAGAAATTATTAAAAAATAAAAAATAAAAAAAAGTGTATATCTTTATAATTATTATCAATACTATATCGATTTCGTAAATACATTGTTTCATATATATGATTTTTTATAAATGACTAATAAAAAGATAATTTTACTCTAAAAAGGCATTAAAAAAGTTAAAATATTTGAATAAGATGTATATTTGCAAAACTAACGGAAGCGTTTATCTAACGTTTATAATTTTATAATTATGTCAAAAAGTATTACAGATTTTATCGAATTAGTTGCCAAAAAAAATCCAAACGAGCTGGAATTTATGCAAGCTGTTACCGAAGTTGCTGAAACAGTTATTCCTTTTATCGAAGAAAATAAAAAATATCAAAACAAAATGCTCTTGGAAAGAATGGTCGAGTCAGATCGTATCATTATGTTCCGTGTAGTCTGGACAGACGACAAAGGTGATACACAAGTAAATAGAGGATACCGTATTCAAATGAATTCGGCTATCGGACCATATAAAGGAGGAATTCGTTTTCATCCATCTGTTAATTTAAGTATTTTGAAGTTTTTAGCTTTCGAGCAAACCTTCAAAAACAGTTTGACTACATTACCAATGGGTGGTGGAAAAGGTGGAGCCGATTTTGATCCGAAAGGAAAATCAGATAACGAAGTAATGCGTTTTTGTCAAGCTTTCATGACCGAATTATCAAAACATATTGGAGCTGATACCGATGTACCGGCTGGAGATATTGGAGTAGGAGGTAGAGAAGTAGGATATATGTTTGGTCAGTTCAAGAGATTGAGAAACGAATTTACAGGAGTTTTAACCGGTAAAGGAATTTCTTTTGGAGGATCATTAATTCGTCCAGAAGCTACAGGATACGGTGATGTATATTTTGCACAAAGTATGTTGGCTACCAAAGGAGAAAGCTTCGAGGGGAAAACAGTAGTGATCTCTGGGTCTGGAAACGTAGCTCAATATGCAGCCGAAAAAGCAACTCAATTGGGTGGTAAAGTAGTAACTCTATCAGATTCTGCTGGATATATCTATGATGCAGACGGAATTGATGCTGAGAAATTGGCATACGTAATGGAAATTAAAAATGAGTTAAGAGGAAGAATTAGCGATTACCTTGCTAAATATCCAAATGCAAAATATGTAGCTGGTAAACGTCCATGGGAAGTAAAATGTGATGTTGCCTTGCCGTGTGCAACTCAAAACGAGTTAGACGAAGACGAAGCTAAAACACTTGTTGCTAATGGTTGTATCTGTGTTGCCGAAGGAGCAAACATGCCATCAACACCAGAAGCCGTTCACGTTTTCCAAAAAGCTAAAATTTTATTTGCACCAGGAAAAGCCTCAAATGCAGGTGGAGTAGCAACTTCAGGACTTGAAATGTCTCAAAACTCATTACGTTTGAGTTGGACTTCGGAAGAAGTTGACGAAAGATTAAAAGCAATCATGGCAGCAATTCACGCTTCATGTGTAAAATATGGTACAGATGCTACGGGTTTTACCGACTACGTAAGAGGCGCTAATATCGCTGGATTCGTAAAAGTTGCCGATGCAATGCTAGCTCAAGGAGTAGTATAATATACTCTAATCCTAATTCAAAATGCCTTTATCGTCAATGATAAAGGCATTTTTTTTGCTCTAAGAATTATAATTTGGGCAAAACCCCCACTAGAAAAAGGGCTATCAATAGCAGCGGGTATAGGCCCTTTTCTCTAGTGGCGGTCGGGCTATACGCGCTACTTCGGTAGCTTGCTCCTATCCCTTTCGCGGGCAAAACCATTAAAATAGAGTGTCTAACCATAATAATAGAGGTGCTTCGTACCAACAACAGAGGTACGAAGCACTAATAATAGAGTTGCGGATCACCTATAGTGTTGGTACTATGAACCAATTCTATTGGTGTTTATCACCAGTAAAACAACTAATAATGAGTTGCCAAAGACTATAATGATGAAATTGTCTATTATATGAATTGTAATTTTTGCAAAAACGTTGGTTTATAGGGAGGTCTACTCCTGTTTTTAGGGAGGTAACGTACCGTTTTGTGGGAGATGTGCAGTGTATAATAGGTGAATTTTACTCGTACTTGATGCTGTAAGGCAAAAAAACGGGACTACTATTACAAGGAGTAACACTAGACAAAGCTTCAATTATTTACCATTGAGAAATGTTATCAATTGCTACAACTTGCTACAGACAAAAGTTTATTTAAAGATTTTTTCACACTTTAGCATACAACAAAAAACAATTTTATAACGCCAATCTACCCACATCTGGGTGCATACCAGCATTTATATAGGGGAAAACAGTAAGGAACCCTCAAAACCCCGAAAAAAATAGATAAAAAATTAATTTCTTTTAGATTATATTGATATATCAATTATATTTGTATCAAATAATTAAAATATGGATATTAATAACCCCACCGGAACTGTACTTTATCTAATCGAACAAGCAATTAAGGAGTATAGAAAAGTATCACAAAAAAACATTACGAAAGTTGTAAAAGATATTACAGTTGATCAATGTCTAATTTTGATAATCCTTAACGAGGATGGCAAAATTCCTCAAAATGTATTAGCAAATCTTATATTTAAAGACAATGCGTCTATTACTAGAATGATAGAATTAATGGTTAAAAAAGAGTATTTAAACAGAACTATTCATAAAGAAGATAGAAGGAAATTTAATCTCGAAATAACTGAAAAAGGAAAAACTACAATCGAATTATTATCGCCAATTATCCAAATAAACAGAAAAACAGCACTAAATGGTTTGTCATTGGAAGAAATTGATTTACTCAATAAAACTTTAAATAAAATAATTACTAATTGTAAAATCTAAAAAAATGAAAATAGTATTGAATCTATTATTAGTTAGCATTATTAGCTGTTTCAACTTAAAAGCAAATGCTCAGGATTTAACGGAACGAAATAGACAAATAGTTGAAATAGCCGATAACATTAATAAATATTACATTTTCGAAGATGTGGCAAATCAACTTTCAAAAAAATTAAAGTCAGAAATAGAACTTAAAACTTTTGACAATCTTACGGATAAAGAATTTGCAAAATCTCTTTCCTCTTATTTAACCAAAAATGGAAATGATTTGCACTTCAATGTGTTATATCGTCCCAATGAAGAAGATGAAAAAAAAGTAAATGAAAAAGAATTGCTGCAAAAATATGATTCCATTAATAGACAATGGAATTATGGTTTTGAAAAAGTTATAAGATTAGATGGAAATATTGGCTATATCGAATATACTGGATTTCCTGAAGGAAATAAATCTGCTCAACAAATTTTAGATGCAACAATGAACTTTGTTTCAAATACTAATGCATTAATTATAGACTTAAGAAACAATCAAGGTGGTGATGGCAAAATGGTCGAACTTTTTTTAAGTTACTTTTTCGATCAAAAAATAAAATTAAATGAGACGTATACAAGATATAATGACGAGACTACAAACTATTACACAACTAAAAAAGTCAATGGTAAAAAGTATTTAGATAAACCCGTATATATTCTTGTAAACAACAAAACTATTTCTGCGGCGGAGGCATTAGCCTATAATTTACAACAAAATAAAATTGCAAAAATAATTGGAGATAAAACTTATGGAGCAGCAAATCCTGTAAAAGTATTTTTTATTGGCAAAAAATATCAATTATTCATCCCAATATCAATTGAAAAAAATGCTATCACAAAAACCAATTGGGAACATATAGGTATTGATGCAGATATAAAAATAAGTTCAGAAAAAGCATTCATAAAAGCTCAAATTATAGCACTTGAAAATGTGTTGAAGTCAAATACTAAAACGGAATTAACTGTAAATGAAATTAAAGAAAGGGTTTTAAAGTTAGAATCACAATTGTAGAAATTTTTTAGCTACAGCTAACAACAGTTTCATAAGATTTGGGCATTTGGCTTACTATTAAATTGGTTTTGTACTAGGATTTTAAGCTATTAACAGAAAAATAAATCTTAATTTAGTCCCAAACTTCGTAGCGTCAGAACGTCGTGCGACATACTAAAAACCAACAGAATGAGAGTAAAATCAGTGAGTCAAAACATATTTATCGTTTATTACATGTTTTTGATTATGGTAACAATCTCTTGTAATAAGCAAAGCCAATCAACAGAAACAAATAATATTGTACACGATAAAAACAGTGTTCAACACCTTGATAAAGGAATCAACGCCGTAAGATTAAAATACACAACAGGAGTTCGTTCAATTTTAGAGGATAGTAAAGGAAATGTTTGGTTTGGTAGTTACAACGAAGGAGTGTGTTTGCTTCATAATGGGAAGTTCCAATATTTTACAACAAAAAACGGTTTAAGTGACAATCAGGTTAGGAATATTTATGAAGATAAAAATGGTCTAATTTGGTTTGAATGTGGCAGAGGTTTGAGTACTTATGATGGTAAAGACATAAATATATACAAAGAACGAAATTACAATTCAAAGAACGAGTGGAAGTTAAATAAAAGGGATATTTGGTTTAAAGGTGATGAAATTGAGGGGTACAATAAACTTGAAAAGTATCCCGGGGTGTATCAATATGAAGGACAAAAGCTTTCCTATCGCCTGTTTCCTGTTACACCTAAACCTGGAGATGGGTTTAAATATTACATTTCAACACCCTTTGTCAAAGGTAAAAATGGAATTGTTTGGTTTGGAGCTTACGGTGCGGTAATAGGATATAATGGTTCAGATTTTAAAATATTGGATAATGAATATCTTCAATTTAACTCAGAAACTAACTATTTGCATGTTCGAAGCCTATTTGAAGACAGTAAGGGAAATCTTTGGATTGGTAACAATGGAATGGGCGTTTTGAAATATGATGGAAAAAAAGTCGTCAATTTCACTGCACAACACAAATTAAAGAAAGAGTATACGAAAGGTAATTCTCTTGAAAAGGTTTTTTCGATTGGAGAAGATACTACAGGAAACATTTGGTTTGGTACTGTAGGGTCTGGTGTTTGGAAATATGATGGTAAGTCCGTGAAAAATTTCACTAAAGAGGATGGACTTGAAAGCAATCACATTTGGACTATATATAAAAGCAAACAAGGAGAATTGTGGTTTGGAGGAGCAAATCCAAGTGGTGTATATCGATTCAATGGAAAGTCTTTTGAAAGAAAATATTAACTAGAAGTACGAACGTACAGCCGTTTGCCGTGATTAGTGTTTTAGGCTAAATTTAAAGATGGTTTTGTGGTTGGGAAATTTACTTCGTCCATTCACTATCGATTCGGGTAGGCATAATGAAAAAACCACGCATCTTTAATACCCAATCAAATTCTATTGTAAAATTCAAAAATCCTTATTTCTTTCCTTTGTACTATATTTGTAAATCAAATGTTGTTCCATGTCAAAAAGACTTCTATACCTACTTTTTTTATTCGTAGTACAAACCACTTTTGCGCAAAGTAATTTGTCTTGGCAGGGATATTTTTCTTATACCCAAATCAAAGCCCTTTCCGAATCACCCAAATCAATTTATGCAGCTTCTGAAAATGCCCTGTTTTCTAAAAATAATAGTACCAACATTATAAAAACCACCACTACAATAGATGGACTTGCTGGTGAAACTATTACGGCATTGTATTATAGTTCAACATTCAATAAAACAATTGTTGGATATCAAAATGGTTTATTAACGGTTATTAATGAAGCCGATGGATCGATGCTCAAAGTAGTCGATATTATCAATAAAAATTTACCAACCAACATAAAGCAAATCAATGGCTTTATGGAGTACAACGGAATTGTGTATGTCTCCACCGATTTTGGGATAGTACAATTTAACTTAGCTACTTTAAAATTTGGTGACACCTATTTCATTGGCGACAATGGAGCTGAAATCAAAGTATCCCAAAGTGCCATTTACAATGGATTTATTTATGCAGCCACCTCCAGCGGTATTCGAAAAGCAGACATAACCAATCCTAATTTAATAGATTACAAACAATGGCAAGTGACCAATACAGGTGATTGGTCAGGAATTGCAGCATTGGAAACTGATTTGTATGCTGTAAATGTGGGGGGCTATGTTCATAAATATGATTCGGGATCAAGTACTTTTAATGGTTTTTTATCATTGCCTGAGGCTACTACCAATTTTCGATCCACTCCCGATTATTTGATTATAACAACACCCAGTAGCGTTTTCATATATAACAAACAAATGGTTTTGGAGCGTCAAATAAATAAAGACCAAATTCTAGGCATGCGATCTGAGTTTAGTTGTGCTACTATAATAGGTTCAATTGTTTTTATAGGCACCACTGAAAATGGATTGATTACGACTTCACTTTCATCAGCTTCAACATTTGATAACATAACACCAATGGGGCCTTCATTAAATAATGTTTTCGCTCTGCAAGCCTCATCAACACAGCTTTGGGCAGTTTATGGAGATTATGATATTTTTTATAATCCGTATCCATTGGATGATTTAGGAATTAGTAAATATTCAACATCCGGATGGTTAAATATTCCTTTTGATGAAGTACTTGGAGCCAAATCTATATCCCAAATTGCAATTAATCCAACGAACGAAAAAGAGGTGTATGCTAGTTCCTTTTTCTCTGGATTGTTAAAAATACAAAACGACGTACCAACAATTTTATACGATCAAACTAATAGTAATTTAGAGTCTTTAGTTCTTAGTCCGCCAGATCCCAATTATATTGATATACGAATCAATGGAGCAGCTTTTGATAAATCTGGTAATTTATGGGTAACTAATTGCAGAGTTGTAAATGGCTTACATATGTTAAGTCCCAGCGGACAATGGAAAAGTTATGCGATGGATAAGATTTTGACAACATATAGAAATAATGATTTTGGCCGAATGGTTATCGATAAATATGGTACAAAATGGATGTCAACTAATATAAATGGTGTAATAGGTTTTAATGAAAGTAGCAACACATTCAAAAAAATCACTTTCGGTACAGATCAGGGAAATTTACCAATACAAGATGTTCGGGCTCTTGCCGTGGATACTAAAAATCAACTTTGGATTGGAACCCCAAAAGGATTGAGAGTTTTGTCTAATGTTAATGACTTTCAAACGGAAAGTCAGTTAACAACCGAAAGTATTATTATTCTGGAGGATAATCTAGCTCAAGAATTACTTTACGAACAATTTATAACCGATATCGAAGTAAATGGTGCCAACGAAAAATGGATTGCAACTGCAGATGCTGGTGTATTTTTGGTCTCTGCAAATGGTCAGGAAACCAAGTATCATTTCACAATAGACAATTCACCTTTGCCTAGTAATGTCATAAACGATATTAGCATCAATAGTAGTACTGGTGAAGTTTTTATAGCGACTTCCAAAGGTTTAATTTCATTCAAAGGTATTGCTACATCAGCAAGCGATGATTTAAGCAATGTATATGTATACCCAAATCCTGTTCGCCCGGAATATTCCGGAACAGTAAAAATAAATGGATTGCTCAACAAGGCCAATGTGAAAATAACCGATGTTGCGGGCAATCTAGTGTTCGAAGCTACATCCGAGGGCGGAACTTTAGAATGGGACACAACTGCTTTTGGCAAATACAAAGTGGCTTCTGGTGTGTATATGATTTTTATATCAGCTCAAGACGGTAGTGAAACCAAAGTCAAAAAAGTAATGATTATTAGATAGCTTGTTTATAGTTTTTATGACCTGAAACTATAAACTTTAAATAAAAAAAATGCAAGTAAAAACTAAAGCAATCGTTATTTCGGCTTTAAAATTTCAAGAAAAAAGCTTAATTGTAAAATGTTTTACGCTTTCTAATGGTTTGAAATCTTATATCGTCCGTGATGCTTTTTCTTCTCGAAAAGGGAGCTCAAAAATGGCTTATTTTCAGCCTTTGACCATTATAGAAATTGAAGCGGTTCATAAAAACAAGGGAACTTTAGAAAATTTCAAAGAAGTAAAAATTGCTTCACCTTTTCATTCTATACATTCGGATATTTTTAAGAGTACAATGGTTTTGTTCCTCTCCGAAATTTTGCACCATTCAATCCATGAAGAAGAAAAAAACGAATCGCTGTTCACCTTTTTAGAAACCGCTTTGCATTGGTTAGACGAACATGATGAAATTTCAAATTTTCATTTGATTTTTATGTTGGAAGCAACTAAATATCTCGGTTTTTATCCTGATACTTCCGATACGGATATGCCATTTTTTGAAATGACTGAGGGTGTTTTTACTCCTTTTCATGCTGTTAGTTCTCTTTCTGAACATGAAACTAATTTGTTTAAAAAATTAATTAATTTAAAATTTGACAATGATGAAAAAGTTTTTCATGTTATTGAGAGACAAATACTACTCAAAATTTTAATTGATTATTATAGCTTTCATCTCGATGGTTTCAAACGACCAAAATCTTTAGATGTTTTAAAAGAGGTTTTCTCTTGATTTTCAAGTAATTAAAATTAACAAAGTATTAACACAATTAATAACGGAACAATCGTTCCGTTATTATACATTTGTACTATCAAATTGTAATAATCATTAAAAAATAATAAAATGAACAAATTATCAAACAAGATTGCCATTGTTACCGGAGGAAATAGTGGAATTGGTTATGCAACAGCCAAAGATTTTAAAGAAAATGGTGCACAAGTTATCATTACAGGAAGAAATGAACAAGCGACAAATAAAGCAGCTCAAGAATTAGGAGTTACTGGAATTGTTTCTGATCAATCCGATTTGAAATCAATCGATAGTTTGGTTGATGAGGTAAAATCAAAATTTGGAAAAATTGATATCGTTTTTTTAAATGCAGGATTGGCTGCTTTTGCTCCTCTTGACCAAGCTTCAGAAGAACATTATGATTCAATAATGAATGTAAATGTAAAAGGAGTTTATTTTACATTGCAAAAATTACTTCCAATATTAAACGACGGTGGGTCTGTTGTGTTAAACACATCAATTAATGCATCTGTCGGAATGCCAAATTCTAGTGTATATGCAGCAAGTAAAGGAGCTTTGTTGTCTTTAAATCGCGTTTTTGCTACCGAATTGGCTCCAAGAAAAATTAGAATTAATGCTATTTCTCCTGGTCCAGTAGAAACTCCACTTTATGGGAAATTAGGATTAACTCAAGAGGAAGTGAATGGATTTGGTAAAGTTTTAGGCGAAAAAATTCTTTTAAATCGTTTTGCTCAACCAGAAGAAATTGCAAAATCGGTTACTTTCTTAGCTTCTTCAGATGCTTCATTTATCACAGGAACAGAATTGGTTGTTGATGGAGGATTGATTGTTAACGCAGTAGTTTAATTATTTTTTTAATTAAATTTGGAACAATCGTTCCGAATAACTAGCTTTGTATATAAATTATACAAAGCTTTTTTTATGGCACGTACTAAGCAGTTTAACGAGGAAGAAATTCTTGATAAAGCAATTTCGCTTTTTTGGGATAAAGGGTATAATGGCGCTTCGGCACAAGACTTAGTCAATCATTTAGGACTTAGCCGTTCGAGCATTTATGATACATTTAGCGATAAGCATACACTTTTTATAAAAGCATTACAACAATATCGCAAGCAAAATGGTGATGGTTTGAAAGAAGTATTAGTGAATTCAAAAGATATAAAAGAAACAATTAGAGCAATTTTTAAACAAGCCGTTTTAGAAACGTTGCAAGCTTCAGAAAATAAAGGTTGTTTTATGGTAAATACAACGACTGAATTGGCTATTCACGATAAAGAAATAGCGAAAATTGTAAACGATAATCGTAACGAGGTACAAGGTTTTTTCTTTGAAGCTCTTCAAAAAGGGCAGGAAATTGGAACTATATCGAAAGATAAGGATGCTTTAGCTTTGGCCCGATTTATTTTTAATAGTTATTCGGGTATTCGAGTATCTGCAAGATCTTCAGGAATGGATAAAGCGTCTTTGGATGATATTGTAAAAGTGACACTTTCGGTTTTAGATTAAAATAATAAATAAACAACGATTTGGTTTTTTGAATGGTTTTTAGATAAAATAATTAAAAGAACATTTACAAATGATTTTTTATCAAAATTCATTACTTTCGCACCACGATTAAGAAAAGGATAAAATGAGCACAAAATTTACTGAATACAAAGGACTTGACTTGCCAACAGTAGCGTCAGAAGTACTTGATTTTTGGAAGAAAGAAAATATATTTGAAAAGAGTGTAACCACTCGCAAAGGAGCTGAACCTTTCGTGTTTTTTGAAGGACCACCTTCGGCAAATGGATTGCCTGGAATTCACCACGTGATGGCACGTGCAATTAAAGATATTTTTTGCAGATATAAAACTCAAAAAGGATTTCAAGTAAAGCGTAAAGCTGGTTGGGATACTCACGGATTGCCTGTAGAATTAGGTACCGAGAAAGAACTTGGAATTACCAAAGAAGACATAGGAAAATCAATTACGGTTGAAGAGTATAACGAAGCGTGTAAAAAAACCGTTATGCGTTATACCGACGTATGGAATGATTTGACCGAAAAAATGGGATATTGGGTAGATATGGAAGATCCATATATTACTTATAAATCCAAATACATGGAGTCTGTTTGGTGGCTTTTGAAACAAATCTATAATAAAGATTTGATGTACAAAGGGTATACTATTCAGCCATATTCTCCAAAAGCAGGAACGGGATTGTCTTCTCACGAAGTAAATCAGCCAGGTTCTTACCGTGATGTGACTGATACTACAATTGTAGCTCAGTTTAAAGCGACAACTGATTCATTACCCAATTTTTTACAAGGTTTTGGAGATATTCATATTTTGGCTTGGACGACTACGCCTTGGACTTTGCCATCGAATACTGCGTTGACAGTTGGACCAAAAATTGATTATGTTTTAGTAGAAACTTTCAATCAATATACGTTCCGTCCTGTCAAAGTAATTTTGGCTAAAAATTTAGTTGGAAAACAATTCGGGAAAGGGTTTTTTGCAAGTACAGAAGCAGCTGATTTTGAAAATTTCAAAGAAGGAGATAAAAAAATACCGTATCAAATAGTTGCGGAAGCAAAAGGAGCTGATTTAGTTGGTATTCGTTACGAACAATTATTGCCTTTTACATTACCATATCAAAATCCAGAAAATGCATTTAGAGTAATTTCAGGGGATTTTGTTACTACTGAAGATGGAACAGGAATTGTACATACCGCTCCAACATTTGGTGCAGATGATGCTAAAGTAGCGAAAGAAGCTACTCCAGAAGTTCCTCCAATGTTGGTTTTAGACGAAAACGGAACTCCAGTTCCTTTAGTAAATCTACAAGGAAAATTCATCAATGGTTTAGGAGTTTACTCTGGAAAATATGTTAAGAATGAATATTATACAGCTGCCGATGGTGATGCACCAGAACGTTCTGTAGATGTTGAAATTGCTATTCAGTTAAAAGAAGAAAATAAAGCATTCAAAGTAGAGAAATATGTACACAGTTATCCACATTGCTGGAGAACTGATACGCCTATTTTATACTATCCTTTGGATTCTTGGTTTATAAAAATTACCGAGGTTAGAGATAGAATGTTCGATTTGAACGAAACTATCAACTGGAAACCAAAATCAACTGGAGAAGGACGTTTTGGAAATTGGTTAAAAAATGCCAACGACTGGAATTTATCGCGTTCTCGCTTTTGGGGGATCCCATTGCCAATCTGGAGAAACGAAGAAGGAACAGAAGAAATGCTGATTGGTTCTGTTGAAGAATTATACAACGAAATCGAAAAATCTATTGCAGCAGGTTTTCAAAAAGAAAATCCTTTCAAAGGTTTTGAAATTGGAAACATGGCTGAATCAAATTATGATTTAGTTGATTTGCATAAAAATGTAGTTGATGGAATCACTTTGGTTTCAGCATCAGGAAAACCAATGAAACGCGAATCTGATTTGATTGATGTTTGGTTTGATTCTGGAGCAATGCCTTACGCACAATGGCACTACCCTTTCGAAAACAAAGAAAAAATTGATGAGAACAAAGATTTCCCAGCCAATTTTATTGCGGAAGGAGTAGACCAAACTCGTGGTTGGTTTTATACTTTACACGCTATTGGAACTTTGGTTTTTGATAAAATTGCCTATAAAAACGTAGTTTCAAACGGATTAGTTTTAGATAAAAATGGACAAAAAATGTCTAAACGTCTAGGTAATGCTGCCGATCCTTTTGAAACATTAAAAGAATATGGTCCTGATGCCACACGTTGGTATATGATATCCAATGCAAATCCTTGGGACAATTTAAAATTCGATTTAGAAGGAATTGCTGAGGTTCGCCGTAAGTTCTTTGGAACATTATACAATACGTATTCATTCTTTAGTTTATACGCTAATATCGATGGTTTCAAATATGAGGAAGCTGAAATTCCTGTAAACGAAAGACCAGAAATTGACCAGTGGATTATATCTGAATTAAATACTTTAATAAAAGTAGTTGATGAAGCCTATGCTGATTACGAACCTACAAAAGCGGCTCGTGCTATTTCTGAATTCGTTCAGGAAAATTTAAGTAACTGGTACGTTCGTTTGTGTCGTCGTCGTTTTTGGAAAGGGGAGTACGCACAAGATAAAATTGCAGCGTATCAAACACTTTATACCTGTTTATTAACTATCACTAAATTGAGTGCCCCTATTGCGCCGTTCTTTATGGATGCGCTTTACAGAGACCTTACAAAGGCTACAGAAACCGAAAAATTTGAGTCTGTTCACTTAGCTCAATTCCCAGTTTCAGTTGAAAAGTATGTTAATAAAATGTTAGAGAGCAAAATGCAGAAAGCGCAGACTATCTCTTCTCTAGTTTTATCACTACGTAAAAAAGAAATGATTAAGGTACGTCAACCACTACAAAAGGTAATGATTCCAGTACTTGACGAGAATCAGAAGCTAGAAATTGAAGCGGTTTCAGACTTAATTAAAGCCGAAGTTAACGTAAAAGAAATCGTACTTTTAGATGATGCTTCAGGTATTTTGATCAAGCAGATTAAACCAAATTTCAAGGCATTGGGACCTCGTTTTGGAAAAGATATGGGATTGATTTCCAAAGAGATACAAAATTTAACTACAGAACAAATCTCACAATTTGATAAAGAAGGCACGTTAACCATTGTAATTGCGGGAAATAGTGTAATTTTATCATTAGAAGATGTAGAAATATCGTCACAAGATATCGAGGGTTGGCTGGTTGCCAATTCAAATGGAATAACGGTTGCGTTGGATATTACAATCTCTCCTGAGTTGAAACAAGAAGGTATCGCGAGAGAATTAGTTAATAGAATTCAAAACATCCGTAAAGATGCTGGATTTGAAGTGACAGATAAAATTAAAGTTCATTTGCAAAAGAATGATACTTTGGAAATAGCAGTTAACGCCAATAAAGACTACATTAAATCGGAAACACTGACAGAAATGCTTGTTTTTGAGGATATTATGGAGAATGGCACGGAAATTGACTTTGATGGAATAACAACAAGTATAATAATTACAAAAAATTAGTATTATGGTAGATGAAGTTGCAAGATACTCTGACGCTGATTTAGCAGAGTTCAAGGAAATCATTCAGAATAAAATCGTAAAGGCTCAAGCCGATTTAGATTTGATTAAGAGCGCCTACATGAATGACCTTAACAACGGTACGGATGATACTTCCCCAACGTTTAAAGCATTTGAAGAAGGTAGTGAAATTATGTCGAAAGAAGCTAACTCACAACTTGCAATTCGTCAAGAAAAGTTTATACGAGATTTGAAGAGTGCATTATTTAGAGTAGAAAATAAAACGTACGGTGTCTGTAGAGTTACCGGAAAATTAATTGGAAAAGAAAGACTAAAAATTGTTCCTCATGCTACAATGAGCATCGAGGCAAAAAATCTACAAAGATAAAAGTCTTTATACCACAATAATTAACGCTCCTTTAGGAGCGTTTTTTTTTCTTAATTTATTACTTTTACGCCGTTAAAATTTTTATAGATGTCATTAGTCAAAGCATACTTTCTTATTATTCTTATATTGTTGGTCGATCAGGTCTCTAAAATATATGTGAAAACAAATTTTATTTTAGGAGAAGAGGTTCATGTATTCAATTGGTTCCAGATTCATTTTATTGAAAATGAAGGTATGGCTTGGGGAACTAAAATTCCAGGAGCTTATGGAAAATTAATTCTAACTGTCTTTAGACTTTTTGCCGTAACGGGAATTGGCTATTGGTTATGGGATGCAGTAGAAAGAAAGAAAAGTTCCAATTATCTTGTTGTTGCTATTGCCTTGATATTTGCAGGAGCATTAGGAAACATTATTGATTCTGTATTTTATGGCGTTATATTTGATGACAGTCATCAACAATTGGCGACTATATTTGCAAAAGAACCTTATGGGACCTGGTTAAACGGACAGGTAGTCGATATGTTTTATTTTCCTTTCGTAAGGGATTATCCAATGCCGGAATGGGTTCCTTATTTTGGAGGTCGTAACTTTACCTTTTTTAACGCAATCTTCAATGTAGCCGATATGGCTATTTCTACAGGAGTTGGAATTTTAATAGTATTCAATAAAAAAGCATTTCAGAAATAATTGATTTTGCTTTCAAATAAAATGAAAAGAGGCTGTCCTAATAGGCAGCCTCTTTTCGTTTTATTTATTATGACCAGGAGCGTAATTTTTGGCGCTTTTTTGACCGGTCATTTTTTTGGCTTGTCCGGGAGGTACCTTTTTAGTTTTAGTGGTACCATTATTGGTTGCTACTCCAACACTGCAGTTTGCTAAAGTTAAAGCAAACAATACAATCATTATTTGTGTAGTTAAACGTGGGGCTTTAAATATTTTCATAATTTAATAATAGGTTAAGTCACAAAAGTACTAAATCCAATTTAGAGTAAAAGCTAAAAAGTAAAAACTCCACTTGGAGTAACACAATAATCCAGTAAAATATCACTCTCAAAAACATCCGAAATTAATTCTTCGGGGTCAAAGAACGAAAGTCCAATTTTAATAGTTTCGGGTTTGCATTCACTCAAGAATTTATCATAAAAACCTTTGCCATAACCCACACGGTTTCCTTTTTTGTCAAAAGCTAAAAGAGGGACAAAAACCACATCGATTTTTTTTGAAGGAACTTCAATGCCGTCAATGGGTTCGGGAATGTTGTATTCGTTTTTTTGTATTCGGGTATTATCTGTCAAAAGAAAATGAGTCATGCCTCTGGTCTCAAAATCACTTTTTGAAATCAAAATTTCTTTATCTTTTCCAGACAATAAATGGAGGATGAATTCAGTATCGACTTCTTTGTGCTCAACGATAGGTAAAAAAATATGAAAATACGTTTTATCCCAAATAGGAAGTGGTAGTACCCCATTTGCAATAGCCAAACTTTTTTCTTCTATTTCAATTTCTGAGAGTTCTTTTCGTAACTCTTTATACTTCGTCCGTAATGCTTTTTTTAACATAAAGTGATTTTTCTAAATCTGTTATAAAAGTACTCAAATGATCTACTTCTACATGATCCATAATCACAATTTTATACCATGAATTATCATCATTATGTTTTTGTGGTACTAAATCAAATTTCCTGGCTAAAGTTTTTTTGATGAATTGCGACTGGATAGTGACAATATTCATAAACGGTTCTCTAAAATAAGCGACTTTCAATTCGTCCAGTCGATCGCATAACCACTGCGTTCTCATTTGTAAAACCCGTATTTTTTCGCACCAGCCAAATGGACCATAGGCGAATAAAATCATCCAAACGGCAACGGCATTAGACCCAGATCGGCTGCCGCAAAGCGTTAGATCCATGCCTTCGATATATTCAGCCTCTTTGGTCAAAACGTTTTCTATTAATCCTTTTCTGCATAAAAAAATTCCTGTGCCATAAGGGGCTTGTAGCATTTTGTGAGCATCAATTGTTATCGAACTGATTTTTGGATTTTCAAAATTAAGCTCTGATTCTCGGTTGCTAAACGGGTAGATAAAACCGCCATAGGCAGCATCAAGATGTACTTTATAAATAAGGTGGTGTTTTTCTAAAATTTGAACATAATCATTACTATCGTCAATAGCCCCAAACATGGTGGTTCCCATATTTGAGATTACAATGAAATATTTCTTCCCGTGCTTTTTGGCTTTAATGATGATGTTTTCCAACTGGAAAGTATCAATTTCTCTGGTTTGAAAATCAACTGGAACTTTCAGCCAATCTAACATTAATACATTAGCAGCTTTTGGAATGGAGTAGTGCGTATCTTCGGAAGCTAAAATTGCTATTTCATAAGAATTCGCACCCAATTTATAACAGAAGTAATTTCGGTACATCCAAATGGCTTGAATATTAGCTTCGGTTCCGCCTGGAGAAATATACCCATCGTAGGATTTGGGTTGCGCTTTAAAAACATCAACGGCTAGTACATCCAGAACTTCCCGTTCCATTTCTTGTGTGCCTTTAAAGGCTTTTTCGGAAATGCCTAATGTATGGCATCCTATATGGTTGGGATTGGCAACATAGGTTTTTAATGTTGGAGCATCTGCCAAGAAAGAGGCTTCCTCATAATACACTTTACTGTCTAGTTTTGAGGCAGGATATCCTAATGAAGTGTCTAGTGTAAAATTAACGTTCTCCTGTAAAGCGTTCTCAATTCGGGCTTGTCTATCTTTTTGTGATAACTTTTTCCAATACAACATAATGACTCATTTTTTATTCAAAAATAAGGGTATTGAATGTTGAAAAATATGATAAATGTTAGGTTTTATTCTTCTTCCTGTTCGCTTTCTCCAGTATTCGAAAGATGATAAATGGCGTCTCCTTGATACACTATCGGAGAGTGATTTGCATTAAGAACATACCCATCATTTGGCGCTTTTATTTTGCGTTCAAATTTCCCGAAGGGATCGGTTATCATTCCTAGTATAGCTCCTTTTTTCACAAATTGCCCCACCATATTGTGGTCTATTAGCAAACCAGAACATTTGGCTCTTAACCATCCTGATTTTTCGATGTAAATGGTTTGTTTTTTTTGTGGAGGAGCATAGTGTTTTGGGTCTAACATATCCAAATGTTTTAAAAGGCGTTTGACTCCATTAATACCTTCCTGAGCTACTTCATGATTAATATCCAAAGATTTTCCTCCTTCAAAAAGCAACATTTTTACATTTATTTTTTCACTGGCACTTCTAAAGGAACCAGCGATGTTTTTTGAGAATAAAGTAAAGGGCGCATTAAAGGCATCGGCGAGTAATTTTACACTCGGATTATTTGGTGTAAGTCTAATTTGAGGAGCATTGAAGCGACTGGCACCTCCGGCATGAAAATCGACTGCATAATCCACAAGAGGCATAATATCGGTAATAATATGATAAGCAAACCGACTGGCCAATGATCCTTTTCTGCTTCCGGGAAACACACGATTCAGGTCCCTTCCGTCAGGAAAATCTCTGGATCTATTAATAAAGCCGTAGATGTTTACGATAGGAATACAAATGATAGTCCCTTTTTTGGGTTTATTTATTTTTTTACTAATGAGCTGTCTTACGATCTCGACACCATTAAACTCATCTCCATGAATTCCGCCCGAAAAAAGAACGACGGGTCCCTCAATTTTGGAACGTTTTACAATAATTGGAATCGTGAGTTTTGTAGTGGTATGCAGTCGGGCAATTTCTAATTGAATGTTTTTACTTTCGCCAGGCAAAACGCTTTCGCCAAAAATCACTAATGGTCTTGAATCTTTCATAGTATAAAATCTAAATATAGAAATTTGTATTGCACCTATTGCTCGAGTCGTAATTCATAAACAACGTCTAGTTAGATTTTCTTTTTGGTTATGCCAGTTCTTGGAAAAAAGCCAATCATATCGTCTGCTTTTCTTGAAAAGCTACTTCCGTTAGAAAAATTGCTTTTGTATTTGGCATATTGATAATCCCGCAAAGCATCGGTATAATTATCATAGTCGCCTAGTATTTTAATATTAATGAGCTGGCTTTCGATAGCTTTTATTTTCGAAAGCATTTGCGTGGCTTGCCAACGATTTTGATAGTCAAGATCAAACTCATTCCAGTCTACCTCTGGAGACCTTAGTTGAGGCATATTTTCATGGTACGTTTTTACTTTGTCTATGAGTAATTTGTTTTTCTCTTTTACGCGGCCAAATTTTCGATGTTCGGAAGGACTCAAATTGACTGACATGCCGGCTAAGGCTGTTGTCAAAACTGCTAGCGCCTGATCTATATCCTGAATTTGTTGTTCCGAAAAATGAACTTTACATAAGTTATCTAATGGCATACTGTATTTGTTTTGAGTATTTTAGATAAAAATATAAATAATTATTTAAAAAATTAATAATAAAGTATAAAATTTTATTTATTGTATCTAAAATTTTATTTATGCTTATTAAAATTTAAAGCTTAGTATATAAATATTTAAATAAAATTATTAAAATTTTAAATAGAGTTATTAAAATTTTATAGGTGTTTATTGAAATTTATAATTTTATAGATAAAATTTTAATTGGAAGTATTAAAATTTTAATAGTTATGTATAAAATTTTAATGATTAAGTTAAAAAAATGGCAGTATTTACAGGAATACCCTATTTGAAATAGTTTTCAGATTTTTTTGGAAAGATGATTATTTCAAAGATTTAAAGTCTATTTTGAATTTTTACTTAATAGGCTGTATTTGTTTTATGCCGATTTTAAAGTTAAATTTGTTTGAATTAAATTGTGACTGTTATGGAAGAAATCGCGAATGCATTAGAACTTAAAAATGAGTTGGATACTTTGCGTCCAATTGATAAAGAGAAGGAAGCGATTATAATGCAAAAATTCCGTTTGGATTGGAATTACCATTCTAATCATTTGGAAGGAAATGTACTTACTTACGGAGAAACAAAAGCTTTAATTTTGTTTGGTATTACCGCACAAGGCAAACCATTAAAAGACACTTTAGAAATCACAGGACATAACGATGCAATAAATTGGGTAATAGATTTAGTCAAGATGGAGCGTCCTTTGACAGAAAGTTTTATTAGAGATTTACATTCCCTTTTATTGCAAGACTCTTATAAAGAATCCAAAAATGCAGACGGGACAATTGTTCCAAGAAAAATTAGTGCAGGAAAATATAAAACAACCAGCAATCACGTAGAAACGGTAACTGGCGAAATTTTTTATTTTGCTACTCCAGAGGAAACACCTGCAAAGATGTATGATTTGTTGAATTGGTATAATGAAAAAATAAAGGAAGAGAACGTTAATCCAATTCTTGTAGCTGCTGAATTTCATTATCGTTTTATTAGAATTCATCCTTTTGATGATGGAAACGGAAGAACAGCCCGAATAGTGATGAATTTTATATTGATGCAATTTGGTTTTCCTCCAGTAATTATAAAAACCGAAGACAAAGCCAATTATTTTGCAGCTTTGCAGCTTGCCGATGCTGGAAATATTGAAGCTTTTGTTACTTATATTGCAAAAAATTTGGTTTATTCTCTCCAAATAATGATCTCTGGAGCAAAAGGAGAAAGTATTGAAGAGGAAGATGATTTGGATAAAGAGATTGCGTTGCTGGAGCAGAAAATAAAAAAAATTGATATAATTAAAGAAAAAACAAAAAGTGACTATTTATCAGATTTATTCCAAATCTCGTTTTCAAATCTCATTAATAAATTTGAATTTCAAATGAAAAAATTTGAAAAAATTTATTCTGAGTATCATTTTGATTTTGATTTTGATGGAGGGAAATATAAAAATCTGAAAGATTTTGATTTAGAAAAAATCAATACGGCTTTGAACAGGAATTACTTAGATATAAACTATAGATATCTTCATTTTAAAAAGGAAGGATTAGAAAATATCTATTTTGAAAGTAATATTTCAGTGATTTTTTTTAAAGATATTTACCATATAAAGTTAAATGAAAAAGACATATTAGAAAATCCTTATGGAACTCAATTAACCGATTCTGAAATAGATAAAATAGTAAAATCAGAAGTAAAACGTCATAAAGAATTCATCGAACAAAAAATAGCTGAACAAGAAAACAAATAATCAGTGAAAATCTGTAAAATCCGTTCAATCTGTGGCTAATTTTCAATCTCAATTGCAATTGCAAAAATCAATATCAATTTTTCAAATGTCAACTAAAAACTGAACACTGAATACTAAAAATGACCAACCCTAATTTAGCCCTGCAAATACAAACCCTGCCCGATGGTCCTGGTGTATATCAATATTACGATAAGGAAGGGAAGATTTTGTATGTGGGTAAAGCCAAAAATCTCAAAAAAAGAGTTTCTTCTTATTTTAATAAAATCCATGATACGGCCAAAACCAATGTGCTGGTTAAGAAAATTGTAACCATCAAGCATATCGTTGTTCCTACCGAAACAGATGCTCTTTTATTAGAAAACAATCTTATAAAAACACTAATGCCAAGGTACAATGTCTTGTTGAAAGACGACAAAAGTTATCCTTGGATTTGCATCAAAAAAGAACCTTTTTCACGAATATTTTCTACCCGAAGAATGGTCAAAGATGGCTCTGAATATTTTGGCCCCTACACGAGTTTTAAGACCGTACATACCATTCTGGATTTAATAAAAGAGTTGTATCCGCTACGAACTTGTAACTATGATTTGAGCAAAAGCAATATTGATAGTGGGAAATTTAAAGTGTGTTTAGAGTTTCATATTGGGAATTGCAAAGGGCCATGTGAAGGGTATGAAACGTTGGAAGAGTATCAAAAACAGGTTAATGCTATCCGCGAAATTTTGAAAGGAAATTTCAAGGAGAGTATGAAAGATTTTAAACGTTTGATGATAAGCTTCGCGCAAGACATGAAGTTTGAGGAAGCGCAAAAAATCAAAGAAAAGATTGAGATATTAGAAAATTATCAATCACGTTCGACCATTGTAAATCCAAAGATTACCAATATTGATGTCTTCTCTATAGTATCGGATGAAAGTGCGGCTTTTGTCAATTTTCTACAAATTTCGCACGGATCAATTATTCGTTCCCATACAATGGAAATCAAGAAAAAGCTGGAAGAGTCTGATGAAGAATTATTAGAATTAGCCATAATAGAATTGCGGGAACGTTTCCAATTACTGTCCAAAGAAGTGATTGTTCCTTTTGAATTAGATTTGGGTGAAAAAATTAAAGTTACAGTTCCTCAATTAGGCGACAAAAAACAAATATTAGATTTGTCTATTCGTAACGCTAAATTTTATAGAATAGAGCAACTCAAACAATTGCAAATTGTAGATCCAGATCGCCATACCAATAGGATCATGGCGCAGATGAAAAGCGATTTGCGTTTGCCTGTAGAACCAAGACATATAGAATGTTTTGATAACTCCAACATTCAAGGGACTAATCCTGTTGCAGCTTGTGTTGTTTTTAAAGATGGAAAGGCAAGCAAAAAAGATTACAGACATTTTAATGTAAAAACCGTCGAAGGACCCGATGATTTTGCCTCGATGGAAGAAATAGTGTATCGCCGTTATAAAAGATTGCTGGATGAAAACGAACCGTTGCCAAATTTAATTATTATAGATGGTGGAAAGGGGCAGTTGTCATCGGCACTCAAAAGTATAGATGCTTTGGGATTGCGCGGAAAAATAGCCATTATAGGAATTGCCAAAAGGCTGGAAGAGTTATTTTACCCTGGAGATTCTATTCCGTTATATTTGGATAAAAAATCGGAAACCTTGAAAATTATTCAACAATTACGGAATGAGGCTCACCGTTTTGGGATTACATTTCACCGGGATAAGAGAAGTAAAGCAGCACTAAATTCTTCGATTGAAAGCATTCCAGGAATTGGCGAAAAAACGATGTTGACTTTAATTCAGCATTTTAAAAGTGTTAAAAGATTAAAATTAGCTACAGAAAAAGAAATTTCTGATGTTATCGGAGTATCAAAAGCCAAAAAAATTACCGACTTTTACAAAACACAAAATTGATATTTCCTCAAAAGACAGGAAAAATCAATAAACAAAGTAATTTGCCCTTTATGTATTATAGAATACTGTTTTTTATTCTTTTATTTTTCACTTGTTTGAATTCATTTTCTCAAGACACCACCCTCAAAAGACCTAAAATTGGTTTGGTGTTAAGTGGAGGTGGCGCCAAAGGATTTGCACATATAGGAGTTTTAAATGTATTGGAAGATGCCGGAATAAAAATAGACTACATTGGAGGAACCAGTATGGGAGCTGTTATAGGCGGACTTTATGCTATAGGATATAATGCCAAACAAATTGATTCTATTATTAATGTCACCAATTTTAGTAATGTTATTAATGATTTTATCCCTCGATCTTCCAAGAATTTTTATGAAAAGCGAAATGACGAGTTGTACGCTTTAGTACTTCCATTTAATAAATTCAGTATCGGTACGCCCGAGGCATTGTCTAAAGGAATGTATAATTTCAATTTATTGAGTCGTTTGACATTTCCTGTCCGACATGTTCGTGATTTTAATGAATTGCCTATTCCTTTTGTATGTATCGGAACCAATATTGCTTTGGGAGAACAAGTAGTTTTTGATAAAGGAGTCTTGGCTCAAGCCTTAACAGGTAGTTCTTCTTTGCCTTCTATATTTGCACCAGTAATCATTGATAATAATCTTATTATTGATGGTGGAGTGATTAATAATTACCCTATCAATGAAGTTCGAAAAATGGGAGCCGACATAATAATAGGAGTAGATGTTCAATCAGGATTATTGAACAAAGATGAATTAAGAAGCGCTTCAAAAGTTTTCTTTCAAATTACCAATCTGCAAATGATTGAGAGAATGAAAACAAATGCGAACCTAACCGAAGTCTATATAAAACCCGATGTAAAAAATTACGGTGTAGTATCCTTTGAAAAAGCATCAGAGATTATCAAAAAAGGGGAAGATGCTACTTTTGCAGTATACGAAAAAATAGATCTTTTGGTTGATAAGGAAAATCCTTATCACAAACCCAAATTAAAATTTCAATCCGATAGTTTGTCTATTGTTGATATTAAAATAAATGAACTCAAAAATTATTCTAGGGATTATATTATAGGTAAACTAAATTTCAAACCCAAGTCCAAAATAAGTTTCAAAGACTTGGAAACTGGGATAAACAACCTGAATGCCACTCAGAATTTTAGTAACGTAAGTTATTATTTTGACAAGAATGGCGCATACGATGATTTGATCCTTACTTTAACCGAAAGCCCAATAAAAACAAATCTAAAATTTGCTCTGCATTATGATGGTTTGTATAAAAGTGCTGTTTTAGCAAACATAACCAATAAGAAAACATTTTTCAAAAATGACTTTTTATCGGCCGATATAGCTTTAGGAGATAATATAAGGTATTATTTTGACTACTATATTGATAATGGATTCCAGTTGAGCTATGGTTTCAAATCACAACTGAATCAATTTAATAAAAACATACCTGTTAGTGTAATAACCTATAATAGTGATGCTTCAAATTCGGTAAATATTGATTATTTAGATATCTCAAATCAAATATATATTCAATCAGTATTTGCACAAAAATTCCTTATAGGTGTTGGAGCTGAATTTGAGTATCTTGATATTACCTCAGAGACACTTGAGGTAGATCCAATCATAACAAAGAGTACATACGGTAGTGTTTTTGGTTATATCAAATACGACTCCTATGATAATAAATACTTCCCTAAAAAAGGATGGTATTTTTCTGGGAACCCGCAATTTTATATGTTTTCTTCAGAGAGTGATAGAAATTTTGCTCCTTTTTCTGTTGTTAAAAGTGAAGCAGGCATAGCCAAAACAATTTTTAAAAATGTAACAGTAAAGTTTCAAGCCGAGGCAGGAATGACAATAGGTGACAAAAATACACCCTATTTTAATTTTATTTTGGGAGGATACGGATTTAATAATTCAAATAATATCAAATACTTTTATGGGTATGATTTTTTAAGTATTGCGGGTAATAGCTATTTGGAATCGACCCTTACAGTCGACTTTGAGCTTTTTAAAAAGAATCATCTTAATCTTTCTGCAAATTATGCCAATCTAGGCGATAATCTTTACAGCACGTTAGATTGGATTTCCTTACCCAAATATTCAGGATATGCATTGGGTTACGGATTGGAAACCATTATAGGGCCAGTTGAAGTAAAATATTCCTGGTCGCCAGAAATTTCCAATTCTTATCTTTGGTTTTCTGTTGGATTTATATTTTAATTTGGATTTATTGTTAAATAAAATTACGATATTTGTAATTATGAAAACAAATTGGACAGGTTTATTAGAGTATCTTCAATTCTTAATCAAAAGAAATCCGGAGTGATTTCGGCCATTGTCAAAGAATTGAATACTTAATTGTGTATATCAAAGTTTTGCTTTTAAAAAGTAATCCCATTTGACGCTACGGTTTTTAACGAATTGTATTATTATCTAATTTAAATTGTTATGCCAATATATCATAAACTAGGAAATATTCCTCCTAAAAGACACACCCAGTTTGAAAAACCAAATGGAGGTTTGTATTATGAACAACTCTTTGGGACAGAGGGTTTTCATGGAAATTCTTCGCTTTCGTATCATATTCACAGACCAACTCAGGTCAAAGAAATTATAAAATCATATTCGGTTGAACCTAAAATAGCGATTGGAAAAAACATCAAATCATTATTATTAAAAGGTTTCGAATTAAAACCCGAAGATGATTTCTTAGATAGCCGTAAGCCGATGTTGGTCAATAGAGACTGCACCATCGGATTAGCGGCTCCCAGAAAATCATTGACTTCTTATTTCTATAAAAATGCCGATGCCGATGAAATGATTTTCATTCACAAAGGCAAAGGAAAACTCCGCACGATGCTTGGGAATATTCCCTTCGAATATGGGGATTACTTAATCATACCCCGCGGAATTATTTACCAAATAGAATTTGACACCGAAGATAATCGCTTATTTTATGTAGAGTCATTTGCACCTTTTTATACCCCAAAAAGATACAAAAATGCATCAGGACAACACTTGGAACATTCTCCATTTTGCGAACGCGATTTTATTTTGCCAAACGAATTAGAATCTCATGACGAAAAAGGAGATTTTTTAATCAAAATAAAAAAAGAAGGAATGATTCATGAAGTGGTTTATGCTTCACATCCTTTTGACGTTGTTGGCTGGGACGGCTACAATTTTCCTTATGGATTTTCGATTCATAATTTCGAACCTATAACTGGGCGTGTACATCAACCACCACCAGTACACCAAACTTTCGAAACGGCAACTTTTGTCGTTTGTTCATTCTGCCCAAGACTTTACGATTATCATCCAAAAGCAATTCCAGCACCTTACAATCATAGCAATATAGATAGTGACGAAGTGTTGTATTATGTAGATGGCGATTTTATGAGCCGTAACAATATCGAACAGGGTCATATTACATTGCACCCAAAAGGAATCCCTCACGGACCCGCACCAGGTGCAATGGAACGAAGCATCGGACATAAAGAAACTCAGGAATTGGCTGTAATGGTCGACACCTTCCATCCACTTATGGTAACCGAAGAAGCAATGGGATTAGACGATGGTCAGTATTATAAATCCTGGACAGAATAGTCATTGCGAGGTACGGGTGCCATCTCACTAAGAATATCACATTAGCATATCAAATAATTTATGGAGCTATTTCCTGCTATTCGTTGCAATCTTTTTTATTGCAGAAAAAGCAATAAAAAAGGATTTCCACTGCTATCAGGGCTAGGGCTTTAGAGTAATAAATAACATTTTCGGAATCACAGAAAAAATCCGAATCAAAAAAATAAACATCATGTCAAAAGAAATAAAATCAGTAGAATACGGTTTAGAAAAAATCTTCGAAGGAGCACAAGATTTCCTTCCATTATTAGGAACCGATTATGTAGAATTCTACGTAGGCAACGCAAAACAATCGGCACATTATTATAAGACAGCTTTTGGTTATCAATCATTGGCGTATGCGGGATTAGAAACAGGAGTAAAAGACAAAGCATCATATGTTTTAAAACAAGACAAAATTCGAATTGTTTTGACTACTCCTTTAACACAAGATTCTCCTATTCACGACCATTTAAAAAAACATGGAGACGGAGTAAAAGTCGCTGCACTTTGGGTAGAAGATGCAAGAAGTGCTTATGAAGAAACTATGAAACGTGGGGCTCGTTCCTTTATGGAGCCTACTGTAGAGCAAGATGAGTTTGGAGAAGTAGTACGCTCAGGTATTTACACGTATGGAGAAACAGTTCACATTTTTGTAGAACGAAAAAATTATAAAGGAGTTTTCCTGCCAGGTTACAAAGAATGGAAATCCGATTATAATCCAGAACCAACTGGTCTAAAATATATTGATCATATGGTTGGGAATGTAGGTTGGAACGAAATGAATACTTGGGTAAAATTCTACGAAGATGTAATGGGATTTGTAAATTTCTTATCGTTTGATGACAAACAAATTAACACCGAATATTCGGCATTAATGAGTAAAGTAATGTCAAACGGAAATGGAAGAATCAAATTTCCTATCAACGAACCCGCCGAAGGAAAGAAAAAATCACAAATCGAGGAGTACTTAGATTTCTACGGAGGTCCTGGAATTCAGCACATCGCCATCGCTACAGATGATATTATAAAAACAGTTTCGGAGTTAAAAGCACGAGGAGTAGAGTTTTTATCAGCTCCTCCTCATGCTTATTATGAAGCAATTCCAGAAAGATTGGGAGTACACATGGATATGATGAAGGAAGATTTGAATGAAATAGAAAAACTGGCCATTATGGTAGATGCCGATGAAGATGGTTATTTGTTGCAGATTTTCACTAAACCAGTTCAGGATCGTCCGACGTTATTTTTTGAAATAATTCAAAGAATGGGAGCCAAAGGATTTGGTGCAGGGAACTTTAAAGCACTTTTTGAGTCAATTGAGCGTGAACAAGAATTGCGAGGTACTCTATAAAAATGAATTTTTTTTGCATTATCAAAAAAAATAATAGTTAAAGAACCCTTAAAGTTGCAAATGTTGTGTTAAACTCAAGTTTTTACTAAAAATAATTCGATTTATGCAATAACTTTGCACCTGTAAACAACGAAGGGGTGGTTTCCTTCTAAGTTTCATATAAATTTTCATAATTTATAGTTTTTTGGTTAGTTAATAGCATAAAAACTCAGTCATTAATTTGACTGAGTTTTTTTGTTTTAATACATTTGAGATTATTTTTTTATAATTAATCGAATCCGATGAAAAAAATTATAATTTTCTTGATAGTGATCATCACTTTGGGTTTCGATACACAAAATAAGGAAGCCTTTGCAGGAGGCGAATTCCTAAAGTTCAGGTTGCATTATGGTCTGATAAATGCAGGTTATGCAACCATCGAAGTTAAAGATGAAATCCTAAACAATCAAGCTGTTTATCATGTTATTGGTAAAGGCTGGTCTACAGGTATGACCAAATTCTTTTTTGGAGTTGAAGATGATTACGAAAGTTATATAGATAAGGTAACTAGAAATCCCTATCGGTTTGTTCGAAAAATTAATGAAGGAGGATATACCAAAAATCAGGAAGGATTCTTTAATCAACGAACGAATAGAATCTTGGTAAAAGATTATAAGCATAAAACTGAAAAAGCTTTTGATTTCCCCAATAATGCCCAAGATATTCTTTCTTCATTTTATTATCTGCGAAATTATCCTAATATCAATAAAATAAAAGCAGGTGAATCTGTCGTTATTGATATGTTTTTTGACGATGAGATTACAAAATTTAAGTTAAAATTCATAGGAAGAGAAGATATTAAAACTAAATTTGGAGTCGTTTCTACAATGATTTTTAAGCCTTTGGTGCAATCTGGCCGTATATTTAAGGAACAGGAAAGTTTAACAATATGGATTTCAGACGACTACAATAAGATACCCATTAGGATAAAAGCAACGCTTTTGGTAGGATCAGTCAAAGCGGATTTGGAAGAATACAAAGGATTGAATAATCCGTTTAAATTAAAAGCAAAATGACTATAAATGATACCACTGCATCAATTTTAGATGAAATTGATCAAAAATTCCAACAGATTAATCAAAAAACTGAAACACATCTTGAAGGATTACTTTGGTCAAAACCAATAACATACTGGGATTATATACAAACTGATGCGTTGTTGAATTTGCAAATTCAAAGAACAACATTACCAGATGAAATGGTTTTTATCATGTATCATCAAGTTAATGAATTGCTTTTTAAAATGATACTTTGGGAGATGCATCAAATTTCCTATTCAGAGAAATTGACTACTGATTTTTTTACAGAAAGGTTAATGAGAATTAGTCGTTACTTTGATATGCTTACCACTTCGTTTGATATTATGGGTGATGGAATGGAAGTTGAGCAATACATGAAGTTTAGAAATACACTTACTCCTGCAAGTGGTTTTCAAAGTGCACAATATAGAATGATAGAGATTGCTTCGACGGATTTAATCAATCTTATTGATTACCGTTTTCGAGCAACTATTGATAGAAATACACCTTATGAGCATGCCTTAGATCATATGTATTGGCAAGCAGCAGGAAAGGATCATCAAACAGGTGAGAAATCATATTTGCTGCTTGAGTTTGAACGTAAATATAAAGCAATATTTATTGCACAAATGAAAGAATATAACACGATAAACCTTTGGCAAAAATTCAAACAATTACCAGATTCTGATCGTGAAAATCCAGAATTAATTAAGGCAATGCGTCATTATGATCATACCGTAAATATTACTTGGGTTATGGGACATTTGAATGCTGCCAGAAAGTATATTGACAACGGCAAAGGAGATGGTGAGGCTACTGGTGGAAGTGATTGGAAAAAATACATGCATCCCAGATATCAAAGAAGGATTTTTTTTCCAGAGCTTTGGAGTGAGGAAGAGTTGGCTAATTGGGGTGTAGAAAAATAAAGATAAAAAGAGAGAACTTGAAGAAGATAATTGTAATTGTAGCAGTGCTTTTTTCCTTAATTTCTTGTAATAAAGATAAGGAAGTTGTAGAAAATCAAGTGATTCCAAAATCTAAAAAGAGTGATTTTGGATTTAAATATTCTGATTTTAATGTTGTACTGGATTCTGTGAAATCTGGAGATACTTTTGGAAGCATTTTGCAAAATCAAAATATTGGAGACAAAAAAGTTTACGATATCGTATCACAAGTGAAAGACACTTTTGATGTTCGTACAATTAGAATAAACAAACATTATATATTACTTCGTTCCAAGAATAAAACCAATTCCTTAAATGTTTTCATCTACCAACCCGATGCATTGCATTATTATGTAATTGATTTAAGAGATTCAATCGCAAAGGCTTCTAAAAAAACAAAACCTTTAACTTTAAAACGCAGAACCATTGGTGGTGTGTTAAAAGGGTCCTTGTCCGAAACATTAGACGCCGCAAATGTGGAAGGAGCATTAGCTAGTAAAATTTCTAAAATCTTTGCTTGGTCTATCGATTTCTTTAAGGTTAAAAAGGGAGATCGTTTTGGTTTAACTTTTACCGAACGTTATATCAATGACTCTATTTATGACGGAGTAGACAGTTTGCAAGCAGCTTTTTTTGAATATAAAGGCAAAATTATTTATGCTTTTCCATTCGAACAAAATCAAGGATCAGGCAATTTTGATTATTATGATGAAGATGGAAAAACATTGAAAAATTTCTTCCTTAAAACGCCAATCAAATTTAGTCGTATTACATCTCATTTTAGTTCCAATCGTTTTCATCCTGTGCAGCAAATTTGGAAAGCACATAAAGGAACTGATTATGCGGCGCCTTATGGAACACCAATTTCAACTACAGCAGCAGGGACTGTAGAACAAACTGGTTATACTGCTGGTAATGGTAACTTTGTAAAAGTAAAACACAATAAAGTGTATTCTACTCAATACTTACACATGTCTCGAATATTAGTAAGGAGAGGACAACATGTGAATCAAGGCCAAACTATAGGATTGGTTGGAAGTACAGGATTGGCAACGGGGCCACACGTATGTTATCGTTTTTGGAAAAATGGAGTTCAAGTCGATGCTTTACGACTTAAATTACCTAATGGAGAACCTATGAATCCAAAAAATAAAGAGCGATTTTTAAAGAAAATAGAACCTTTAAAATTCGAGTTGGATAGTGTGTCTAATTTATAAAAATAATCTTTTTGAACTTATTTAGACCGAGTTAATTTATTTCTATATTTTGATATTATATTGTTATATAATTGCCTGATTTTAGTCCATTCAAACTTAATTCAGTAAATTTGCGCAACATAAAAAAACAAGAATAAAATGGCTTTAAATACAATAAACCCAACCGATACTTCTGCTTGGAAAAAATTACAGGCACACTATACTGAAATACAAAAGGCTTCAATGACAGCAATGTTTCAGGCCGACTCATCCAGAACAGAAAAGTTTCATTTGAAGTGGAATGATTTCCTGATAGATTATTCTAAAAATAGAATTAGTCAGGAAACAATCGATTTGTTACTTGAATTGGCAAACGAAACTGGTTTGAAAAGTGCTATTGCTGATTATTTTGGAGGAGCAATTATCAACCAAACAGAGAATAGAGCGGTTTTGCATACAGCTTTGAGAGCTAAAGAATCGGCTGTAATCAATGTAGATGGTGTAAATGTAATGCCAGAAGTATATGAAGTAAAAAATAAAGTAAAAGCGTTCACAAACGAAGTTACTTCGGGTCAAAGAACCGGATATACTGGAAAAGCATTTACAGACATAGTAAATATAGGTATTGGTGGATCTGATTTAGGACCAGTAATGGCTGTTGAAGCTTTACAATATTATAAAAATCATTTAAACGTACATTTTGCATCTAATGTTGATGGTGATCACGTAAATGAAATTATCAAAAAGTTAAATCCTGAAACTACTTTATTCGTAATTGTTTCTAAAACATTTACAACTCAAGAAACTTTAACGAATTCCGAAACAATTAAAGCTTGGTTTTTAAAATCGGCTAAGCAAGAAGATGTTGCTAAGCATTTTGTAGCTGTTTCTACTAATATTCAAAAAGTAACTGAGTTTGGAATTAATCCAGAAAACGTATTCCCAATGTGGGACTGGGTTGGAGGGCGTTTTTCTTTATGGAGTGCTGTAGGTCTTTCAATAAGTTTAGCAGTTGGTTTTGATAATTTTAATGATTTGTTGGCTGGCGCTAATGAAATGGATGAACATTTTAAAACAGCTGATTTTGACAAAAACATACCTGTAACATTAGCATTGTTAAGCGTTTGGTATAACAACTTCTTTGGTGCCGAAAGTGAAGCTTTAATTCCTTACACACAATATTTACAAAAATTAGCTCCTTATTTACAACAAGGGACAATGGAAAGTAATGGTAAAAGTGTAGGGCGTGATGGAAAACCAGTAAATTATGAAACGGGGACTATTATTTGGGGCGAACCAGGAACAAATGCTCAACATGCCTTTTTTCAATTAATTCATCAAGGGACAAAATTGATTCCAACTGATTTTATTGGATTTGTAAAACCTTTATATGGAGATGAAGATCATCATGATAAATTAATGTCAAACTTTTTTGCTCAAACAGAAGCTTTGATGAATGGTAAATCTCAGGAACAAGTTCAAGCAGAATTTGATAAACAAGGATTAAGTGCTGAAAAAGCAAGTGCTCTTTTGCCTTTTAAAGTGTTTTCAGGAAATAAACCTACTAACACAATTTTGATTCAAAAACTGACACCAAAATCATTAGGATCTTTAATTGCTATGTATGAGCATAAGATTTTTGTGCAAGGTTTTATTTGGAACATCTTCAGTTTTGATCAATGGGGAGTTGAACTTGGAAAACAATTGGCCAATTCAATACTTGATGAAATCAATACAAAGCAAGTTAAAAATCACGATAGTTCTACTAAATTTTTATTGAATCATTTTTTAGATAATAAATAAATTTCGTTTAGAATTTCACAATAATGAAAAACTCTGATTTTGATAATCAGAGTTTTTTTTTGGATTAAATTAAGATTGTTTTTGATTGTATTGAGTGATAAACTATGATTTGAGTATAAAAAAGGAATATTAAATTCTTTTTTTTTTAGATTAAAAATGCATAAATCGTTAAAACATTAACGATAAAATTATAATATGCTCTTTATGTATCTTGGAGTTGTTAAAAGCACAATTAATTAAATATTTCTTAACATTAATTAGTTTAAATGTTATAATTTTGCCAAAAATATTTAAACTAACAAGAATGAAAACAATGAAAAATTGGTTACTCTCTGGATTACTGTTTTTGATAGCTTCAACTGTATTTTCTCAAGGAAAAATCACGGGAACTATCACAGATGGACAAAGCCCGTTACCTGGTGCAAATGTTGCTATTAAAGGTGCATCAGCAAGTGCTTCGACAGGTTTTGATGGTAAATTTACTATTGATTCGAATGTAAACTCTGGGCAATTAATTATTTCTTACATTGGTTTTGCAAACCAAACAATTGATTTTTCTACTTCAGGCAATGGAACTACAAATTTAGGGAATATTGTTTTGATTAGTAATTCTAATGAATTGAACGAAATTGTAGTTAAATCTTCTGTTGTGGATATTGCAAAAGATAGAAAAACGCCAGTTGCAGTTTCAACAATTAAAGCATCTGAAATTCAACAAAAATTAGGAACTCAAGAGTTTCCTGAGATTTTAAAGAATACCCCTTCAGTATATGCTGTAAAAGGAGGTGGTGGATTTGGAGATTCAAGAATTTCTATTCGTGGATTTAGCCAAAATAACATTGCAGTTATGATTAATGGTGTTCCAGTTAATGACATGGAAACTAGTGCTGTTTATTGGAGTAACTGGGCAGGTCTTTCAGACGTAACTTCTGCGATGCAAGTACAAAGAGGTTTAGGTTCTTCAAAATTAGCAATAGCATCTGTTGGAGGTACAATAAATGTAGTGACTAAATCTTCAGATCGCAAAGAAGGTGGTTCTATTGGGTCTTCTTTCGGAAATGCAAATTATTTAAAAACACAAGCATCTTATTCTACTGGTAAATTAGATAATGGACTTTCAGCTTCTATTTTATACAGTCATACTCAAGGAGATGGTTATGTAGACGGAACTGATTTTGAAGGAGACAATTACTTTATTGCTTTGGGTTATGCTACGAAAAACAATAAACATGATATTCAATTTACTTTTACAGGTGCTCCACAATGGCACAATCAAAGAAATTCAAGTATTACAATTGCTCAGTATCAAAAATATGGAACTGATGAAGATCCAAATACTCGTTACAACTCAGATTGGGGTTATTTGAATGGAGAAAAATTTAATATGACTAGAAACTATTACCACAAGCCTGTTGGTTCTATTAACTGGGATTATAACATCAATGAAACTTCTAAATTATCTACTGTTGTTTATGGCTCTTGGGGCCGTGGTGGTGGTTCAAGAGGTACAGGAGGCGTTAGAGGATTAACATATACTGCTGATGCTTTTAGAACTGCTAATGGTTTGGTAGATTTTGATAAAATTCAAGCATACAACTCAGGACAAACAGTTAATATTTCTGGTGTTGATAGAACAAGAACAACAATACCAGATGTTGATGGTAAATATCAAAATAGTGCAGATATAGGTAGAAAAGGTGCAGGTACTACAGCTTCTCCTTATGTTTACAATAGTACTTCAGGGATTTCACAAATTTCATCAATTAACTCTCATGACTGGTATGGTGGTGTAATTAATTTTGATAAAAAATTCACTCAAAATTTAACTTGGGATATTGGTCTTGATGCAAGAACATATACTGGAATTCATTATCAAAACTTAAATAATTTATTAGGTGCAGATGAGTATTTTGACAATTATGACGTTAATAATCCAAATAGAATTTTAACAAATACCTATACATTGAGTCCTTCTGGAAATCCATTTGTAAATGCAAAAAAAGGAGATAAAATAAATTTCAACAATGATGGAAAGGTAAATTGGTATGGTTTATTTACTCAGTTAGAATATTCTAAGGATAACTTGACTGCTTTTATACAAGGAGCAATTTCTCAACAAGGTTTCAAAAGAGTTGACTATTTCAAATATAAAACTACAGATCCGCTTTCTTCTACAGATTATGAAAATATTCTTGGAGGTAATGTAAAAGGAGGAGTAAACTATAACATTAATGAGCAACATAATGTTTTTGCTAATGCTGGTTATTATTCAAAACAACCTTTCTTTAATGCGGTTTATCCTGGTCAAGCGTCTATAGTGAATCCTTATTTGGTAAACGAAAAAATCATGAGTGTTGAGGGAGGATATGGTTTCCGTTCTAAAATTTTTACAGCCAATGTGAATGTTTACTATACAACTTGGGACGATAGAAATTTAAGAATAAACGATTCTAATACTACAGGTAATCCTGGTGGATATTTTGATTTTACAGGAATCAATGAAACACACATGGGTGTTGAATTTGAAGGAAACTCAAAAGTTACGGATAAGTTTAAAGTAAATGGAATGTTTTCTTTTGGAAACTGGGAATATAGCGGAAATGCTAATTCAACATTATACAATAATAGTAACGCAGAATTAAGCAAAAGTTTTTTATATTTAGATAAAGTAAAAGTTGGAGATGCTGCTCAAATGACAGCTTCTTTAGGTGCTTCTTATGAAGTGTTAAAAAGAGTTACTTTGGATGCTAATTATAATTATAATAATAATTTATATGCAGCAATTTCTCCAGATAAATTCACAAAAGAAGATAATAAAGGTTCTTTAGAATTACCTTCTTATGGATTAGTAGATGCGGGTTTCTCATATAAAATGCTTGTAGGAGATAAAAAAGATAAATCAGTTAATTTTAGAATAAACGTGAATAACGTTTTTGATAAAGTTTATATTGCTGAGTCTAGATCTAATTTTTTTGCAGATGACAATTTACCTGTTGCATCAGGAGAACTAGCAGGTTCAAAAGGAACTTATGCTTCTAACGGACAGATTTACGATGGAATAGCTACTGTTAACCAAGTTTTCTTCGGATTTGGAAGAACTTGGAACTTTACTTTGAATTATGATTTCTAATATTTAGAATCTAAATAAATATTAATAACGGCGTTGACTTTTAGTTAAATGCCGTTTTTTTATGCCCTTTTTTGTTATATTTGTTTAAATTAAAAAACTTTTTATGTACACTATTTTACAAAAAGCACACTCTGGTTGGGCTTATATTGCACTCTTAGTTCTAGTTATTTCGGTTATAAATGCTATATTGGGAATGTCTTCCAAAAAAGAATTTACAGCTAAAGACCGAAAAATTGCTTTATTTGGATTAATTGGAACACATGTTCAATTGCTTTTTGGTTTAATTTTGTATTTTGTGTCTCCACTAGGATTAGCTTCTTTCGGACAAATGTCAGATAAAGCATTGCGTTTAACTTCATTAGAGCACCCATTAATTAATGTAATTGCAATTACTTTGATTACTATCGGTTGGTCAAAACATAAAAGAGCAACAACAAGTGAATCAAAATTTAAAGGCTTTGCCATATTTTACGGTTTAGGATTAGTACTTATTTTAAGTAGAATCCCTTGGTCATTGTGGTTATAACCCATTTTTAAAAGTCCTGAAAAGGACTTTTTTTTACCCATAATTTTTTTGCGCATCAAAGTTTCACCTAATAAACTCTAAATGAAAAAAATAATCACACTTTTATGTTTACTAGCCAATATCGGGATAGTAAGTAGTCAAAGTTCTATTATTAACAGCAAAAAATTTTCCATAAATAAAGACACTGTAAAGAAATCTACTAAAGTTGTAGAAAAAGTTGTTGAACCAGTTGCTATCGCCCCAGATACTGTAATTGTTGAAACTGGAAAATTTGTATTTTTTAAAAAAGATGCCCATGCTTCTTATTACCATGATAAATTTAATGGTAAAAAAACGGCTAGCGGAAAGCGATTTGATAACAAAAAGTTAACCGCAGCACATCGAAAATTTCCTTTTGGAACCAAACTCCGAATTACTAATGAAGCCAATGGTAAATCTGTAATAGTAGAGGTGATTGATAGAGGTCCTTTTGCAAGAGGAAGAGAAATCGATTTAAGTAAAAAAGCTTTTATGGACATTACTTCTAATAAAAATAGTGGAGCAGTAATTGTGAAAATCGAAGAATTACAAAAATAATTATTTTTAGTGCAGAGCTTGGTTAAAAGTAATTAGCTCACTCTGCACTAATTATTTTTAACTCAAATCACCAATTTTTATAAGGATTGTTATTTAGATAAGAATTGTAATATCTTTTATCGTTCGTTACTTCTTCACCAAGCCAAATCGGTTTTTCAAAGAATTCTGTTTCAGATTGTAATTCAATTTCAGCCATAGTCAGGCCTTCATTTTCACCATAAAATTCATCAATTTCTACAATGTGATTCCCCGATTTTACTTCAAATCGGATTTTGTCAATCACACCAGCTTCACATAAAAGCAATAGTTTTTCGGCCTCATCAACTGAGATTTCTTTTTCCCATTCAAAACGAGATAAACCAGAATTATTCGAAATTCCTTTTATAGTCAAAAATCCTTTGTCTCCTTTTATTCGTACTCGAACTGTTCTTTCAGGAACGGAACTTAAATAGCCTTGTTTTATTCTATTTTGAGCAAAAGCTTCGGCTTTGAATGCATCTGAAGTCACCAAAAATTTTCGTTCTATTTCAATCATTTTCCATTATTATTTTTATTAATCTAAGGAGCTTTATCCAGCTGTCCACTATATCTTTTTCTTTTTAAAGAAAAAAGAAAAAGGATGTCGTTTCCATCTGGGCTAGTAAGTCCATCAAAGATATTCATTTATTTTTTAACACTTTTGTCATCTCATTTCTTTAAAACGTTTCTAAATTTGTGACATGCTCGAACCAATTCCAAATAGAAAGATAATACACATCGACATGGATGCATTCTATGCTTCGGTAGAGCAAATGGACAATCCCGAATTGCGAGGGAAGCCTGTTGCAGTAGGTGGTGCAGAGAATCGAGGGGTGGTTTCGGCAGCAAGTTACGAGGCTAGAAAATTTGGAGTTCGCAGTGCTATAAGTGGTGTTTTGGCTAAAAAAAATTGTCCGGAACTTATCTTTGTAAAACCGCGCTTTGATCGGTACAAAGAAATCTCAAAAAAAATACACAAAATTTTTCGTGATTATACGGATTTGGTTGAGCCATTATCGCTGGACGAAGCCTATTTGGATGTAACCAAAAATAAAAAAGGAAATCCCAGCGCCACTTTATTGGCTGAAGAAATTAGATTACGAATATTTAATGAAGTAGGTTTAACAGCTTCAGCTGGAATTTCGGTTAATAAATTTGTTGCCAAAATTGCGAGTGATTATAATAAACCTAATGGTCAAAAAACGGTTAATCCAGATGAAGTAATTGCTTTCTTAGAACAATTACCGATTCAAAAATTTTATGGAGTAGGGAAAGTTACTGCTGAAAAAATGTTTCAACTTGGAATTTTTACAGGTTTGGATCTTAAAAGCAGACCAATAGAATTTCTCGAAAAACATTTTGGTAAATCCGGAAGTTTCTATTATAATGTAGTGAGAGGTGTACACAACAGTGAAGTAAAATCTAATCGAATAGCTAAATCGGTAGCTGCTGAATATACTTTTGATAGTAATCTATCTTCCGAAATATTCATGTTGGAAAAGCTTGAAAAAATTGCAGCTGAATTGGAACGACGTTTGAAAAAACATCAAATTTCAGGAAAAACAATCACTCTTAAAATTAAATATAGTGATTTTACTCAACAAACACGAAGTAAAACTATACCCTATTTCATTGCAGATAAATCATTGATTTTGGAAACTGTCAGGGAGTTATTGTATCAAGAAAGAATGAAAGATTCAGTACGATTGTTGGGGATTTCATTAAGCAATTTAAATACCGAAATGAAGAAAACAATAGTGGTGCAACTCAAATTTGATTTCTAATTTAGTGGCGAGTTTTCTTTTGCTTTTACTGTTGTTGCTCAATATAACTTATTTGCTCTTTTATTTCCTGTGGTATTTCTTCAAGAAGAACATCATTTATTTCTTCATAATGTCTACCATCTTCATAGCCTATGGAAACACATACGGATAGTGTTTGTCTCGCCAGTCCTTTGAAAGTTCCTTTAATCGGAGTGCAATCATGAAAATTTCTGCCTACAGCAAGTTTTACGTGATTGTCCATTGTCCATATATTATTGGTTGGATCTAGTCCAAGCCAGCCTTGTGTTGGAGTGTAAATTTCGACCCATGCATGAGTAGCACCTTCACCTCTTAGACCACTTTCGTTAGGACAGATATAGCCACTTACATATCTTGAAGGGATACCGATAGTTCTTAAAAGCTGAAGCAAGACATGTGCGAAATCCTGGCAAACTCCTTTTTTTAGATCTAAAATTTCGTCAATTGTAGTTTCTATATTAGTAATTCCTTTAGTGTAGGTAAAGTTGTTAAATATATATTGATTGCATAATTGGGCAATGGTTATGATCGACATGTTTTCTATGGCTATCGTTTCCAAAATGTTATGAATCTCTTGTTGCTTTATAATTGTTTCTGGGTAGCTAAGTCTTAGTAAGGTTATGTCTTTGCTTTTTTCTTCTTCAATATCTTTTACGGAGGTGTCGTCAATTGCGGGAATTTTGCGAGGATGGTTTACTCGAACTGTCATTCGAGATTCAATAATCATTTCTTGATGTGCTTCTAAATTGTTGAAATTAGCAAAACGATTACCATAATAGTCACGAAAATATTCTACTTCGGGATCATTAGTAATAAAAAGTTGATAGTCAAGAACTTCTTGATTGTCAAAATTATGTGGAAATAAACGAATTTCGTTTATGCTTTCTTTTATAGGCCAGCTGTATTGGTATTTTGTGATGTGTACGATTTTGAATATTGCCATATAGCTAGGTGTAAGAAAAAAATAATTTAGAAAAATCGATAGAAAATTGAGTTAACTGTTTTTTTGTTGTTTCTAAAACATCTTCTAATTGTTCGTTTGTTAGGTGTTGGTAATCTGTGTAGACTACATAACTTTTTAATCTCCCAAATTGATTGTATAGCGTCTTGGCTTCACTTATTTCGCTGTCTTTTACAAGGCAATCCAAATATTTATTGATTAAGTCTAAAGTAAAAATTACTGAATGTGCAAAATCATAGTTAAAAACAACATGTTCAACGACTTTTCTATTATGTTTAATGTTGCTATAGCTTTTAAGGTATAATTCATAACCTGATAAGGAAAGCAAGAGTCTTTTCCAGTACATTGTGTCTTCATTTCCGTCCAAATTGTAATTAATCGGGATGAAATAGGCTTGTGTCATGGATATGGTCTGTAAACATCGTTCGATTAGTTTTCCAATACTCGAAAAACTCCAGCCTAGTCCTCTTGGCATGGTAACATGGAAGATTCCATTATAAAGTAGTAGTTCTTTATTGAGTTTGTTTACAACTTTTAAGGCATCAGAAGTTTCCAGTTTTTGAGGAAGATCGTCGGAATTCATATAATGATAGAGCGAATTGATGTGTTCCCAAAGTTCTTTGGTAATTTTATCTTGAGATCCTCTGGCATTTTCACGTGCTTTTATGACTAAATTTTTGACTGAATTGTGATTTAAACTATCACAAATTATATACTTCAAAACAAAGTTGGTGTCATATTGAACTTCATTTATTTGTTCATGAGTCAAATCAGTATAGTAATTTAATAAAGGCTTGTAACCTTGGCAATCATCAGTTTCTTTGTCAAATGATAGAATGTAGCTTGTGTTAAGAGTAAGTAACATGCCATCTGTTCTTTCCATATATCTATTGAGCCAGAACATTCCGTCTGCAACTCGACTTAGCATGTTTGCTTTCATTAGAATCGATTTTTAAAATTGAGATATGTAGAATTTGTTTTTTGAAAATCGCATGAGTGTATTTTCTTCTGATTTGCTATTTTTAAATCAGAAGAAATTAAAGTATATACCAATTCTTTATTTGTAACCTGAGTCCAATTGAATTGGGGATAATAGCAAAAAATCCAAATCTTTGTCTTTAGCGTAGAGCAGGAACTATGTTTCTAGAAATGCCAAATGTTTCTGCTCCTAAAAATAATTGAACTCAGATTGTTTTAGCATTTGTATATAATTGGCTCCACTATAGTTTCGATGATCGATTCGATAATGGGAGCCTGAGCTTCAAAACGAATTGATTTTTCTTTGTTTGTCGAAGTGTTTGAAACGATTCTTGTCATAGTTGTTTTCATTTGAATTGATTTAAAAATTAATAAAATAGAATTTGATTTTTTTTACAAGTTGCATGATTTTGTTTTCTACTATAATGAGTTTTGGTGCTTCTAAATTGGGACCTTTTGCTGCTTTAATAGATTTTATTTTGCTTTTTTTTTTATTTGTTGGTTTGATTTCTATAATAGATCCATCGAAAGGGTCTGCCATGGGATCAAAAACTATGGTTTGTGATGTTGTAGGATTTGGTACTTCCTCTTTTATAATTTCTTCTTGGGTTATAGTTTTTGCGTCGTTTAAATGTTCTAAAACCATTTCGGGTAAAAAGGCAAACTTTGTACTATTGTTTTTTTCTGTGTTTATTTTATTCTTTTCCATTTTGATTCATTTTAAATATTTAAAATGAAATTACTTTATGATCCAAGTGTCTTTACTTCCTCCTCCTTGAGAAGAGTTTACGACCAATGAACCTTCGGTTAGTGCGACTCGAGTTAGTCCTCCAGGCACAATTTCTACTCCATTGGGTCCGCATAAAGCATAAGGTCTTAGATCAACATGGCGTAATTTCAATTGGCCATCGATTAAACAAGGGACTGTGCTGAGTTGAATTATAGGTTGTGCTATAAAATTTCTAGGGTTTGCGAGAATGGCTATTTTGCCATTCTCAAGTTCTTCTTGGGAAGCTTTATTTCCCATTATCATTCCGTATCCGCCGCTTCCATTGGTTTCTTTGATCACCATGTTTTCCATATTGGCAAATACTAATTCTCTTTCCTCTTTGTTTTCCATTTGGTATGTTGGAACATTTTTAAGTATGGGTTCTTCGTTGAGATAATATTTGATCATGTCAGGAACGTAGGCATAGACCGCTTTGTCATCGGCAACACCATTGCCAACTGCATTTACTAGAGCTACATTGCCGTGACGATAGGCGCTAATAAGACCAGGTACGCCCAGAGAGCTGTCCGGTTTAAAAACTAATGGATCAAGATAATCGTCGTCTAAACGGCGATAAATAACATCTACTTGCTGTAACCCGGAAGTAGTTTTCATGAACACTTTGTTATTGTTGACGACTAAATCCCTTCCTTCTACAAGTGGAATTCCCATTTGTCGGGCTAAAAAAGTATGTTCATAGTATGCCGAATTATAAACGCCAGGCGTAAGTAGAACCACGTTTGGCTTAGATACATTTCGCGGAGAAAGCGAAACCAATATGTTGTGAAATATATTTGGATAATTTCCAACCGTATTTACTTTATTGGTGGCAAGCATGTCGGGAAAAATACGTTTTGTAATTTCTCGGTTCTCCAGCATATAGCTCACACCACTTGGGCATCTTAGATTGTCTTCAAGGACATAGAATTCTCCTTTTGCTCCACGTATTAAATCAATCCCAGCAATATGCACATGAATGCTATGTGGTACTTTTATTCCTTGAACTTCTTGTATATAATGTGGACATGACGCTATTAATGAGGCGGGGATTATGCCGTCTTTTATAATGTGTTGTCCATTGTACACATCTTCCAAAAATAAATTAAGAGCTTTTAATCGTTGTTTGATTCCGGTTTCTACTTCACTCCATTCGGCTTTGGTTATTATTCGGGGAATGATGTCAAACGGAAAAATTCTTTCTATTCCTTGATTATTATCGCTATAAACAGTAAATGTTATGCCTTGGTTCATAAACAAATCTGATGCCTGCAATTGTTTGTCGTTTAGGCTTTCTGGATTCAGGTTTTGTAATGTATGAAGAACATGTGCGTAGGAATCTCTTACTCCTTCGTTAGAGAACATTTCATCCCAACCTTTTGGGTCTAATATTGGCATCAGTTTCATCATATTCCTCTAATATTAAATAATTAATAGTATCGTGTAATATGGCCTTTTTGGCGTGTGTTCGACACTAAATTATTAAATTATTATCACCGAAATCGACGTTGTTGTGATTATTTTTTAATTTATATGATTTTCTTTTTTAGCTAATCTTTTTTTATCAATTCTAATTTTTTTGTTTAGATTTTTTTTTGATTTCGTATTCGTTGGCTTTCAGTATTGATAACATTCTGGATGTCAATATAGAATGTTTTGTTTTGTGGATGTTTTATTCTGAGTTGATGAAATTGAGTTTTGTCTAAACAAAAGACCATCAGCAATGATGGTCTTTTGTTTCCTGTGTTAGGTTGTATATACTTAGGTATACGTTCTCTTGTTTGAGTTTTGAGCAAAAAAAAAAGACCATCATTTCTGATAGTCTTTTTTGCTCCCCCTCTTGGGCTCGAACCAAGGACCCTCTGATTAACAGTCAGATGCTCTAACCAACTGAGCTAAGGAGGAATCACCTTAAAGGTATGTATGTTTGCTAAAAAAAGTTTGCTCCCCCTCTTGGGCTCGAACCAAGGACCCTCTGATTAACAGTCAGATGCTCTAACCAACTGAGCTAAGGAGGAAGTTGTTGCTCTTTTTAGCGAGTGCAAATATAGGATTAAATTTAAATGTAGCAAACAAAAAAAGCAAAAATAACAATCTTTTTTATTTGCCTACAATCGCTTTATAAATATCATTTCCATTAGCAAAAAGTAACAGGCTGATAAGCAATACAAAACCAACCATTTGTGCGTTCTCTAAGAATTTGTCACTTGGTTTTTTTCCGCTCACAATTTCAAACAATAAAAACATTACGTGACCACCGTCAAGTGCTGGAATAGGCAATAAGTTCATTACGCCAAGCATTATTGATAAAATGGCTGTGATGCTCCAAAAAACTTCCCAGCTCCAAGAACTTGGAAAAATATTATAGATAGCTGCAAAACCACCCACTTGTTTGTAAGCTTTGGTCTCAGGATTGAAAATCATTTTTAATTGTTTTCCGTATCCTACCAATTGATCTTTCCCTTTTTGGATCCCGAAAGGAATAGATTCCATGAAACCGTATTTTTGATGTGTAATTTTATAATAGCCTAATTTTTCTAAAGAATCAAGGCCTAAACCACCAAGCTGAACTCCTAATTTGCCTTCATTATTTACTTTAACATTTATAGCCACTTGTTTTTGATCTCTCAAAATCATAGCTGAAACCGTTTTGTTCTTGTTGTTTTGTAAAATTACTTTGGCTTGGTCAAGATATTTTGTTGGCTGACCATTTAGTGATATAAGAATATCTTTTGCTTTTAAATCTTTGTTGGAAGAATCATCTGAGATCTTTCCTATAACAAATGGAATTCGAATAGTGGCTAATGGTTCTTTTTCAACTTTAGACAATTGATCAACAAAATCATGGGGCATTTTTATAGTCTGTTCAACACCATTTCTGTCAATCACAACTTCTTTGGCTAAAATTACTTTACCACTAATTTCTTTGTCAAAACGAATGATTTTTTCTCCATCAACAGCTACTATTTTGTCACCAGATTTGAATCCGGCATTTATCATGGCTTGGTTTTCTATCAAAAGACCATCTTTCATATCAGCGTTTGCAATATAAGAATCACCATAAACAAAGGCCATACCTATATATATAATGAAAGCAAGTATAAAGTTTACCGTTACACCACCCAACATAATAATTAAACGTTGCCAAGCTGGTTTAGAACGAAATTCCCAAGGTTGTGCAGGCAAAGCCATTTGTTCCTTGTCCATACTTTCGTCAATCATTCCAGATATTTTTACGTATCCACCAAGTGGCAACCATCCAATACCGTAAACAGTTTCACCAATTTGTTTTTTAAACAGTGAATATTTTACGTCAAAAAACAAATAAAATTTCTCGACTCTGGTTTTGAATAATTTAGCAGGAATGAAATGTCCTAATTCGTGAAGTATAATAAGTAATGATAAGCTCAATAAAAATTGAGAAAGCTTGATAACTATTTCCATTTTTTAATTTTCGGTTCTTTAATGACGGACAAAAGTACTATTTTCTATTTTATTAATTACGCAATATTAACGCGTATCGTTTTAAAACTTTGTTAATTAATACGATTTTCATTTTTAATTTGCAGTTTGTACAATAACTTTACTACCTATAAATCATGTTTTATTACTCTTTTACTTAAAACATTAATTTCGTTGTATTTATGTCTTCACAATTATTTTCTCCACTACAAATAAAAAGTATTACGTTTAAAAACAGAATTGCAATTTCTCCAATGTGTCAATATTCCGCTGAAGAAGGTTTTGCTAATAATTGGCATTTAGTACATCTTGGTAGTCGAGCTACAGGAGGTGCAGGTCTAATCATTCAGGAAGCGACAGCTGTTTCCCCAGAAGCCAGAATTTCTCCAGCCGATTTGGGTCTGTGGAGTGATGATCACATCAAAAAGCTGAAAAAAATTACCAAGTTTATCATCAGTCAAGGTTCAGTTGCAGGTATACAACTAGCACATGCTGGCCGAAAAGCTAGTGTTTCAGCACCTTGGTATGGCAACAAAAAATTAGCTCAAAATCACGGAGGTTGGGAAACAGTAGCTCCAAGCGCTATCGGATATCATGAAAACGAGCTAATCCCTACAGCATTAGATAAAGAAGGAATTCAAAAAGTGATAGACGATTTTAAATTAGCTACCCGCAGAGCAGTTCTTGCAGGATATCAAGTATTAGAAATTCATGGTGCGCATGGTTATTTATTGCACCAATTTTTGTCGCCTCTAACGAATTTAAGGAACGATGAATATGGAGGAAGTTTTGAAAACAGGATCCGATTTACACTTGAAGTTTTAAAAGCAGTACAATCGGAATGGCCAAAAGATTTCCCGTTATTAGTGAGAATTTCTGCTACTGATTGGGCAGAAGGTGGATGGAATGTTGAAGAATCAATTGAATTGTCAAAAATTTTAAAAGAAAAAGGAGTTGACTTAATAGATGTTTCTTCGGGTGGATTGGTATCACATCAACAAATTCCTTTAGGACCTAATTACCAAGTTCCTTTTGCAGAACAAATAAAAAAAGAAACCAATATATTGACAGGAGCTGTTGGCTTGATTACCACTTCTCAACAAGCCGAAGATATTGTAGCGAGTGGTAAAGCTGATATAGTTTTATTTGCTAGAGAATCGCTTAGAAATTCGAATTTAGGTTTTGATTTCGCACACGAATTGGGAGTTGATGTAGAATGGCCGAGACAATATGAACGAGCCAAAATAAAATAAAAATAACAATGCAAAAAATTAAAACAGCACTATTATCTTATGGAATGTCAGGAAAAGTTTTCCACGCTCCTTTCTTAGAATTTCATCAAGGATTTGAATTGGTTGGTTCTTGGGAAAGAAGTAAGCAATTAATTCAATTGGATTATCCAAACGTAAAAAGTTTTGCTACTCTGGAAGAAGTACTTCAAAGCGATGTTGATTTGGTAATTGTTAATACACCAGTTGGAACCCATTTTGAATATGCTAAGCTAGTTTTACTTGCCGGAAAAAATGCTGTTGTTGAAAAAGCTTTTACAACTACTGTTGGCGAAGCTCGAGAATTAGCAAACCTTGCTAAAGAAAAAGGATTAAAACTTTCAGTATTTCAAAATAGAAGATGGGACAGCGATCTTAAAACAGTACAACAAATAGTTTCCAGTAAAGTTCTAGGAGAATTGGTAGAAGCCGAAATTCATTTTGATCGTTATAATCCAATTTTGAGCCCAAAAACACATAAAGAGACGGCCAATTCTGGTGCTGGAATTCTAAAGGATTTAGGACCACATATAATTGATCAGGCATTGTATTTATTTGGATTTCCCAAAAGTGTTTTTGCTGATATTCGAATAACCAGAGAAAATTCTTTAGTGGACGATTGGTTTGATATTTTGTTGTTTTACACAGATTTTAGAGTGCGATTAAAAGCTAGTTTTTTTGTGAGAGAAGCTAATCCAGCGTATGTTATTCATGGAAAAAAAGGTTCGTTCTTGAAACCTCGAGGTGATGTTCAGGAAGATGAATTGAAATTGGGTAAAAAACCAAATTTAGATTCTTGGGGAACAGAGCCAAAAGAACTTGAGGGTTTTTTACACACCGAAATTGACGGCGAAATTATAAAGAAAAAAGTACCAACACTTCAAGGAAATTATTATTCTTTTTTTGAAGGTGTATATCAGTCAATTGCTAACGGCTTACCAGAGCCTGTGTCAGCCGAAGATGGAACTCATGTGATGCAGATTATTGAGGCATCCATTCAAAGTTCTGAAGATAAAAGAGGTATTGATTTATAAACAATAACGTTATAACTCAGGAAGCTTATAGTAATAATGACTTTAAATAAATTCATTTGTTATCTTTGCAAAACACTAAATAGCGATAATTTTGCAGTACTTCAATTTTATAGGTTGGTATAAAGCCAAAGGAAAATACAAGAAAAACTATCGAGATGCCAAAGCATCCTATTTGCTTAGGATTCGTTTAGCGGTTTCGATGTTTTATTTTGCTATGGGTTTGTGTTTTGCTACTTGGGCAAGCAGAATTCCAACTATAAAATCAGCACTCAATTTAAGTGACGGTCAATTGGGAACTATTCTTTTTGCTTTGCCTGTAGGACAGTTAACAATGATGTATTTTTCGGGTAAATTAGTTACTCGTTTTGGCAGTCATCGTATTTTGCCCTTTGCTATTTTGATGTATGCAGTAAGTTTAACGAATTTGGGTCTAGCCCAAAATGCTTGGCAATTAGCTCTTGGATTATATGCCTTTGGAATTTTTGGTAACCTTACTAATATAGCTGTAAATACTCAAGGCGTTTATACTGAAGGTCTTTTTAAAAGAACCATTATGTCTTCCTTTCATGGAATGTGGAGTTTAGCTGGATTTACTGGAGCATTAGTAGGTTTAGGAATGTTAGCATTACAACTCACTACATATATTCATTTCTTAATAGTTGCTTTTATTGCATTTTTGTTGATTGCCTTTAATTTCAAACTCTTAATTAAAGCCAAAGAGACAATTAAAGTACAGAAAAAAAAGGGACTCAGTAAGCCAGATCAAACTTTAGTCTTACTAGGTGTTATCGGTTTTTGTAGTATGGCCAGTGAAGGAATTATGTTTGATTGGAGTGGCGTTTTCTTTAAAGATATTGTAAAAGCTCCTGGGGCTTTAATAATTCTGGGCTACACTTCTTTTATGATTATGATGGCAAGTGGTCGCTTTTTTGGTGACAAATTAATCAATAGATATGGACGAAAAAAGGTAATGCAAATCAGTGGAGTTATGATTTCATCAGGTTTCTTTACTGCTGTTGCTTTTCCTTATATCATACCTTCAATGCTTGCTTTTATGGTTATAGGATTGGGAGTTTCTACCGTAGTTCCTACTTTGTATAGTATAGCAGGTAAACATCCAACAATACCTACTGGCGAAGCTTTGACGACTGTTTCAAGTGTTAGTTTTCTTGGATTTTTGATGGGGCCACCTGTTATTGGTCATATTGCCGAACTATCAAGTTTGCGTTTTTCTTTTGCCTTTATTGGGATTTTTGGTGTTCTCATCGCTTTTATGGTAGGTCGTATCAAAGTGATTAGCGAATAATCACAAAATATAAGTATTTACTTCTTTTTTTAAATAGTTTTTTTCTTATGTTTGCCTCCGATTTCAATGGAGAGTTGTTTCTATTGGATTGATATTTTAAACGCCACAGTTGATTTAGGACTTTACATTATTATTTTTCCAAACCTTTTTTATCCTTTTTTTTAAACGAATTTAATCTTTGGGTTAGTTGTGTTTTGTCACGGCTCATTCCATTTGTTTGTAAAATAGGTATGCGGAAATTTTTGTTAGGAATGCTTTTTTTATGGAATGTGACTTTTATTTTAGCCCAAAAACCAATAGGTGTTAAAGGGAAAGTTATTGATTCTAAAACACAAAAACCATTAGAGAATGTAGTGGTTTCAATTGAAAATACCCAGCTGATGCAACTTACTTCGGGCGATGGTGTTTTTGCTTTTTATTCAGTCACGTTGGGAAATCAATTACTGCTTTTACATAGTCAGGGTTTTAAGGATATATTGCTTTCTATTGTAATTACTAAAGACCAAATGCTTGATTTAGGAGCAATTCCAATGGAAGACAACCAAATGGTTGAACAACAAACAGGTTTAATCACACTTCTTGAAAGTGATTTGAGTGATGACAATAGCGGTTCCGAAAGTACTTCGGGACTTTTACAATCTTCCAGAGATGCTTTTCAGCAAGCAGCAGCTTTCAATTGGGGACAAGCTCGTTTTAGAATCCGGGGCTTGGATAGCCAGTATGCAACTACAACCATTAACGGCGTTACGATGAACAAACTCTTTGATGGCAGGCCACAATGGGGTGATTGGAGTGGGTTGAATAATGCAGTTCGGAATCAGGAATTTACAGTTGGTTCTTTTCCTTCGGATTATGTTTTTGGAGGGATTTTGGGCACTCAGCAAATCAATACTCGTGCTTCCATTTACAGACCAGGGACAATACTTTCTTTTTCAGGAACTAATACTAATTATTCTTGGCGAACTACTGGAACTTATGCTTCTGGAATGAATAATAAAGGCTGGGCATTTGTAATTTCGGCAGGAACCCGATGGGCAGAGGAAGCGTATTTTGATGGAACCAATTATAATGCGGTTGCTGGTTTTATTAGTGTTGAAAAGAAAATAAATGAACATCACTCATTGAATTTCTCCGGATTTTACACACCCAACTCCAGAGCTAAAAACTCGCCAAATACTGCTGAAGTAACTCAGTTAACAAACGAACAATACAATTCGTATTGGGGTTGGCATGATGGTAAAAAACGAAATGCAAGAGTAAAAACTATCGAAGAACCAATCTTGATGCTGAATCATTTTTATACAATCAATGATTACACTACTTTAAATTCTAGTTTGACTTATCAATTTGGCAAAATCACAAACAGTAATATTGATTATCAAAATGCCAATAGCCCAGATCCGACTTATTATAGAAAAATGCCAAGCTATTACAGTTCTCTTTATGCAAAAGATAATGGAGAATTTTCGGGAGAGTTTACTCCTGATTATGAGAATGCAGAGAAAAGCAAGGATCAATTTCTAACTCACAATCAAATTGATTGGAACGCTTTATATTATGCAAATCAATCTCCAGTTCTGGATGCGAATGGTAATATAATTGAATACTCTCCTGGGAAGAGTCACTATGTTTTGTATGAAGACCGTACAGATGACCAAACAATAACAGCCAATTCTACTTTTAATACACAAATAAACGACAATCTTTATTTGACTGCTGGAGGCTTTTTTAGCAATTTAAAATCACATAACTATCAGCAATTGACTGATTTATTAGGCGGTTCATATTTTGAAGATATTGATGTGTTTTACAATGGAGATCAAGCACAATCAGATTTGAATCATCCCAATAGACAAGTAGCGGAAGGCGAGGCTTACGGATACAATTTTAATTATTTTGCCAATACTTTAAACCTTTTCACCAACTTTAAATTCACGTATGACAAGGTTGATTTTTATTTGGCGCAAAATTTTATAAGATCCAATTATCAAAGGGAAGGTTTGTACCAAAACGGAATTTATGCAACCAATTCTTTTGGAAAAAGTGAGAAAGTTCATTTTGATAATTTTGGTTTCAAAGGAGGTATCTTGTTTAAAATTTCGGGGAGACAACAATTAAGTTTCAATGCAGCATATCTTTCCAATGCGCCAACAATCAGAAATACATTTCCTAATTCCCGTTTAAACAATTCGGTTGTTGCTGGTTTAGAAAATGAAACCATAAATAGTTTGGATGTAAGTTACTTTTTTCGAACTCCAAAATGGCAAACCCGCCTTTCTCTTTTTTATGCCGGTATAAAGAATATAACTCAAACGTCTTTCTTTTATGCTGAAGGAATATTTGATGATGGAGCGGGATATGCCAACACTGATGCTTTCGTAAGTCAGACATTAACGCATTTGGATAAGCAAAATTTGGGAGCCGAATTCAGTTTGCAACACCAGTTAACCACGACAATAATGGCTAGTTTTTCGGCAGCGTATGGGCAATATACGTATGTTAGCGATCCCAATGTTACCATAACCAATGATGCACAAGCTACCATTGAAAACCCCAATCCAGTTTTTGGTTTTGGAAGAGCTACTTTAAAAAATTATCATCAGGCAGGAATGCCACAACAGGCTTATGCTTTAGGAATTGAATATAGAGATCCCAAATATTGGTGGCTTGGCACCAATATCAATTATTTGGCTAATAGTTTTATTGATATTTCTCCAATTTCAAGAACTGCAACTTTTTATAAAAATCCTGAAAGTGGTTTTAATTTTCCAGAAGCTTCTGAAGAAAGAGCTAGAGAATTATTGACGCAAGAAAAATTTGAACCTGTTGCATTATTAAACATTTCGGGAGGAAAATCTTGGAAGATAAAAGGAAAGAATATCGGACTTTTTGCGACGCTAAATAATGTTCTGGACTTGAAGTATAAAACAGGAGGATATGAGCAAGCGAGAAATGCCAATTTTAGACAACTCAATCAAGACGTTTCCAGTGGAACACCCAATTTCGGGAATAAATATTTTTATGGTTACGGGCGGACTTATTTTGTGAACCTGTATATCAATTTATAAATTTTTAAGTAAAAGATTATGAAGTTAAAAATCAGCATTATTGTATTAGGAATTTTCTTGACTTTAGGGAGTTGTGTAGAGGAATTTAATGTGCCAAAATTAACATGTACACAGCCCGATTTAAAAGTAAATCGAACTGTTGAAGAGGTTAGGCTAAGTACAGGTTCGATTGTGACACAATATAAATACGATGATATTATTGAAGGTTATGTCGTTTCCAGTGATGAAGGCGGGAACTTTTTCAAGACCATTTCGTTTCAAACATTGGCAACAGATACAACTCCATCGATAGGGTTTAGCGTTCCTGTTGATGCTTCGAATACGTACGTTGATTTTAAATTGGGAAACAAAGTATATATTAAAATGAAAGATCAGTTTACGGATTTCTATTATGGAGGTATGCGTATTGGAGGTATTTATGTTAACACTTATAATGAAGGAGGGGTGGGTAGAATTTCGGCAAATGATTATAAAAAAATCCTAAATTCCTCTTGTACAATAGTAGATGAAGAATTACTGGTTCGCCCAATTTCTATAACCGATTTATTGAACGATTCAAACATCAATACATTAGTAGAATTGTCGGGAGTGCAATTTGCAAATGACGCTATTGGCCGTCATTATTATGAAGAATCAAATGATATTGGGGGAGGCACTAATTGGAGTCTGAAAGATAAATTGGGAAATCAAGTGTTGTTTAGGACGAGTAGTTTTGCTGATTTTGCAGATAAAATTGTACCTGATGGAAGTGGAAAGGTAAGAGGCGTTTTGACCAAGTTTGGTTCAGACTATCAGTTATTAGCAAGATCTGAAAAAGACGTAACACTTACAGGAACTGCCGCTGTACCATTCTTTGCCGAAAATTTTCAAAGTGTAGAAACCAATACGAAACTAAATCTTCCAGGATGGGCAAATATGGTACAAAAAGGAACGTTGTTTTGGAAAGGGACTGTGTATTCAGGCAATGGTTATGCCGAGTTTGCTATTAGCGGAACCAAAGTAGTATCTAATATTGCTTGGTTAATTTCTCCCCAAATTGATATGGATTTGCATACAAATGAAGTATTAACTTTTCGAACAGCTCAGCATCATTTGGATGTTGATTCTCCTTTAAATTCGCTTGAAATTTATATTTCTAATGATTTTGATGGCTTGAATATTACTAAAGCAACTTGGATTCCTCTTACAGTTGTTTTGCCTAAGCAAGCTACACCTTGGTATCAGTTTGTGGGTTCTGGAGGAATAGATTTATCATCGTATACTGGGAAAATAAATATTGCTTTTAAATATACAGGATCGGGGAAAAACCTTGCTTTGGATGGTGCGTTTCAAGTCGATGATGTTCAGATTTTTGGAGATAAATAGGTTATATACAAAGAAGACCTTACAGGTTTTAAAATCTGTAAGGTCAACTACAATCATTAGCTTTATTAACTAATAACTAACAACTAACTATTTCTTTTCAATAATGCTTATCGCATAACCACCACCTGGAGCGCTTAGTTGCGAAAGTTTGGATTTATTAGTTACTTCTATTTTTCGAACCGTATAGGCTTGCGGGTTTGTTTTGTAATTAGCATCTTTTCCATCAGCATAAATAGTAGCAGTGTATTTTTTTCCTTTTTCTAAAAATGCAAAATTGATGTTAGAAGTACGAGAATCATATCCATTTACGTTTCCTATAAACCAGTTATTGGTTCCTTTTGCTTTTCTGGCAACGGTAATATATTGACCTGGCTCAGCTTCTAAGTAGTTGCTTTCTGTCCAATCCACAGCTACATCTTTGATAAATTGAAAAGCATCAAGGAATCTATTATAATTTTCAGGTAAATCGGCAGCCATTTGCAAAGGACTGTAAAGTGTAACATATAAGGCAAGTTGATTTGCTATAGTGCTGTTTACGTGAGACTTATTGTTTGGGCTAAATTTACTTAAATCCATTTCAAAAATACCTGGTGTATAATCCATTGGTCCACCAATTAATCTAGTAAAAGGTAATAATGTTACATGGTTTGGTTTTGAACCGCCAAATGCTTGATATTCGGTTCCTCTAGCCGCTTCGTTACCAATAAGGTTAGGATAGGTTCTACAAATACCTGTTGGTCTAACAGCTTCATGGGCATTGAGCATGATTTTATACTCGGCTGCTTTTTCTATTGCATATTGGTAATGATTTATCATAAATTGGTTGTAATGATTGTCACCATTTGATATAATACTACCTACATAACCACTTTTTACGGCATCATACCCATTGTCTTTCATGAACTGGTATGCTTTATCTATGTGACGTTCATAGTTACGAACTGATCCAGATGTTTCATGGTGCATAATCATTTTTACACCTTTGGATTTTGCATATTCATGTAATCCTTGCACATCAAAATCTGGGTAAGGAGTTACAAAATCAAAAACATAGTCTTTGTAGTGACCAAACCAGTCTTCCCAACCTTCGTTCCAACCTTCGACTAATACGGCATCAAAACCATTAGCGGCGGCAAAATCAATATATTTTTTCACATTTGCATTGTTTGCACCATGCGTCGCGTTTGGTTTAGCTTTAGAAAAATCGGTAACACCTAATTGTACAGACGGAAATTCATCGGTGTATGACCATGAACTTTTTCCAGTAATCATTTCCCACCAAACACCAACATATTTAACTGGCTTAATCCATGATGTATCTTCTATTTTGCAAGGATCATTTAAATTTAAAGTCATTTTTGAAGCTAAAATTTCTCTAGCATCATCGCTAATAATAATCGTACGCCAAGGTGAATGTGAAGGAGCTTGAATATATCCTTTGTCTCCTTTTTCATCTGGAGTTAACCAAGATTCGAAAATCATATTCTTATCATCCAAATTCAAGTGCATACAAGAATAATTAATCAATGCTGCTTCATGTAAATTGATGTATAAACCATCATTAGTTTTCAGCATAAGTGACGTTTGTACCCCAGTTGGTGAAAAAGAAGTTTGAGATAAATTCGCTGTTTTTGCTTTCTCAGAATAACCTCTTATTTCAGATAATTTAGAAGTCGTATAATCATATTCCTGAGTGTCATAATCTCCAGGAATCCAAAAAGCAGTATGATCTCCTGTCATTGCAAATTGTGTTCTCTCTTCTTTTATAACAAAATAGACCAAGTTTTTTTGAGTTGGAAATTCATATCGAAAACCTAAGCCATCATTAAACAATCGAAAACGAATGATAATTTGTCTGTCTGTTCCTTTTTGATTAAGTGTTACTGCAAGTTCATTGTATTGATTGCGAATGGATTCTACTTCTCCCCAAACTGGTTTCCAAGTTTCATCAAATGAAGTGGTTTTACTATCTGTTAGGGTAAAATCATTCAGTAAAGACTTTTTGTCATCTTTAAGTTCCAGGCCTAATTTACTTGGCTTTATAACTGTTTTTCCTTTGTAGACTAAACTATAATTTGGAGTTCCATCATTTTGTAACGCAAACACCATAGTAAAATTTCCATTAGGAGATTTCAATTGTTGTGAAATGGCACACTGGAATGCCATAAAGCAAAATAAAGCAGTATAAAGTAAATGTTTCATAGTTGAAATTTATTTTTTTGTTGGAAATAACTTTTACGAAATCGATTTATTTTACGAGTCAAAAAATATCGTTTCCGAAAAGTAAAAGTATATGCTTTGTCGTTCGGAAAATTTTAGTTTTTGAAAAAAGTAGATTGTTTTTTTAAAATTACAAAATAAATATCTAAAAATCAATTAGTTGTTGTTTTTAAATCTTTTAAAAAAGTAGTTTATTAAGTAGTATAAATTTGTAAAACTTCTTAGATGAAGAAATTTTATTTATTGTTATTTCCAATTTGTATTACTCTTTCTTCAAATTCATCTCTTGGACCAGCTGATTTATTTTTGAGTTGAGAACGGTAATTGTAAATGGTAGAAATAGAATATCGAAGAAAGACTGAAATTTTAGCACTGTCTTTTATTCCCAGACGAATGAGTGCAAATATTCTTAATTCGGTATTAAGCTGTTCACCTTCCTTTGGATGGATGGTTTCATCTGGAATCAACAAGGAATTAAAATCAGTTATAAAATCGGGAAACAATTGTAAAAAGGTTTTGTCAAAATTAGCATAAAACTCTTTTAGTTCTTTTTCGATATAGTCTTTTGATTTTACAGTACTAACAAGATCATTTATTTTTCCGGTTGTTGCCAGTACATTTAGCTTCCGTTGGTATTCATCAAGTTTTCCTAAATAATCTGAGCATTGATCCATGTAGCGGCCAATATAAATTTCTTTTAAAAAATTAGCTTCTGATAAGGTATTGTTCGACAGATTTAATTTTTCATTAAAAGTATTTAATTCAGCATTCAATTCTGAAAGTTTATCATTAGCGGAACTCAGCTCTTTTTTTGCAGAAGCTAATTTTTTCATCTGCTTAAAAAGAAGAAATAAAAGCACTAATAAAATAAGAGCAAAGAAACTAGCACTAATTAAAAAAACAACTAATTGGAATCTATTGGTTTCATTTTGCTGCTGATATGACTGACTAATGATTGGGAGCATTTTTGATATTTCATAAGTTCTCAAACGGGCGTTGCATACAACAGCATCATCCAATGAGCGTTTGATATAAGTATAGGCTCTTTCAATATCGCCATCTTCATAAAGTAAAAATGCTAATGAACGAAGCGAAATATATTCTTTTTTAGATAATTGCAAGTCTGATAAAGCCGAAATACTCAGCCATTTTTTCTCCTGTAATCTGTCTTTTTTTTGTTTATAAGCTTGCGAGATAAGATAGGATATAATCGCTCGATTAGGATCTTTATGATTGGTTTTAGAAAAATATGGGAGTAATAAATGTAATGTTTCACTAGGTTTTTTATGATCTAAATCCCAATCAGCTTTAGCTATAATATTAGAAACAGAATGTGTTGGATAATAAGATATACAGGAATCTCGGTATTTTTTAGCGAGAAAGAGATATTTTTCTTTTTCTTGAGGAGAAGATGTGTTGTCGGCCATTTGACCATAAATTGTTCGACTGACATTATAAAAGGGGCCTTTTAAAGAGGAAGCCAGTGCAATTGTAATCGTTTTAAGAATATCAGTACCTTCTTTGTACATGCCTAATGTTCCCATGATAGACACGAGATTTATTTCGGCTTGATTTAATTTTTCTGAGTCTTTAAGGTTTTCTGCAATTTTAAGATTTTTTCTAGCATAAACCAAAGCTGAGTCAGATTGATATGAATTGTAATTGATGTACAGCTTTTGTGTAATCTCATATTTAGAAATAGAAATGTTGGTGCTTTTTAAAAGTGCTTTAAGCTGAGCAATTTCTCGTTCTTTTTTTTGAGTAAAAAAGGAATTATTTTCAATAGTTTGATCTATTTCAGATAATAATGCATCTGAATTTGTTTGAGCTATAGAATAATAAGGCAGAAGCAAAATTGTGACAAATAGCAAAAACTGATTCATTCAACGAGGTTTTATTTCTGTAAAAATAATCAAAAATTTAAAAGATAAAACCGTCTTAAATCTTTAAAAGATAGAAGACGGTTTAAATATATTGATACTAAAAGTTATTCTATTTCAGAAATTCTTAAGGTATTAACCATTCCTTTTTCAGTAATTGGCATTGCTGCCAAGTTGATCAAGAAATCTCCTTTTTTCACAAATCCTTTTTCTTTTACGATATTATTTACATCAGTAACAGTATCATCTGTACTTACTGATTTTTCATAATAGAATGATTTTACTCCCCATAATAAATTAAGCTGAGTTATAATTCTTTTGTTTGACGTAAAAACCAAAATGTGTGCAGAAGGTCTCCAAGCCGAAATTTGGAAAGCTGTATAACCACTATTTGTTAAAGTACAAATTGCTTTTGCTTTGATAACATTAGCCATAGTAGCAGCATGTTGGCAAACTGTTTTAGTGATAAAACGATTTGTTCTTACTTGTGGAGAGTTTTGAGGTACTTGAATAAGTGGAGAATCTTCAACTGCTTCAAGAATTTGAGTCATTTTTTGAATAACTTGTACAGGATAATTACCAGTAGCTGTTTCACCAGAAAGCATTACTGCATCAGCACCATCCATAACCGAGTTGGCTACGTCATTTACTTCAGCACGAGTTGGAGTCAAACTAGTAATCATTGTCTCCATCATTTGAGTCGCTACAATTACAGGAATTCTAGCTGTTTTAGCTCTGTGAATTAATTCTTTTTGAACTAATGGTACTTCGTGAGCAGGTAATTCAACACCTAAATCACCTCTGGCAACCATCAATGCATCACAATAAGCTACAATTCTATCCATATTTTCTAATGCTTCAGGCATTTCGATTTTGGCTATAATTGGAATTTTATATTCAGAGTGTTTTGCAATTAATTCTTGTAAATCTTGTAAATCTCTAGGAGTTTTAACAAATGAAAGAGCAATCCAGTCTAATTTCATTTCTATTGCAAAAATGGCATCAGCAATGTCTTTTTCAGTCAAAGCAGGTAATGAAATTTTAGTATTTGGTAGATTTACCCCTTTTTTAGATTTCAATTCACCCCCTTGTATAACACGAGCAATTACTTCTGTTTTTTTATCTGTTGAAACGATTTCAAAAATTAATTTTCCATCATCAAGTAGTATTCTTTCTCCAGGGTTAACGTCATTTGGGAAGTTTTGGTATTTCATAAATACCTTTTTTGAAGTACCTATAATATCTTCAGCAGTTGTAAAAGTAATTAAATCACCATCGTTAACAACAACTCCGTCTTCCATAACTCCAACACGAAGTTTAGGCCCTTGTAGATCTCCAAGAATTCCAGTAGTGTATCCAAACTCTTCGTTTATACCACGGATAATGTTGATTTTGTTTTTAACATCTTCGTAGTCAGCGTGTGAAAAATTTACTCTAAATACATTTACACCTGCCTCAATCATATCTTTAATGATCTCTCGTGTACTACATGCAGGCCCAAGTGTGGCTACAATTTTGGTTTTTTTGTTTGTAAGCATTTGTATTAAAAAATTAAATTGTTTTTTGATTTTATTTTATTTATATCAACAACATAGTTAGTAGTTATTTGATCTATTGAATTCAGCTCACTTTGAATTTCCAAAAGATTGGTGTTCTCTTCACTGTTTTCTATTTTTAAAAAGTAGTTAACTTTTTTGAATTCAGGAAGAATGTACACTTTTTTAGCTACTTCTATATCTAAGTTTGAAAACAAACTTTGATCGTCTTCTTTTTTTTGTTGAATGACTTCGTTTATATTTTGTATCAAATCCCAAGAAATATCTTTTTTCTTTTCATAATAATGAAATCTAGAAAAATGAACTTCCCCTTCTTTATCTGTAATTTGAATTTCTTTGATAGATTTATTCAGATTTACATGAAGTTTTTGATTGATAAAATAAGCCAATCGGTAATCTTCTAATGGCGTGTGAATAGCGATAAGACTGTAATCTATCTCGTCAAATTCACCAAAATCCAATTTATGAATTGCCATGTTCATTAAAAAATAAGCTGTAAATATAATATTTCTAAACTAGTAATGGGACGCTTGCTGACTAGGATTATGATATTTTATTAACGAAAACGATGTAGTATTGATAATCATTTAGCTATTTTCTTTCAATTTTTTCTTGAAAAGCAAAATAAGCACGTTGCGAGGCTTTTTCTTCTGCTTTCTTTTTTGATGTGGCTCTGGCTTTTGCAATGACTTTATCATCAATACTCAGTTTTACACCAAATAGACGTTGACCATCAATAGCATTGTCTTCAAAAATATCATAGTGAAATTGTTTCTTCTCTTTTTGACACCATTCAATAACAAGGCTTTTGTAGCTAATTACTTTACCTTCTAATCGAGCAATGTCTACATAAGGTATTATGACTCTTTTTTGAATAAATTTTTCACAATATTGGTATCCTTTATCTAGGTAAATTGCACCAATTAAAGATTCGAATATATTACCATGTATATTCTCTCCAAAATGATGAACAGGAACTTTACTTTCTACAAACTCTATTAGGTTTAAGTCTTTACCTAACTCATTCAAGTGTTCTCTGCTGACTATTTTTGAGCGCATTTTTGTTAAATAACCTTCATCTCCAAGTGGGGCTTCATTAAATAAATAGGCAGCAATAACTGAGCTTAACATAGCATCGCCTAAAAATTCAAGTCTTTCGTAATTAATAGGGTTGCCTTTCGAATCGATACGGTTTGAAGAACGATGTGTAAATGCTTTTTTGTAACAATTTATGTTTGTAGGTTCAAATCCAAGGATGTTTTGGATAGCATCAAAAAAAATCCCGTCTTCTTGAGAACGGGATTTTGAGAATATTTTTTTTAGAAAATGCATTTTAAGCTTTGAAATCTAATTTTTTAACCAAAACGCAAGCGTTATGACCTCCAAATCCAAATGTATTACTCATAACAACATTCATTTCTCTTTTTTGAGCTACGTTAAAAGTAAAGTTTAATTTTGGATCGATATTTTCATCATCTGTAAAATGATTTATTGTAGGAGGTACAATTCCGTATTTTAATGAAAGAATACATGATATTGCTTCTATTGCTCCAGTGGCACCAAGTAAATGGCCAGTCATTGATTTTGTCGAATTCAAATTCATGGTGTAGGCATGTTCGCCAAAAACATGAAGAATTGCTTTAGATTCACCAATATCACCAAGTGGAGTTGAAGTACCGTGCATGTTTACACCGTCTACATCCGATGGTTCTAAACCAGCATCTCTTAAACAGTTTAACATTACATTTTTAGCTCCTAATCCTTCAGGGTGCGGTGCGGTAATGTGGTAAGCATCAGCAGACATTCCGCCTCCTCCAATTTCACAATATATTGTTGCCCCACGGGCTACAGCATGTTCGTATTCTTCTAGGATTAATGCTCCCGCACCTTCACCTAGTACAAATCCGTCTCTGCCTTTATCCATTGGTCTTGAAGCTGTTTTTGGGTCATCATTTCTAGTTGATAAGGCATGCATAGCATTAAAACCTCCCATTCCAGCAATTGTTACAGCTGCTTCTGAACCTCCAGTTACTATCACATCAGCATGACCAAGGCGTATGTAATTGAAAGCATCAATAATAGCATTTGTTGATGACGCACAAGCGGAAACTGTTGTGAAATTTGGACCTCTAAATCCATGTTTCATTGAAATAAGTCCACCTGCTATATCAGCAATCATTTTTGGTATGAAGAAAGGATTGAACTTTGGAGTACCATCACCAGCTGAAAAATTAAGAACTTCTATTTGAAAAGTTTCTAATCCTCCAATTCCTGAACCCCAAATGACACCTACTCTATCTTTATCTAATTTGTCATAATCGAAATTAGCATCCTTTACGGCTTGGTCAGATGCAACCATAGCGTATTGTGCGTAACGGTCCATTTTTCGGGCCTCTTTCCTGTCAATAAAATCTTCGACATTGAAGTTTTTTACTTCACAGGCAAATTTTGTTCTAAACTTTGAAGCATCAAAATATGTTATTGGTGCAGCACCACTAACACCATTAATTAAACCATTCCAAAATTCTTCAATATTATTACCAATGGGAGTAAGAGCACCAAGGCCTGTTACAACAACTCTTCTTAAAACCATAACGTTTTTATTTTTGTTATCTTTTAACAAATAAAGCCCATGCTTTCTATACTATAAAAAGTAACTAAAAGAGACATGGGTATTATAATGTAAATATAATGTGATTGAAATTCAATCGAATATTTAATTAAATCAAATAATAACACCCGATTTAAAATTATAAAATTTTAGTAATCGGGTGTATAATTATTATTTTTTAGCTTCCTCGATGTAAGAGATAGCTTGACCTACAGTAGCAATGTTTTCTGCTTGATCATCTGGAATTTGAATGTCAAATTCTTTTTCGAATTCCATAATAAGCTCAACAGTGTCTAATGAGTCAGCTCCCAAATCATTAGTGAAGCTTGCTTCTGTTACAACTTCGTTTTCGTCAACACCTAATTTGTCTACGATAATCGCTTTTACTCTTGATGCAATGTCTGACATAATCTTTTAATTTTAGAATTTAATTTGTTGGCAAAAATAAAACAACTTTATTTTAAAACAACTATTTAGTGAATAAATGTGTCTACTAAATTATAAAATTTATTCCAACAAAGATTTCTTAAAGCTATTTATTTTCGTTTTTTATTCCTTTTTTTGCATAAATTTAAAAAGTAGAATTATGAAAAAAATACTGATATTTGCTTCTGGGTCGGGGACTAACGCTGAAAATATTATAAAATATTTTAAGAATAGTTCTACAGGAACTGTTGTGGCAGTTTTTTCAAATAATTCAAATGCAGGGGTTCTTGATAAAGCAAAAAAATTAACAGTTCCGACTGATATTTTCTCAAAAGAAGATTTAAATTCAGGAAAAGTACTACAAAAAGTTATTCAATTTCAACCTGATTTAATCGTTTTAGCTGGTTTTTTATTAAAATTCCCTCAAGATTTGATTGAAGCTTATCCAAATAAGGTTGTAAATATACATCCTGCGTTGTTGCCAAAATTTGGAGGAAAAGGAATGTACGGAATGTATATTCACTTAGCGGTAGTCGATAATAAAGAGAAAGAAACGGGAATTACTATTCATTATGTAAATGAAAATTATGATGAGGGAGCTATTATTTTTCAGAAAAATGTTGCAGTTTTAGGAACGGATACACCCGAAGTGGTTGCAGAAAAAATTCATGAATTAGAACAAAAATATTTCCCAGAGATAATAGATAAATTGCTTCTTAATAAACTTTAAAACATCATTTTGAATTACGACGTACATATATATACTGATGGAGCGGCTAAAGGGAATCCTGGAAATGGAGGATACGGCGTTGTTATGGAGTGGGTTGGAAAGCCTTATAAAAAGGAATTCTACGAGGGTTTTAGACATACTACAAATAATAGAATGGAATTATTGGCAGTTATTGTAGGTTTAGAAAAACTTAAAAAAGATAATACTTCAGTTTTAGTTATCTCAGATTCAAAGTACGTTGTAGATTCTGTACAAAAAAAATGGGTTTTCGGTTGGGAGAAAAAAGGTTTTACAGGAAAAAAAAACCCCGATTTATGGAAGCGTTTCTTAATTATGTACAAAAAACACAAAGTAGATTTTAAGTGGATTAAAGGTCATAATAATCATCCTCAAAACGAAAGATGCGATGAGTTGGCAGTTATGGCTTCCATGCAAAAGGTGGTTTCCATTGATTCTTATTATGAAAATGTAGCTTCTAAAGAATAAAAAAACGCATCAAAAGCAATTTTTTGATGCGTAATTAAGTTTACTAATTCAAATTTCGGTTACTCTTTGTCGAGATCTTTGGCTTTGTTAAATCCTACAAGCAAGCCCACTCCAGACATTATAATAATTGTTGCTGGGTAAACAACATCTGATTTCAACGCCGTGTAAGTTGTAAGGATTAAAGCAATAAAAAGACCAATCCCTATTCCGATTAAAAGAAAAGCTGTGTTCAGGATAAAGATTTTCCACATAGCAACACCGCTTTGTCTTCCTTGTGCAAAAATGCTTGCGTCTGCACCTTTTTCTATAAGTGCTAAACGTTCCCTGTTTCTTGTTGAAAAAATAAGATAAACGATCCCGAAGATCATTAAAAATAGACTAATTGGTATTAAAAGTTCTGGTCCCATATTGTATAGTATTAAATTGATTGATACTTCATAGGACGAGACAACTTTGATTTAGGTTACAACTTTATTGAAAAAAATAAAATTTTGAAGTATTCTATTTAACTTTATAAGAATTAATTCAATTGTTTTTTAAATAAGTTGTAACCAAAGGGATAATATACTCGTCCTACTATAATCATGAGTAAATTAGAGGATCACCATTATATTAATTTAATATTGCAGGGAGAGCGAAATGCTTTTGCCGTGTTAGTTGATCGTTATAAGGATATGATTTTTTCTTTGGCTTTGAAAATGGTAAAAAACAGAGAAGAAGCGGAGGAAGTTGCACAAGATACTTTTATCAAAATTTTCAATTCCTTGAATAAGTTTAAAGGTGACTCTAAGTTTTCGACTTGGATTTATAAAATCGCCTACAATACATGTTTAGATAATTTGAAGAAAATGAAGAAAGAAGAAAATAACATTTCGATTGATGAATTTTCGGCACATTTAATAAAAACAATGGATAATGCTTTGAGTGCATTGGAAGATAAAGAACGAAAGCAAACTATTCAAAATTGTTTAAATTTGTTACCCAGCGAAGAAAATTTCTTGCTGACTTTATATTATTTTGATGATCAAAGTTTAGAGGAAATTGGTAAGATAATGGATATTTCGGCTAATAATGCTAAAGTAAAATTATTTAGAAGTAGACAAAAATTAGCCCTTATTTTGAAGAAGCATTTAGAATCAGAAAGACTAGAGTATTATGAAAGAGGATAATAAAAATATAGAAAATCTTATTGATAAAATGATGGCAGAAAGTAGTTTGCAATCGCCATCTATTGATTTTACGTTAAGAATAATGTCGCAAGTTTTAGCTGTTGAAAGTAATAAAATTAAAGCATACAAGCCTTTGATTTCAAAGGAAATTTGGATACTGATTATTGGTGCTTTAATTTTTTGTGCTTTTAATAGTGTGGTGACAAATAGCAGTTACGACCTTAGAATAGATGAGTTATATTCTCAAAGAATTTCTAATTTATTTTCAGGAATTCAAATCTCCAAAAAAAGTTTGTATATCATCCTGATTGTGCCAGTTATGATTTTGATACAAATACCATTGTTAAAAAATTATTACTACAAGAAGTATCATTTGTAGCATTTTTCAAGAACACTTTTTTCTTGTAATAAATTGCAGCTTATAACCTTCTGTGAAATTAAATATAATTTACTCATTTATAGGTCTTTTACGCTATAAAAACAATTTATTTTTTTATGAAAATTTTGAGAGCTTGACCCGTTGCAATATTGCAACTTATGGACTATCTTTGCACCCTAATTCGAAACTCATATAATGAATAAATTATTGATTGTTGGAACAGTAGCTTTCGACGCAATTGAAACTCCTTTTGGAAAAACAAACAAAATTCTGGGTGGAGCAGCAACATATATAGGAATATCTGCTTCTTTTTTTAATGTAAAATCTGCAATAGTTTCTGTAGTTGGAGATGATTTTCCACAAGAATATTTAGATTTGTTAACAGATAGAAATATTGATATTTCTGGAATTGAAGTTGTTAAAGGAGGAAAAACTTTCTTTTGGAGCGGATTGTATCACAATGATTTAAACTCTAGAGATACTTTGGTAACAGAACTTAATGTTTTGGCAGATTTTCAACCAAAAGTACCCCAAGATTATAAAAATGCTGAAATTGTAATGTTGGGTAATTTGCATCCTTTAGTACAAAGCAGTGTTTTGGATCAAATGGAAACCAAACCAAAATTAGTAGTTCTTGATACTATGAATTTTTGGATGGATTGTGCTTTACCCGAATTATTAGATATCATCAAAAGAGTAGATGTTATTACCATAAATGATGAAGAAGCACGTCAGCTCTCAGGGGAATATTCTTTGGTAAAAGCGGCTGCAAAAATTCATGAAATGGGACCAAAATATGTGGTAATTAAAAAAGGAGAACATGGAGCTTTATTATTCCATGGTAAAGAAATTTTCTTTGCACCAGCATTACCATTAGAAGAAGTTTTTGATCCAACAGGAGCAGGAGATACTTTTGCAGGAGGATTCTCTGGGTACATTACACAAAGTGAAAATGTATCTTTCGATAATATGAAAAATGCAATAATTTATGGTTCGAATTTGGCTTCCTTCTGTGTAGAGAAATTTGGAACAGAAAGGATGGTTAATTTAAAAGAAGATGAAGTGGTCTCAAGATTGAAACAGTTCAAATCTTTAACCCAGTTTGATATAGAATTATAATGTTCTAAAGCCTCTGTATGAGGCTTTTTTTAATTAGTACAGTCAATATTTATAAGAAGTAGTACGAATTTGCTTCCTATTTTAGTTTAAAAATATAATACAGACACCAATAAAATACCAACAACTACAAACAACAAAACAATGAGCGACGCTTTAAAACACGAATGTGGAATAGCTTTAGTTAGACTTTTAAAACCTCTTGAATTTTATAAAGAAAAGTACGGTACTGCTTTCTATGGTATACAAAAAATGTATTTGATGATGGAGAAACAGCACAATCGCGGTCAAGACGGTGCTGGTTTTGCAAGTATAAAAATGGATGTAGAACCTGGTGAAAGATACATAAGCCGAGTTCGTTCTAATCATGCACAACCGATTCAAGATGTTTTCAAACAAATAAACGAAAGGATAAGCGAAGAAATGACTGCTAATCCTGAGTATGCAGACAATGTTTCTCAAATTAAAGCAAATATTCCTTATGTAGGAGAATTGTATTTAGGACACGTTCGTTATGGAACTTTTGGTAAAAACAGTATCGAAAGTGTACATCCGTTTTTACGTCAGAGTAACTGGATGCATAGAAACCTTATTTTGGCAGGAAATTTTAACATGACGAATGTTAAAGAACTTTTTCAAAATTTAGTAGAATTAGGACAGCATCCAAAAGAAATGGCCGATACCGTTACAGTAATGGAAAAAATTGGTCACTTTCTGGATAAAGAAGTAATGCAGCTGTATCAAGACTGCAAGGCTGAAGGGTATTCTAAAAGAGAAGCTTCACCAGTTATTGCTGAAAGACTTGATATTGCTAAAATATTAACTCGTTCTTCTAAAAATTTAGATGGAGGATACGCTATGGCAGGTCTTTTAGGTCATGGTGATGCTTTCGTTTTTAGAGATCCAGCAGGAATACGCCCAGCTTATTATTATCAAGATGACGAAATTGTGGTTGTAGCATCTGAACGTCCTGTTATTCAAACTGTTTTTAATGTTCCTTTTGAGGGAGTACATGAAATTGATCCAGGAAGCGCCTTAATTATTAAAAAGAATGGAGATGTCTCTATGAAAGAAATATTACCTCCAACAGTAAAAAAGGCATGTTCATTTGAGCGTATTTATTTTTCAAGAGGAAGTGATGCCGAAATTTATCAGGAAAGAAAAAATTTAGGAAAACTAATTTTGCCTGCAGTTTTAGAATCTATTGATAGTGATACTGACAACACTGTTTTCTCATACATTCCAAATACAGCAGAAACTTCTTTTTACGGTTTGGTTGAAGCTGCTCAAGATTTTTTAAATCAAAGAAAGAAAAATTATATTCTTCAAAATAAGGATACTTTAAATGCTGATACTTTAGATGAATTACTTTCAGTAAAAATCAGAACCGAAAAAGTAGCCATAAAAGATGCTAAACTTAGAACTTTTATTACTGAAGATAGTAGTAGAGATGATTTAGTTGCCCACGTTTATGATGTGACTTATGGAGTAATCAAGCCAACTGATAATCTTGTGATTATTGATGATAGTATTGTAAGAGGAACAACTCTTAAGATGAGTATTATCAAAATGATGGATCGTTTAAAGCCAAAAAGAATTGTAATTGTTTCTTCGGCTCCACAAATTCGTTTCCCTGATTGTTATGGAATCGATATGGCAAAATTAGAAGGCCTAGTTGCTTTTAGAGCAGCATTGGAATTGTTGAAAGAAAGGAACTTATATCATATCGTAGATGAAGTGTATGCGAAATGTAAAGCACAAGAAAACTTCCATGATAACGACGTTGTGAATTATGTAACAGCAATATACGACACTTTCACTCCTCAAGAAATATCAGATAAAATTGCTGAAATGCTTAGTTCATCTGATATTAACGCAGAAGTAAAGATTATTTTCCAAACAGTAGAGGATTTACATACAGCTTGTCCAAAGAATTTAGGAGATTGGTACTTTACTGGTGATTATCCTACTCCAGGAGGTAATCGTGTGGTTAATAGAGCATTTATGAATTTTTATGAAGGTAAGGATGCAAGAGCATATTAATGATATTGTCCGATTATCGGCTTTGTAGGTACTTTATCGAATTTATTTTTTAAATCATTAATGCTAAAGTATATTTGCTCTACCATAATTTAGTAGGTTAAGTTTATGGTAGATTTGGGGCAAAAAGGGTGAAAGTAACATTTCACCTTTTTTATTGGAATAAAGTCAGATTTTGATTTTTCTTTGCAAAGGTCATTTATGAAAGAATAATTAGTGATTAAATTTTCTTAATATCAATCAATTCTTTTTTTCAACGACTTTATAGGGCATTCATCGAATAAAATATTGATATTGTTTTTTTCAAATTACATTTGACTACCATAATTTTAGTAGGTTAAGTTTATGGTAGATTTGGGGCAAAAAGGGTGAAAGTAACATTTCACCTTTTTTATTGGAATAAAGTCAAGGTCTTGTTTTTTATATATAAATCGTTGATTAAATGAATAAGTAGTAAATTAACTAATTGTTTATCAGTTAATTATAAATTCAACGACTTTATAGGGTATTCATCGAAAATAGTTTAAAAATAGTTTTTTACAGTGTACATTTGACTACCATAATTTTTAGTAGGTTAAGTTTATGGTAGATTTGGGGCAAAAAGGGTGAAAGTAACATTTCACCTTTTTTATTTTTAAAAAATCACCTCTTAGTTTGTTAATTAACTCATAAATAAACAACTAATTAATTGCTAAACCTACTGTTTATCAATCGATTAGTTGTTTAACGATTTTATTAGGCATTCGTCGAAAATAATATTTAAATCGTTTTTTTCGTTATACATTTGAATACCATAATTTTTAGTAGGTTAAGTTTATGGTAGATTTGGGGCAAAAAGGGTGAAAGTAACATTTCACCTTTTTTATTGAATAGAAATGAAATTATAGTATAAAAAAAGTCGGAAGAATTAATTCTTCCGACTTTTATATTTTCTATTGGTAATAGAAAGAGCTTGTTTAAGAAACTCTTTTTGTTATTTATCTAAAGCAAAACGTCTAGATACTTCAGTCCAGTTAATAACACTGAAGAAAGCCTCGATATAATCAGGTCTTCTGTTTTGGTAATTCAAATAATAAGCATGTTCCCATACGTCCATTCCTAAAATTGGAGTTCCGCCACAACCTACTTCTGGCATTAATGGATTATCTTGATTAGGAGTTCCGCAAACATCAAGTTTACCTCCTTTTTGTACACATAGCCAAGCCCATCCTGAACCAAATTGTGTAGCACCAGCTTTAGCAAATTTTGCTTTAAACTCTTCAAAAGTTCCAAAAGAACTTTCAATCGCTTCTAGTAATTCACCAGTTGGTAACCCACCGCCATTTGCAGACATAACAGTCCAAAATAAGTTGTGATTGTAAAATCCACCACCATTATTACGAACAGCAGCATTAGTTTTATCAAGGTTTATTAAGATATTTTCGATAGTTTTTCCTTCCAAATCTGTTCCTGCGATAGCAGCATTCAAGTTTGTAGTGTAAGCATTGTGATGTTTTGAATGGTGTATTTCCATCGTACGAGCATCAATATGTGGTTCTAATGCGTCATACGCATAAGGTAATTGTGGTAATTCAAAAGCCATAATATAGTTGTTTAATGATTTATAAAATTATTCAAATTTAAACATTTAACTTTGGAATTGAAAATTCTATTTCGTTATAATTTCATCAAGTAAAATGATGTAACAATTTTTATTGATAGAAATAAAGTAATTAGGAGCTATTTCCCGCTGTCATTCCAATCTTTTTTGTTGCAGAAAAAGCAACAAAAAAGGATTTTCCCTTCCATCGGGGCTAGGGCTTTTGAGATTTTAACAACATCAGATTTAGGCAATAAATTTAGTACTTATCAATATGGAAAGACCTTCTTTCGCCATTTACGATGCCTCGGCAGGCTCTGGAAAAACATACGCTCTTGTAAAAGAATATTTAAAAATTATCCTAACGGCGCATAAGAATGACGCCTATCGAAATATTCTGGCTATTACGTTTACTAACAAAGCGGTTCACGAAATGAAAAGCAGAATTGTTGGCAGTTTATCTGAATTTGCAAAAGATGAGCCTTCAAAAAAAGCAGAGGATTTAATGCAGGATCTGGCTCGTGAAACGCAGCTTTCCATTATCCAAATCAAAACCAAATCACAACAAATCATTAAGCATATTATTCATAATTATGCCGCTTTTGATATTTCTACTATTGATAAATTTACACATAAAGTCATTCGCGCTTTTGCTCATGATTTAGGATTACCTATGACTTTCGAAGTAACTTTGGATACCGAAAATCTTCTGATTGAAGCCGTAGACGCAATTATTGCCAAAGCAGGTGATGATGACATTTTAACCAAATTACTTGTAGATTTCACCATAGAAAAAACGGATGATGATAAATCCTGGGACATTTCACGAGAAATTTTAGAAACCGGAAAATTAGTGCTCAATGAAAATAATCGAAATGAAATAGTTCATTTTCAGGATAAATCAATAAATGATTTTATTGTCGTAAAAGAAAAACTAATTCAAGTTTGTAAAGATTTAGAAGAGGAAAATGCAACTCTTGCCAAAGCACTTTTAGAATTAATTGATACAAACGCAATTGATTTAAAATCGTTCTCCAGAGGCACTTTTCCAAATCATCTTCAAAGCATTGCAGATGGAAAATTCAACCCAAAAAATAAAATGTTTCGTGAATTTGAGGACATAGCTATTAATAAAACAGCAAAAGACAAAGCTTTAATAGAAAACATTGTCCCGAATTTACTGAAAAGTCTTTCTGAAATATATAAAAACTTTGAAAAACGAAATTTCTATAAAGCATTCTTAAGGAATATTACTCCTTTGTCGCTATTAAATACAGTAAGTAACGAATTAACGAAAATTCAAAGCGAACAAAATATCCTTTCGATAACAGAGTTTAATGCGATCATCCATCGTGAAATTCAAAATCAGCCGGCTCCTTTTATATACGAGAGATTGGGTGAGCGTTATCGTCACTTTTTTATTGACGAGTTTCAGGACACTTCCGAAATGCAATGGCAAAATTTGATTCCGCTTATTGATAATGCACTTTCAGGTCAAGATGATTCTGGACAAAAAGGGACTTTAATGATTGTAGGAGACCCGAAACAATCCATTTACAGATGGCGTGGAGGTAAAGCTGAACAGTTTATTGAGTTGAGTAAAGCTGAAAATCCTTTTAGTAACCCGGATAAAAAACTAGAGCATTTAGATAAGAACTATAGGAGTTACTCTCAAGTCATAGAGTTTAATAATGATTTCTTTCAATTGTTGTCCAATGAGTTCAGTAATGCAGATTATAAAGATTTATACGAAAACCACAGTCGTCAAAAGATAAATGATAAAGTGGGTGGCTACGTTAATATTTCTTTTTTACCAAAAATAGAAGAACAGGAAGGTGATGAAGAAGAAGCTTTGGATAAAACAGAACAATATGTATTGGCGACTTTAAACACCATTCAAAAAGTTACAAGAGAAGGTTTTGAATATAAAGATATTGTAATCCTTACTCGTAAAAGAAGTCAGGGTATTGCTATTGCTAATTATTTAACGGAGCAAAGTATTCCGCTTTTATCTTCAGAAACGTTGATGATTCAAAATGCAACTGAAGTTCGATTAATCATTCATATATTAAAGTATTTAAAAAACAGCTCTGATTTAGAATCAAAGGCTAATTTCTTGCAGTACCTGGCACAAAACAAACAAAATCAGTTGCCAGTTCACGATTTCATAGCCGAAGGCATGGACAATAGGGAAGAATCTGCTTTCGAAAAATGGCTTGAAAATTGTAATATAGAACTCTCTTTTGAAAACATTAGAAAAAAATCATTGTATGAGGCTGTTGAAGTTATTATTTCAAAATTTTTAAAGACTAATGTGAGTTTGGGAGTGCTTCCATCGGCAACCGCTTATGTTCAATATTTTTTAGACCTTGTTTTGGAACGAGATGTTCGCAATCAGGCAGGAATCTCTGACTTTCTAAATTATTGGGATAAAAACTCTGAAAAATTTAGCATTCCTTCACCCGAGGGGACTAATGCTGTTCGTGTTATGACTATTCACAAATCCAAAGGTTTGGAATTTCCTGTTGTGATTATGCCTTTTGCCGATGAAGATTATAATAGAAAGCCTAAAGACAAGTTATGGTTAAATTCTGAGGAGCTGGATTTTGATATGCCGAAAGTGTTGGTTGATAATACTAGTGGTATTGAAGAATTTGGTGAAGAAGCATCTGCGATTTATAATTTAAAAAAGCAGGAGGAATTATTAGATAATATAAATGTATTGTATGTTGCTTTGACGAGGGCAGAAGAACAATTATATGTTATTTCTCAAAATATTAAGTCTAAAAAAGATGGGGAATATCCAAGTAATATGGCATCATTTTTTATAAAGTATTTGCTGCAACAGGGTATTTACGATGAAAATCTAATTGAATATCAATTTGGAAATTCTGAAAAATTATCAGCAAATGAAAAACATATTGATAAAACTAAAAATATTCCTGTAGTTTCGGAGGTAATGAATCCTAAAAGTATAAAAATAGCTCAAAGAGAAGCTTTAATGTGGGGAACACATCAATTGGAAGCAATTGAATTTGGAAACGTTATTCACGAAATACTATCTTTTGTTGAGACAAAAAAAGATGTTGATCTGGCGATTAATAAGGCTGTTGAAAATGGATTAATTACAATTATCCAAAAAGAACCTGTTACTGATGCCATTTTCAAAATAATGAGTCATAAAGATTTGATAGATTATTTTGCAGAAGGAAATGAAGTTTTTAATGAGCAAACAATCATTCAAAAAGAAAAAGGTACCATAAAACCAGACCGAATAGTAGTTAATAGAAATAAAGAAGCTTTGTTGTTAGATTATAAAACTGGGCTTCCTAATCCAAAGTATAAATATCAATTAGAAAATTATCAAAGTGCTATAGAAAAAATGGGCTTTAAGGTGTTAAAAAAAGCACTCGTGTATATAGGAGTCGAAATCGATGTAGTACATTTGTAACAAAAAAATAAATATTTGTTCAAATAATAACGTTTTGTTTTTCAATTTTAAACAATTCGATTTTAAAACTTAATAAAATGTACGGCAAGATCCAACAACACTTACAGTCAGAACTTCAAACTATTGAAGAAAACGGAATTTTTAAAAAAGAAAGAATTATTACTTCTTCACAAGGTGCAGAAATCACCATTTCAACTGGTGAAACAGTTCTGAATTTTTGTGCCAATAATTATTTAGGATTGTCTTCACATCCTGAAGTTATTCAAGCGGCAAAAGATGCGATGGATTCGCATGGTTTTGGAATGTCATCTGTTCGTTTTATTTGTGGAACTCAAGATATTCATAAAACATTAGAAAAAAAGATAGCAGATTTCTATGGCACAGAAGACACTATATTATATGCTGCGGCTTTTGATGCCAATGGAGGAGTGTTTGAGCCTTTGTTTGGAGAAAATGACGCAATTATATCAGACAGTTTGAATCATGCCTCTATAATTGATGGTGTTCGTTTGTGTAAAGCTGCGCGTTATCGTTATGAAAATAGTAATATGGAAGAGTTAGAGAAACAATTGATTAAAGCAAATGAATCAGGAGCTCGTTTTAAAATAATAGTTACTGATGGAGTATTCTCTATGGATGGGGTAGTAGCGCCATTAGATAAAATATGTGATTTAGCAGATAAATATGATGCTTTGGTTATGGTAGATGAATGTCATGCTGCTGGATTTATTGGCGCCACAGGAAAAGGAACGCTGGAGGCCAAAGGGGTTATGGGGCGTGTAGATATTATCACGGGGACTTTGGGAAAGGCTTTAGGAGGTGCAATGGGAGGATATACAACAGCGAAAAAAGAAATAATTGAATTGCTACGTCAGCGTTCTAGGCCCTATTTGTTTTCAAATTCATTGGCACCAGCTATTGTTGGGGCATCAATAAAGGTTTTTGAATTGTTGGAAAAGGACACTGCTTTGAGAGATCAATTAGAATGGAATACTAATTATTTTAAAGCAGGAATGAAAAAAGCTGGTTTTGATATAGTAGAAGGGGATTCGGCAATAGTGCCTGTAATGCTATATGATGCAAAATTAGCTCAAACGATGGCTAATGAGTTATTAAAAGAAGGAGTTTATGTAATTGGATTCTTTTTTCCAGTAGTTCCCAAGGATAAAGCGAGGATAAGAGTGCAGTTGTCCGCGGCTCACACAAAAGAACATTTGGATAAAACAATAAATGCTTTTGTTACTGTTGGTAAGAGACTTGCTGTAATATAATTGTTAAATTTTATGTTTACAGAGTGTTTTATTTAACAAATTATTTTGATGTTACAGAAAATCGTTCTACTTTTGTCTCAAATTAACTAATTGTAATTAAAATAACAAAGTATGAAACATCTTAACAAACTTTTAGTTGCTGTAACGATGGTGATGGGATTAAGCTCTCAAGCACAGGACAGTAACAATAAATGGGCTGTCGGTTTTGGAGTAAACGCGATTGACTATAGATCTAGTGCTGGTGATGGCTTTCCAAGTCAATTTGATCAGCCATTTAAAGTAAGCGATAACTGGAATATTCTTCCTTCAGTTTCTTATATCAACGTTTCTAGATACGTAGGTAGTGGTTTTATCGTTGGACTTACAGGGTCAATTAATCAAATAGATAAATTTGTTACAGTTCCCAACGTTGTTGTGAATCCTGGAGATTTAATGTACTATGGTATTGATGCTACAGTTACATATAGTTTCATGGAGTTAATTAAGTCTAAAGTATTAGAACCTACATTAAGTGTTGGTGGTGGTTATACTTTCTTAGGAGACGAAAGTTACGGAACAGTTAATCCAGGAGTTGGATTAAATATTTGGTTTACTGAAAACGTAGGTCTTTCATTATTAGGAACTTATAAAGCGTCTTTTGGAGACAGAACATATGATGGTACTCAAACGCCAGATGCTCCATCTTACACTCAATATTCTGCGGGTCTTACTTTCAAGTTTGGTGCTAAAGATACTGATGGAGACGGAATCTATGATAAAGATGATGCTTGTCCAGACGTTGCAGGTTTAAAACAATTCAATGGTTGTCCTGATACAGATGCTGATGGTATCGAAGATTCTAAAGACAAATGTCCTACAACTGCAGGTACAGCAGAATTCCAAGGTTGTGCTGATACAGATGGTGACGGTGTAGCTGATCCTGATGACGCATGTCCTTCAGTTGCTGGTTTGAAACAATTCAAAGGTTGTCCTGATACTGATGGAGATGGTGTAACAGATGCTTCTGATAAATGTCCTACAGTAGCTGGTCCTGCTTCAAATGGTGGATGTCCTGAATTGGATTCTGATAAAGATGGTGTAATTGACAAAGAAGATGCTTGTCCTACAGTACCTGGTCCTGCAAGTAACAAAGGATGTCCAGAAGTAACTGAACAAGTTTTACAAGATCTTAAAGTACAAGCAAGAGCTGTATACTTCGTAAGTGGTAAAGCTGTTTTAGCTACTGCAGATAAAGGAGCTACAGATGGTAGATTAGAAGCGATTAAAGAAATCCTTAAAAACTACCCTAACGCTAAATTTGCTATCGAAGGACATACTGATAATACAGGTAGTGCTAAAATAAATCAAAAACTTTCTGAAGATAGAGCTAAAGTTGTTATGGATAAGTTAATTGAAAAAGGTGTAAACCCTGCTAATTTAACTTCAGCTGGTTATGGTTCAACTAAACCAGTAGCTTCTAACAAAACTAAAGAAGGTAAAGCACTTAACAGAAGAACAGAAATTAGACACATAGGTACAGTATACGAAGGTAAATTGTAATCAAGTCTCTAAATAATTTTAAAAAGCCATTCTTAATTGAATGGCTTTTTTTATATTTATAAAATGACAAATATTTCTTTTTTAAATAAAATAGCAACTGTAATTCTATCAGATTATAATAATGTACTAACTGAAACAGTTATTGTTTTACCTAATAAACGAGCAAAAATATTTCTTGTTGAAGCATTAAAAAATCAAACTGATGAGAATATATTTTCTCCAGAAATTATAAGTATTGAAGATTTTGTTCAAAATATTGCTGGGATAAGAGCAATTGATCCTATAGAACTGCTTTTTGAGTTTTATGAGGTCTATTTATCTATCACTGAAAAAAAGAATCAGCAATCTTTTGAAATTTTTGCCAATTGGGCAAAGACACTTCTTCAAGATTTTAATGAAATTGATCGTTACTTATTAGATCCAGATCATGTTTTATCCTACTTAAAGGATATTGAAGATATTAAGAAATGGGGAATTGAAGTCGAAAACAAAACACAATTACTAGAAAATTACATTGATTTTTGGAAATTATTACCGAATTATTACCAATCATTATACGAACATTTATTAAAAAAAGGAATTGGATATCAAGGTTTAATTTATCGGGAAGCAGTAAAAAATATTAATCATTTTTCTAAATCAATAGAAAAAAAACAGTTCGTTTTTGCAGGATTTAATGCCTTGAACGCTTCTGAAGAAAAAATAATTCAGCTTCTTATTGCCTCAGGTCAGGCTAAAATATATTGGGATGCGGATCAAACATTTTTAAATGATCCCTATCATGATGCAGGTTTGTTTTTGAGACGTTTCAAAGAAAGTTGGAAACATTATAAATCGCATCCGTTTGAATGGATAGTTGATGAATTCTCAGCTGTTAAAAACATTCAAGTCATTGGTACGCCAAAAACTATAGGTCAAGCCAAAATAGCTGGGAGTATTATAGAAAATATTACGGTTAAAAATCCAAACGCTTCATTAGATAAAGTTGCTGTTGTTTTGGGGGAAGAGAATTTGTTGATTCCACTATTATATTCTTTGCCAAATACTGTTGGTGCTTTGAATATTACAATGGGATATTCCAGTAAAAATAACCCAGCCCAAATATTAATTGCCAAATTATTTAAAATGCACACCAATGCATTGTCTAGAAGTAATAGTAGTTATGTATTTTACTATAAAGATGTGTTGGATGTATTAACACATCCATTAATTGAACCGTATGCAAATACAAGCGCTCTGGTTGGAATCATAAATAAAAACAACTATACTTTTATTAGCCATCATAAATTATTAGAACTAAATGATCCTGTCAGTGATTTATTCTTACTAGTGTTTCAAAAGTGGGAGAAAGGGTCTGTTGAAGTTTTAGAAATAATTTCAAGTTTATTATTGAAGGTTAAGAATAATTTGAGCAATGAAAATGAGGAAGAAAAAATAACGAAAGCTTTTGTCTATGCCATTTTCAAAGTAATTAATAAACTCATTAATTATTATTCGCAACACAAGGAAATTGATACAATAGATACACTTTATGCGATTTACAAACAAGTAATTGATTTGGCAGAAGTTTCGTTTGAAGGAGAGCCTTTGAATGGACTTCAAATTATGGGAGTTCTTGAAAGCAGAGTATTGGATTTCGAAACTGTAATAATTACTTCTATGAATGAAGGGAAGTTTCCAGCGGGGAAATCTCAAAATTCGTTTATTCCTTATGATGTGAAGCGCGAATTAGGCTTGCCTACTTTTAAAGAGAAAGATGCCATCTATACGTATCACTTTTATCATTTACTGCAACGTGCCAAGAATATTTATTTGCTTTATAATACCGAGAGTGATGGATTAGACGCAGGAGAAAAAAGCCGTTTTATTACCCAATTGGAAGTTGAGAAACAGCGAAATCATAATTTAACTCATGAAATTTACAATGCAGTTTTGCCAGATACAGCTTATTCACCAATGGTAATACCAAAGTCTGAAAAAGTGATGTTGCGCTTAAAAGAAATTGCAGAAAAAGGATTTTCACCTTCGGCATTGACGAGTTATATTCGTAATCCTATCCAGTTTTATTTTCAAAAGATTTTGAGAATTAGTGAAGTTGAAGAAGTAGAGGAAAATATTGCGTTGAATACTTTGGGAACTATAATTCACGAGACTTTACGAGTTTTATACGAACCTTTTGTTGGTAAATTTATTTCTGAATTTGATATTCAAAATTGTATCAAGCGAATTGATTCTGAAGTTTTAATTCAATTTAAATTGGTTTACAAAGAAGGAGAAATCAAAAAAGGGCGTAATCTTTTGGCTTTTGAAGTGGCCAAACGCAATGTTTTAAATTTCTTAAAAGTAGAATTAGAGAACATTAAAAATGGAGATGCCATAAAAATTGTGGAACTTGAAAAAACATTTGAACGAATAGTTGAACATCCGAGTTTGCCTTTTCCAGTTTTGATTAAAGGAAACGTGGACAGAATTGAAGAACGCAACGGAATAGTTAGAATCATTGATTACAAAACCGGTAAAGTTGAAAAAGCGAGTGTTACTCTTAAATCTTGGAAAGGATTGACAGATGATATTAAAAGTGACAAAATTATTCAGGTTTTGGCATATGCCTATATGTATGAACAACACGCGAAAGGGAAACCGATTGAAGCAGGAATTATTTCTTTTAAAAACCTTAAATCTGGGTTTTTACCTTTTAATTTGAAAGAAGAAAAAGAAAGTGTTGCCATTATTAACAATGAAATACAATCAAGTTACTTGGAGCAAATTGTTTTGTTGTTGAATGAGATATTGGATGAAACGATTCCTTTTGAGGAGAAAATTCTGTAACAAATGAAGAAAACTTGGATGAATGTTTTTGAGTTTTTTAAAAGCACACTTTTTATTAATTTATCTGTTTGTTTGGTGTGTTTGCTCTTTGGAAATATTGATAGCCTCTTTTTTATTTTTGCAAGCTTTGGTTTTATGATTAGTATTTTCTACAAAGAAATTTACAGAAAAAGTGATTATTTGTTTTATGCTAATAATGGAATTTCAAAAATGAAGTTGATTATTTCAAGTTATTTTTGCACCCTTAGTTTGTCTATTTTAGGAATGATTTTGTTTTTTTACATAAAGAAATTATTTTGAGTAAACATGTTTTAGAAGTAGATAGTCTTAGGAAACTTTTTGGAAACAAATTAGCTGTTTCGGATGTGTACTTAAAATGTGAGACTAGTAAGATTATTGGTTTGTTAGGTCGGAATGGTTCTGGAAAGTCAACATTATTAAAAATTATTTTTGGAATTGTTTCTGCTGAAAATAAATGCATTCGTATTGATGGAACAGTAAAACTCAAAACATCAGAAATACTTAAGGATGTTAGTTATCTGCATCAAGAACAATTTATACCAAATTATTTCTCTGTTACAAAGGCTATTTCTTTGTCTATAGGAGTTTTAGAAATGAAACAATTTTTGGAAGATAATTTTATTCAATCAATTTTGAATAAAAAAATACGTCAATTATCTTCTGGAGAATTACGGTATTTGGAGATAAAATTAGTGCTTTATAACTCTTCTAAATTTGTTTTGCTAGACGAACCGTTTAATGGTTTATCTCCTTTAATGGTTGAAAAAGTAATTCAATTGATAAAAGAGAATTCGTTTAAAAAGGGAATTATAATTACAGATCATGATTATGAAAATGTAATGACTATTGCGACTCAACTTTTATTAATGAAGGATGGAAAAATTCATGCAATTAAAGATAAAACAGATTTGATTGAAAAACAGTATTTAAGTCCAAGTATGATTTAAATTCTCTTGAAGAAGTCCGTTAAAACAGTAGTCAACTCCGTTTTGTTTTCTATGGAACTCATGTGACCATCGTGGAAAGTAACTAGTTCTACATCTGTTCCTTTTATTTGTTCCAAATTTTCTTCGTAGTTGAGAACAGGGTCTTTTTCCCCTAAAATTAATAATTTTGGAAAGGCTGTTGTGTGTAAAAGAAACTCTCTGTCTTTTCGGATTTTCATTCCTTCAAGAGAGGCAACGATTCCTTGCAAAGGCGTTTTTAAAGCTTGAATTTTTACTTCTTCGATTTCTTTAATGAGTTTCTCTCTATTTTCTTCGCTGAACAAATTAGAAATAGATAATCGGATGAAAGTTTCGTAATCTTTCTTAACGGCTTTGATGGCACGGTCTCTGTTTTTCTTTCTTTCAGCGCTGTCTTCTTTGGAAGTAGAGTTGAGTAAAACCAATCCTTTTATCTTTTCAGGATATAATTCGGCGAAAGCCAAAGCAACATAACCACCCATAGAATGACCAACAAAAATCGCTTTTCGAATTCGTAATTTGGATAAAACATCATAAACCATATCGGCATTTTCTTCCATAGTTTGCACATAGCCCAAACTTTCTGTTTGACCGTGACCTAACAAATCGATGGTAATGATTCTGTTTTTTGTACTTAATTGAGATACATAATGATCCCACATGGTTTTGTTTTCCAGAAAACCGTGTAGTAAGACTACGGCAGTTCCTTTTCCAGAATCAGTATAGGATATTTGTGTGTTTTTGTAGAGTAATGTTTCCAAAGGAATTGCGAATTAAGTTCAAGATTTATGATTGCAAAATTAATTCTTTCTAATGCAAAATGCTGTATTTGAGAAAAGCATTTTATAAAATAAAACAGCTCACCAATTGAAGTGAGCTGTAGTTATTTAGAATAAAATAATTTTTAAAATCGATTATCACCATCCAAAAGATTGCCTAATCCTCCGAGTAAACTGCCTTCTTCACGACTGTTTCCTCCAGCTCGTGGAGCCGAAGCAATAATACGATCAGCTAATCTAGAGAAAGGTAATGATTGTATATAAACAGTTCCTGGGCCTTGCAAGGTTGCGTAAAATAAACCTTCACCACCAAAAAGAGAGTTTTTGATTCCGCCAATAAACTGAATATCGTAATTAACATCTTTTGTAAAACCGATAATGCATCCAGTATCAACTTTGAGGATTTCCCCGTGAGCTAATTCTTTTTTGGCCATCGTTCCTCCAGAATGCACGAATGCCATTCCGTCTCCTTCTATTTTTTGCATGATGAAACCTTCACCTCCAAAGAAGCCGCGTCCTAGTTTTTGAGAAAATTCTATTCCAACAGAAACACCTTTGGCAGCGCATAAAAAAGAGCTTTTTTGACAGATGAATTTGCCTTGAAATTGTGTTAAATCAATAGGAAGGATTTTTCCAGGATACGGTGAAGCAAATGAAACTTTACTTTTAGTATTTCCTTGGTTTAAAAAAGCCGTCATAAATAAGCTTTCGCCAGTAAGGACTCTTTTTCCCGCATTGAGAAGTTTGTCAAACAAACCTGATCCCTGTTGTTGAGAGCCATCACCAAATATAGTTTCCATCTGTATGTTATTCTCCATCATCATGAAGCTCCCTGCCTCGGCAACTACAATTTCCTGTGGGTCTAATTCTATTTCAACATACTGCATTTCTTCTCCAAAAATCTGATAATCTATTTCGTGTGCTTGCATGATTTCTAATGATTTAGTTTTTAAAATAAGTCGAATGAGTATTTAGAATGTTACAACCGAAAAATTATTTTTTTATTTTAATTGAGGCTAAAAAAAAATGGCTTGCATTACTGCAAACCATTTTTTGTGTTTTATATTGATTTTCTTTAAACTAAGAATTCATTAAACTTTCGATTTCATCTACTTCTATCGGAATGTTACGCATCAGGTTAAAAGGCTCGCCTTTCTCCTGAATAACAACATTATCTTCCAAACGAATTCCGAAACCTTCTGCTGGAATATAAATTCCTGGCTCTACCGTAAATACCATGTTGGCTTTCATAGGCTCGTGTAATAACCCGTAATCGTGAGTATCAAGTCCCATGTGGTGCGAAGTCCCGTGCATGAAATATTTTTTGTAAGCTGGCCACTCTGGATTTTCATTTTGCACATCGGCTTTGTCTATTAATCCTAAACCAAGCAATTCCGAAGTCATGATTTTACCCACTTCTACGTGATATTGTTTCCAAAGAGTTCCAGGAGTCAGCATTTTGGTTGCTTCATTTTTCACATTCAAAACAGCGTTGTAAACTGCTTTTTGTCGGTCTGTAAATTTTCCTGAAACAGGAATCACGCGTGTCATATCGCTTGAGTAATTAGCGTATTCGGCAGCCACGTCTAGCAAAATTAAATCCCCTGCTTTGCATTGTTGGTTGTTTTCGATATAATGCAATACATTGGCATTATTTCCAGAAGCAATAATTGGAGTATAAGCAAAACCTTTGGAGCGATTGCGAACGAATTCATGAATCAATTCCGCTTCAATTTCATATTCGGTTACATTTGGTTTTACAAACGAAAGCAGCCTGCGGAACCCTTTTTCGGTGATATTACAAGCATTCTGAATTAAATCAATTTCTTCAGTTTCCTTAACAGAACGAAGGCGTTGTAATATAGGGTTGCTTTTGGCTACTTGATGTGCAGGGTATTTTTCTTTCCACCATTTTACAAAACGCGCTTCGCGAGTCTCCGTTTCAACAGAGGCACGGTAGTGTTCGTTAGTATTGATGTACATAGTATCTGAATACGTCATCATTTCGTTCAGGATTTTATGAAAATCCTGTAACCAATACACGGTTTTAATTCCCGAAACTTCAAAAGCTCTCTCTTTGGTTAGTTTTTCACCTTCCCAAATAGCAATATGTTCGCTAGTTTCTTTTAGGAACAAGATTTCTCTTTGGTTCTCGTACGGCGCGTCTGGAAAAAGCAGTAGGATACTTTCCTCTTGATCTACACCCGAGAGATAAAAAATATCACGATGCTGTGCAAATGGTAAAGTACTATCTGCAGAAACTGGATAAATGTCATTCGAATTGAAAATAGCGACACTATTTGGCTTCATTTCGGCAATGAATTTTGAACGATTTTTTATAAAAAGGGCGCGATCTATTTGATGATATTTCATTTTAAAGCGATTTTGGGTGTTGATTCATCAAAAATAGTAACTTTTGAAATGTAATTTGTCTTTATATGGTTTTTTTTAAGGTTTACAATTAATCTTTGAATCAATTATTTTTTTGGAGCAGTAGGATCGGGCTTTTTTAGTGAGATGGTTCCTGCTCTTCGCTGTAATCTTTTTATTTTTAAAGAAAAAATAAAAAGGATTTCCACTTCGATCAGGGCTAAAGAGAGAGATCTTGCTTCTTTGTTATTATTTAGACACTGAGTCTTGTTTTACGAGGGGTACTATCAATAAACAGTAAGCATAGCAAGTTGTATTAGGGTTTATCATAAAGTAACTTATGGTTTAACACCCCTATTATTGGTGCTTAACACCAATATACCTACAGTTTAACACTATATTATTGGTGTTTATCACTAATGGAGTTATGGTTTAATACCCCTATTATTGGTGCTTAACACCAATATACCTACAGTTTAACACTATATTATTGGTGTTTATCACTAATAGAGTTATGGTTAAACACCTTTATTGTTGGTGTTTAATACTTCTATTATTGGTGCTTATCACCAATAGAGTTATGGTTTAACACCTATAGTGTTGGTACTTATCACCAATACAATTATGGTTTAGCATCTGTTTTTATTTTTTAAGTAAAATTCTTCAGTTTTCTGTTCTGTTTTTCTGCGAAATCTGAGAGCCGTTTTTCTCTTGATAGCCTCTTATTTTGCTGATTGTTTGCGTGAGGGATAGAAGCAGGCTACCAAAGTAGCGCGTATAGCCCGACAGCATCTAAATAAAAGGGCGAATACTCGTAAAGTGAATTTGCCCTTTTATTGAGATGGGGTCACGCCCAAAAGATTTTAAGAGGTAGTAATGCAAAAAAAACACGAAGAAATAATGGTTTCTTCATGCTTTTTAGAAAAGTAATTAAAATTAAAATTGAGCTACTTCGGTTGAATCTTTCATGGCTGTTGTAGAAGATTTTCCTGTTGTAACGGTGTTTTGTACAGCATCAAAATAAGTGGTGCCAACAAATCCTTGATGTTTTACGGCTTTGAAACCGTGTTGTTGTAAAGCGAATTCTCTTTCCTGTAGTTCAGAGTAACCTGCCATTCCTCTTTCTTTGTAGGCTCTTGATAATTCGAACATGCTGGTATTCAAAGCGTGGAATCCTGCTAAAGTGATGAATTGAAATTTATAGCCCATTGCCGCCAAGTCTTCTCTGAAGGTTTCCATTTCGGCTACCGATAATTTGGCAGCCCAGTTGAATGATGGTGAGCAGTTGTAAGCCAATAATTTTCCAGGGAATTTAGCATGAATAGCATCGGCAAAGCGTTTTGCATATGCTAAATCTGGATTACTAGTTTCCATCCAAAGCAAATCGGCGTAAGGAGCATAGCTCAAACCACGGTCAATTCCTTGATCTACACCGCAATTTACGTAGAAGAACCCTTCGGCAGTTTTTTCTCCAGTAATGAACTTCGCATCTCTTGGGTCGATATCGCTGGTTAATAAATTAGCAGCATCGGCATCTGTTCTGGCTACGATTAGTGTTGGCGTACCCATTACATCGGCAGCCAATCGTGCTGCTACTAGTTTATTGATGGCTTCCTGAGTAGGTACTAAAACCTTCCCACCTAAATGACCGCATTTTTTAGCAGAACTCAATTGATCTTCGAAGTGAACTCCTGCCGCTCCTGATTCTATCATGGATTTCATCAACTCGAAAGCATTTAGATTACCACCAAAACCCGCTTCGGCATCGGCAACAATAGGAACTAAATAGTCTTTTTTGTCTGCAGATCCATTTACTACTTGTATTTGGTCGGCGCGCAAAAGCGCATTGTTGATTCTTTTTACAACCAAAGGAACGCTGTTGGCAGGGTATAAAGATTGGTCAGGGTACATTTCACCAGCTACATTAGCATCAGCTGCAACTTGCCATCCACTCAGATAAATGGCTTCAAGTCCGGCTTCTACTTCCTGAATAGCTTGGTTTCCTGTAAGTGCGCCTAAACCTGCGACGAAATCCTGTGAATTAAGTTTGTTCCATAATTTGGTGGCTCCCATTCTGGCAATACTGTGCTCTATTTGATAAGAACCTTGAAGATTGATTACTTCTTCGGCAGTATAAGGACGTTCGATTCCTTTCCACCTTGGGTTTGTTAGCCAGTCTGTAATTAATTCCTGAATTTTGGTTTCGGTTGTTTTCATGGTGTTTTAAGTTAATAGTGTTTGTTGGTTATTAGTTTGGTTGGTTTTTTATGTTTAAAATCGTAGTTCTGACTTTTATAAGTACTTATAGCCTGTTAGGGTTAGAAATTCTATGAAGTTGTCGTTTACTACAAGTGTATCCAATAGCTTTTCGGCTAAGTGATAGTTGTGGTTTTTATAATTATCATCTCCCACTTGCTTTTTGATTTTTTCAAATTCTTCCATGGCTAAAAAATGATAGTATTTTTTGGTTAGTATTTTGTAGTTGTCCAATTCTACTTCGTTTTGAAGCCATTGCCAAAGTTGCGATCTTGAAATTTCGGCAGTTGCTGCGTCTTCCATTAGATGGTGTAACGCGGCAGCACCTTGTCCGTTAAGCCATGAAGCAATATAAAGTACCGATATACTGATGTTTTTACGAACACCTTGCTCAGTGATTGTACCTTTTGGAACTGCTAGCAAATCTTCTTCTACTACGTTTACATCTTCTCTTTTTATATGAATTTGATTTTGTGTTGGCATGTACTTATCAAAAACTGATTGAGCCAACGGAACTAAATCTGGATGTGCTACCCAAGTGCCGTCGTGTCCATTTTGTACTTCTCTTCTTTTATCGGTTACTACTTTGTCAAACGCAATGTTATTGGCTTCTTCATCATTCTTAATTGGAATTTGAGCAGCCATTCCGCCAATGGCATGAATGTTTCGTTTGTGGCATCTTTGAATAACCAATTGTGAATAAGCACTCATGAAAGGTGATATCATGGTAACTTGGTCACGATTCGGAACGATGTAGGTTTTGTTTCTTCTTAATTTTTTGATGAAAGAAAAAATGTAATCCCAACGACCGCAATTTAGCCCAACGATATGATCTCTTAATTCGAAAATAATTTCGTCCAGTTGAAAACTGGCAGTAATCGTTTCTATCAATACGGTTGCTTTGAAAGTGCCGTTTTGTTCCCCTAAATATTCTTGCGCAAATTCAAAAACTTCATTCCACCATCTTGCTTCCAGGTAATGCTCTAATTTTGGCAAATAGAAGTAAGGAGCCGTTCCATTCTTGGATAATTGCTCATGATTATGAAAGGCATACAATCCAAAATCAATTAAAGAACCAGATGCTTCCTGATTGTCAATAAGAATATGCTTTTCGTTTAAATGCAAACCGCGTGGTCTAACAATTAAAACAGCTGTCTTTTCTTTTAAAGCGTATTTTTTATTTTTTATAGGGTCTTCAAGAGTTATGGTTTTGTTTACAGCATCGATTAGATTTTGTTGACCTTCCATCAAGTTTTTCCAAGTAGGCGAGGTGCTGTCTTCAAAGTCGGCCATAAATGTTTTTGCCCCCGAATTGAGTGCGTTGATAACCATTTTTCGATCCACAGGCCCTGTTATTTCAACTCTTCGGTCACGTAAATCTCTTGGTGTGATTGCGGCAGTCCAATTACTTTCTCTAATCATTCGTGTTTCTGGTGGAAAACACGGTAAGGCTCCGGCATCAAATAAGACTTGTTGTTTTTTACGGTCTTCTAATAACGAAAGTCTTTTGTTATTAAATTTTTGATGCAATTCAGTTAAGAATTCAATAGCTGCATCCGTCAATATTTGTGGATACTGCTGATCCATTCCAGTTGTTATCTGAAATGTTTTTTCTGTGGTTTCAGTTTGGTTTATCATGGTTAGTGCTTTTTGATAATGCAATACTACAAAAAGTTTTTTACAAAACAAGCGAACGTTCGCTAAAAATGAAAAATATTTTTTTTGAGTTTTTTCTTTTTTTAATTTACCTTTGATTTTATGAATATAGAAAAGGATTATATCAAGTTGATTTTCGGGCTTAAACTCAAGCAGGCTCGAACAAATAAAGATTTGTCATTATTTGGTCTTGCCAAAATAACAGAACTGTCAAAATCCTATTTGAATGAAATAGAGAAAGGAAAAAAATATCCCAAAACGGATAAAATCATTCTTTTAGCAGAGAAATTGGATGTTTCTTATGATCACATGGTGTCTTTGAAACTGGATAATAATCTCGCGCCGATAGGTGAAATTTTAAAATCAGGAATTTTAAAAGAGATTCCTTTGGATCTTTTTGGGATTCAGGAAGCCGATTTAATTGATATCATTGCCAATGCTCCGGCCAAAGTCAATGCTTTTATAAGTACTATCATTGAGATAGCACAGCATTATAATTTAAGTCGGGAAAGTTTTTTCTTAGCGTCATTGCGTTCCTATCAAGAAGCACATAATAATTACTTTGAAGACCTTGAGGAAAAAGTGCTGTTGTTTTGCAAAGCATTTCATATTACAAATACTACCAATATTTCAATAGAAGAATTGTCGGCGATATTGATCGAAGAGTATGGCTATAGTATTCAGGAAATCATTTTTTCGGAACAGGAAGAATTGGGCGATTTGAGATCTATTTTTGTGCCAAAAAGCAAAACCTTATTGCTTTCGGTTGGTATTGATGATTCTCAAAAAGCATTTATTTTGGCTAAAGAGATTGCTTATAATTTTCTTGAAATTAAAGAAAGACTCTATACTTTTAGTTGGATTAAGTTTGAAAATTTTGATCAAGTCCTCAATAACTTTTATGCTTCCTATTTTGCTGGGGCATTACTTATTCCGAGAGAACCATTGATTGAAGAGCTAAATGCTTTTTTATCGAAAGAAAATCCAAAACCACAAGAAATGGTTCAGTTGATTAATAAGTTTACTGTTTCGCCAGAATCATTTTACCAACGATTGACGAATATTTTACCAAAAGATTTTCAAATAAAGAACCTGTTTTTTCTTCGTTTGTCTCATGAAATTGGTTCGAATACCTATCAGATTAAAAAAGAATTGCATATCACCAATCAGCAAGAGCCTCATGCTAATGAAATGGATGAGCATTATTGCAGAAGATGGGTTTCTATAAAAACGATTGTAGAATCTTTAAAACAAAAAAAAGAGCACTTTTTTGACGCACAGATTTCACGTTATGAAAACAGTAATAATGAATATCTCGTTTTTTCATCAGCTACGCCCGATCCGTTTAAGAAAAACTGTTTAAGAAGTATTTCGGTTGGAATTTTGATAACACCTTCTGTAAAAAAGAAATTTAAGTTTATTGAAGGAGATTTGATTCAAAAGCAACTGGTTGGAGTTACTTGTGAAACTTGTTCGGTTAAAGATTGTTTAGAACGTGCATCGCCTCCAATTCATTTAGACCAAAAAATCAGACACGAAAAGACGGATGCAACGGTACAAGAATATATTGCTAAATTTAGTTAAGCATTAATTTCTAAACTGATTTTAGCTTAAATAAAAAGAGCCACGAATGGATGTTGTATCTTTCGTGGCTCTTTTTCAGTGTCAATTGTAATTTTAATCAACCCATTTGTAATAACGAGCACCTATCAAATTTGGAATTTCGGTTTCTATTCGATCTAGAATCCATTCATTTTTTGGTGTTTGAATACTTTGTTTTTGTTCCTTTTTATGTAATTTTTCATAAGTGTCAAAATCAATTTCAAAACTTTTTTCCAATGTTTCAAAAAGAGCAATATTGGTTAAAGCTGATTTCCATTCAGTCTGAATAGTTCCTTCAAAAACTTTAGATTTTGATCCGCTTCCGTATGCTAAGAATCCAAATTTTGTTTCTGAAATATCTTTTTTTGTGTCATAAAAATGAGCCAAAGTCGATAATAATCCCATGAAAATGGAACCTGTATAAAGGTTTCCAATTAAAGAAGAAGCTAATTCTGCAGGCTGTAATTTTTCGGAAACAAATGTTTTATAATTCTCAGATTTACTGATTTCTTTCAATTTGTTTTGATATTCCGAAGGATCTTCATTACCAGTAATAATCTTTGTAGAAGCATCCAAAGCGTAAATTTCAGATAGCATTCTTCGCCCTTGAAAAGCGTACGGTAGGTGCATAACAATGCTTTTCCATGTGCTATAAACCGTTTCTTGAGTATTCTTTATTTTTTTGAATGAAAAATAAGCTTCTCTGGTTCGGTCCATATAACATTGGTTCGAATATTGTCCGTCAAACACAGGTTGGTCTTTATGGATTTCAATTTCGGCCTCCAAATTATCAAACCAAGATTCGTTGTTTGTATTCCCAGTAATTACTTGTTTTGAGATTGTTCTGTAAGGTTTAAAGAAATCAAAAACGCCTTTGGTGCTAACTCCCCAATGGTTTTCGAAACTAATGATTCTTGGGTTTTGAGTAACCAACATGGCTACAGCTCCAGCTCCTTGCGTATATTCTCCAGTAGAATTTAAATCGTATTTGGCAAAATCAGTAGTGACAACAATTGCTTTTTTGGTTGGATTTAATTGAACAAAATCAAGGCAGTTTTGTAACGCATCAACACCTCCGATACAGGCAAAGGTAAAATCAACAACATCACATTCTGATAAAGAACCTTCTCCAAATTTTTGTTCCATCAATGCTATTAAAAAAGAACTAATCGGTTTAGAACTGTCAATAGCACTTTCGGTTCCAACGTATATTCGGGCAACTTCATTTAAATTAATGTTGTTGTCTTGGATTAATTTTGTTAATGCATTGGCTCCAAATACAACAGTATCTTGATGTGTATCTGGTAATGTCATTTTTAATAAACCTAATCCTTTTTCTAATTTTTCGGGTTCTATGTTTCTAGCTAAAGCTAATGTTTTTATTGGTAAGTGTAGTTTTGCAACATCAAATGCAAGAGCGTCAATTCCGGTTTTCATGAATAAAATTTAAGGATGTAAAGTTAAAATTGCTTTGGGGGAAATACAATTTTTTAAGGGTGTAAAATGATTGAAATTTAATTTTTAGGGAATAATTTGTAAACCTTGTTTTGAATTATACAATTGTTAGTTTTTTAAACATTTGGCGATAAAATATAATTAGGTTTGTAATTTTAATGCCTTTTTTTGATTTACGATGGATTTCGTTATAAAGGACAAATTTAGCTTGTAAACTACGTATTTTTGTAAGTATTAAATACGTATTTTTTACGTACTTTAAAATGATTATAAATAGTGTAGTAAAATTGCATATTTGGTTGTTATTCTTTCCTAATTACCATAAATTTGTTGGACTTTTTAAAAAAATAAAATATTTATATCATTATGGCAAAATCTTCAATGTTGAAGTCGTCAATAGCTAAAAAAGTAGCTATGGCGCTTTCAGGTCTTTTTTTGATTTCGTTTCTATCGCTACACTTCTTTATTAATTTCGTATCCGTTTTTAGTGAGAATTCTTTTAATGCGATGTCACATTTCATGGGTTATAACCCTTTAATTCAATATGTTATGCAACCTATTTTGGTTGCGGGTGTGATTTTTCACTTCGTTATGGGATTCGTTCTCGAGTTGAAAAACAGAAGCGCCAGACCTGTTGCGTATGTAAAATACGATGGTGCTGCAAATGCTTCATGGGCTTCAAGAAATATGATTATTTCTGGTTTGGTTGTATTGGCTTTCTTAGGATTGCACATGTATGATTTTTGGTTTCATGAAATTGTTTATAAATATGTAGATGTAAATGCAATTAATGAATCTAGATATTATGAAGAATTGGTAGCTAAATTTGAAAGCCCAGTTCGTACAGGATTGTATTGTGTTGCTTTCGTGTTATTGGCATTACACCTTTGGCATGGTTTCACTTCTTCTTTACAATCAGTAGGGTTTGACAATAAAATTGGAAAGTCTTTGCATAAAATTTGTTATGCATTTGCAATTATAGTTCCTTTTGGATTTATTTTCATTGCACTTTTTCACCATTTTAATAATTAATATCAATCTATATAATGAAACTAGATTCTAAAATACCAGAAGGTCACATTTCACAAAAATGGACTGATTATAAAGATCACTTAAGGTTAGTTGCTCCAAACAACCGACCAAAAATAGATATCATCGTTGTAGGTACAGGATTAGCTGGTGCTTCGGCAGCTGCTTCTTTTGCTGAGATGGGTTATAATGTAAAAGCTTTTTGTTACCAAGATTCTCCACGTCGTGCGCACTCAATCGCTGCACAAGGAGGTATCAATGCTGCAAAAAATTATCAAAATGATGGAGATAGTACTTTCCGTTTGTTTTACGATACAATTAAAGGAGGAGATTACAGAGCACGTGAAGCAAACGTTCACCGTTTAGCTGAAGTTTCTGGAAACATCATCGATCAATGTGTGGCTCAAGGTGTTCCTTTCGCACGTGATTATGGTGGAATGTTGGACAACCGTTCTTTTGGTGGTACACAAGTACAACGTACTTTTTATGCTGCTGGACAAACAGGACAACAATTATTATTAGGAGCTTATTCTTCTTTATCAAGACAAATCGGTTTAGGGAAAATCGATATGTACAACCGTCACGAAATGTTAGAATTGGTAAAAGTTGATGGTAAGGCTCGTGGAATCATTGCTCGTAACTTGATTACTGGAGAAATCGAAAGACATTCTGCTCACGCTGTTATTATTGCAACTGGAGGATACGGAAATGTTTATTTCCTTTCTACTAATGCAATGGGATCGAATGTAACTGCTGGTTGGAAAATCCACAAACAAGGAGCTTATTTTGCAAATCCTTGTTACGTACAAATTCACCCAACTTGTATTCCGGTACACGGAACAAATCAATCTAAATTGACATTGATGTCAGAGTCATTAAGAAACTCTGGACGTATTTGGGTTCCAAAGAAAATAGAAGATGCTCAAGCTATTCGTGCAGGTAAAATGAAACCTACACAAATCGCTGAAGAAGATAGAGATTACTACTTAGAAAGAAAATATCCTGCATTTGGTAACTTAGTTCCTCGTGACGTTGCTTCAAGAGCTGGTAAAGAAGTTTGTGACGCAGGTTTCGGAATTGAAGCGAACGCTACTAACGAAGGAGTTTATTTGGATTTCTCTACAGAGATTCAATCTAAAGGAAAACAAACAGCTTACGCTAAAGGAAATCATCATCCAACAGCAGAAGAAATTGATTCTTTAGGGAAAAAATGGTTGGAAGAGAAATATGGTAACTTGTTTACAATGTACCAAAAAATCACGGATGAGAATCCTTATGAAACTCCAATGAAAATTTATCCAGCAGTTCACTACACAATGGGTGGTGTTTGGGTTGATTATAATTTACAATCATCTATTCCAGGATGTTTCGTTGCAGGAGAAGCTAACTTCTCTGATCACGGAGCGAACCGTTTGGGAGCTTCGGCTTTGATGCAAGGTTTGGCAGATGGATATTTCGTATTACCTTACACTGTTTCTGATTATTTGGCTGATGATATTCGTACTGGAAAAATTTCAACAGATTTACCAGAATTCGTAGAAGCTGAGAAAAATGTAAAAGAGACTATCAATAAATTCTTGTCTAATAAAGGATCAAAATCTGTGGATCATTTCCATAAACTTTTAGGACACATTATGTGGAATAAAGTTGGAATGGGTCGTAACGAAAAAGGTTTAACAGAAGCTATTGCGGAAATTGCAGCTTTAAAAGAAGAATTCTTTAAAGAAGTTTATGTTCCTGGAAGTTCAGATGAATTGAATCCTGAATTAGAAAAAGCACTTCGTGTTGCTGATTTTATCGAATTAGGACAATTAATGGCTATGGATGCTTTACAACGTAAAGAATCTTGTGGAGGTCACTTCCGTGAAGAATATCAAGATGCTGAAGGGGAAACTCTTCGTGATGATGAAAACTTCAAATTTGTTGGTGCTTGGGAATACAAAGGATACGACATTACTAAAGAAGAACTTCACAAAGAAGAATTGAATTACGAGTTTATTAAAATAGCCGCAAGAAACTACAAATAAAAGATTATGAGCGCAGCAAAAAATATCAATATAAGCCTTCAAATTTGGCGTCAAAAAGATGCTAAACAAAAAGGAAAAATGGAAACATACAAATTGAATGATGTCTCTACGGCTAGTTCATTTTTGGAAATGTTAGACCAATTAAACGAACAATTAATAAACGAAAAGAAAGAGCCAGTTGCATTTGACCACGATTGTCGTGAAGGAATCTGCGGAATGTGTTCTTTGTATATCAACGGACGTGCACACGGACCAGATACTGGAATCACTACTTGTCAATTACACATGAGAATGTTTAATGACGGAGATACGATTGTTATTGAGCCTTGGCGTTCTGCAGCATTTCCAGTAATTAAAGATTTAATTGTAGATAGAACTTCTTTCGATAGAATTCAACAAGCAGGAGGATTCGTTTCTGTAAATACTTCTGGAAACACTATCGATGCAAATGCAACTCCAATTAATAAAGGTGATGCTGATAAAGCTTTTGAAGCAGCAGCTTGTATTGGTTGTGGAGCTTGTGTTGCTACTTGTAAAAATGGTTCTGCTATGTTATTTGTAGGTGCTAAAGTTTCTCAATATGCGTTATTACCACAAGGAAGAGTCGAAGCTACTGACCGTGTTTTAAACATGGTTCGTCAAATGGATGAAGAAGGTTTTGGTAACTGTACCAATACTGGAGCTTGTGAAATCGAATGTCCAAAAGGAATTTCTTTGGAAAACATCGCTCGCATGAACAGAGAATTCTTATCTGCGAGTTTGAAATAATACTTTCAAATATTTTATATCAAAAACGTCCCGAGAAATTGGGACGTTTTTTTTGTTTTATCTCATTATTTTTGAATGGATATAATATGCAATTTAGATAGCTGTATAAATTATAAACAAGATTCAATAAGCAATTTATGTAACTATATAAAGAACAAACAATATTCAATAAATAATTTAAAGAATTATATAAATTACGAACAAGACTTAATAAACAATTTAGATAAATGTATAAATTATAGACAAGATTCAATAAACAATTTAGATAAATATATAAATTATAAACAAGAATCGATAAACAATTTAAATAATTATAGAAATTCCATCGAACAGTTAATTTTACTAATTTTATAATATGAAAATTGCACTTATCCAATCCTCTTTATCTTGGGAGAACCCAAAAGCCAACCGAAATCATTTCGAAGAACAAATCAATGCTATTGATGAAATAGTAGATTTAATTGTACTTCCGGAAATGTTCTCAACGGGCTTCACTATGAATCCATCAGCTGTTTTTGAAACTATGCAAGGCGAAACCGTTTTGTGGTTACAATCTTTGGCAAAAGTCAAAAGTGTGGCTATTACGGGAAGTTTGGTTGTCAAAGAAAATGATAATTTCTATAACCGATTGTTGTTTGTTTTTCCTTCTGGTGAAATTCAATTTTATGATAAACGACATTTGTTTACTCTTGCTGGTGAAGATAAAATTTATACAGCTGGAAAAGAAAAATTGATTTTTGAGTACAAAGGCTGGAGAATTTGTCCTTTGATTTGTTATGATTTGCGTTTTCCTGTTTTTGCTCGAAATGTTGAAGAATATGATCTCTTAATTTATGTTGCCAATTGGCCAAAATCAAGAATTCTAGCTTGGGATACTTTACTACAAGCGCGTGCCATAGAGAACATGAGTTACACGATTGGAGTTAATAGAGTAGGTTTTGATAATAATAATTTCGAGCACAATGGATATTCCCAAGTTGTTGATTTCTTGGGAAATTATATTTTGGAGCCAATAGAGACAGAAGGTATTTTTATTGTTGAATTGAGCAAAAAAGAGCAGCTTCAAGCCAGAAAAAAATTTAATTTTTTAAATGATCAAGATTTTTTTGATTTAAAATGAACTCTTTTTCTTTCTTTCTTCTTCCTTAGTTTTCTTCTTTTTCTTGGGTTCAGGAGTGTATGGAATACTTAAGTCAAAGGTTTCTTGGTAATCAAAATTAACATGAACATCTATTTCTTTAGAACGATAAATAACTTCTTCGGCTTGTTTCTTTTCTAAATAACTTCCGGTATCCCACTCCTTATTTTTATTATCGTCATAAATTGCTCGAAAGTTGTATATAGCTGGTTCGACCAGATTAAATTGGATCTCTGTTTTGGATTCGGTATATTCGCTTGCTTTTACTATGTCTCCTTTTTCATTGGTCAATTCGATGATAACTGGAAAACGATTTACATTTTTCAAAGAGAGAATGATATTCCCATAATCTGTATAGTTACGAGTAGTAGTTTTAAAAGATAAAGTGTCATTGGTTTTTTCTAAAAAATCAACAACTGCACCAGGTAACATCTTAAAGTTGTATTTCTGTGCTTCATCGATTTTAAAATCAACATATAATTGCTGTTTAAATTCATCGTAGGCTGTAGTAAATGGGACAGCAACCGAATCTTTGTCGATAAGCGTCATTTTGGTTTTATCAAAATTTACTAAAGGAGTACTGGATTCTAAAGTAAATCGATCCCTAAAATTTAAAGTTCCTGATTGAAGAGCTTTAATGCTTAAGGTGTCATTTTTTTGTTTCTTAATTTTAAAAGTAAAGTCTTTTGAGTATTTATCTTTTGTAATATTTAGTGAAAGTGAATCGACTTTCAGTGGTTTATACCAAATTTGCAAAGAGTCTTTTTTATCTATTCTAGTGATTATGGCTGGAATTATCTCCTCTTTATTTTTCAGAGTAAGTTTGGCTAATTCTCCATTGCTTTTTGGATTCCCTTCATAACCAATAATTAATCTATTTCCGGAAGCTTGGCTTGGTTTGTTGGCTTTGAAAGGAAGTGCTTCTTTGAATAATTCCAATTCAAAAACAGTATCGTTAGGAATGGTCACAATTTGTTTGTTAAACCCAATTTTATCGGATTTGGGATTGAATTTGTTATTGCTATTATTATCTTTCATAGCAACCAAAAAGTATTTACCAGCTTTTAAATTTTCTAATCTAAACGTTTTTAAGCTATCTAAAGTGTTGGTAATGTATCGTGGATTTTCTTTATAGACGGTAGAATCGTTAAATTTTTCATTTGCTTCATAAAGCATAATTGAAACAAAAGAAGGGGCTTCTTTATCATAAGCATCTTTTATTCTTCCTCCAAGAGCTAATGAATCAATATAATCTCCAGTTGAAAATACGTATTTAAATTGGTTAAAAGGGTTTCCTTCATTGTTATCAGCAATACTTTGTCCAAAATTAAGGCTGTATGTAGTGTCTGGTGCCAAAGTATCATTTATGGTAATGGATAATGTTTTTGACGCAGTTGTTGGAATGATTAATAGTTCATTCTTCATGGGAGGTGAAACAATTAATTGCTTGTTAAGATTTTTAAGCTTGATGTTTTCGTCGAAAGTAAGTTTGATTTTGTTTCCAGTAAATTTTGTAGAATAATTTTCAGGATAACTAGATTTCAATGTTGGAGCGATGGTATCTTTCAAACCACCAGTTATAGAACCTCTTTTGGCACAACTTATAAAAAAAATCAAAAGCAAAAAGGGAAGATATTTAAAATGTTTTTTGAACATAATGAGCTAAAATTTGATTCTACAAAATAACAATTATATTTACTGTAATCGAAATATTTTAGCAATTATTAGAAGCTATTTACGGCTATCCGCTTGTGTCTTTTTATAAAGTGAAGAAAAATCACTTCATAAAAAGGATACCGCTTCTATCAGGGCTAGGGTATTTGGGTTAAAAAAAAATTAACCAAAAAAAAAGACCTTCTTTACAGAAGGTCTTTATAATATTTTAATTAGTTCAAATTATAGGCTGTATTTCAATCCTAAAGTAAAACCAAGACCAGAAATTCCAACATAAGAACTTAATTCATTCATAGGTTTTGTTTCGTCAAATCCAGTTGAATTATATGTTGAATTATTGGAATTACTATCTAAATGATCAACATAATCTGTGTGAATTGTAGAATATGTTGCTTTTCTGAAAGATGTAGTAGTATTCAATTTATCTACACCATTTTCAGTATATTCTGTAGTTTCTTTAGTTTTTCCATGAACAGTAAAGTTACGGTATTCTAATTCAGCAAAAGCAGAGATATGATTTCCTAATTTATAAGAAGTACCTAAAGCAGCCATAAAACCAACAGTAGCATTAGGTTTAACGACATCTTTTGAATATGCTACGGTATTTGCCACTTGATTGGCGCCTACAAAAGTTGCATAATCTCGGTTAGTTTCGATTTCTAATGTTCCATGAACAGGAACAATAATTCCAACTTTAGTATATGGTTCAAAACCATGAGATTCACCTAAAAACATTACAATTGCTGGAGCTAAATCAAAAGCTTTAATTTGTCCTTCGGCTGTAAAACTTAAATATGTAACTGGTGTACTAGCAGTAGGACTTGGTGTAACAAGTCTATCAGTTGTTTGAGCCATAGTTTTAGAATTACTTGAATAATAATTAGCCGCCAATTCTACTCCTAAGCGTGGAGAAAAACGGTAACCAGCAGTAATTCCACTTCTAAATCCTTCTCCAAAAGATCCTGTCACACTTTCTCTTGAAATTAATTTATTATTTGTCAAAGTACCCGCATAAACATCTCTATTTGGCAACTGTCCTCCAACAACTGGAAATTCAGTTGCGGCAGTTTGTATAAAATAAGAACCTCCTAGTTTAAAATACCAAGTTTCTTTTTTACTATCTGTTGAGTTAGTAGTTTGTCCTACCATAGTCATAGTAGAAACCAATAATCCTAATAAAAATAATTTTGTCTTCATGTTAGAAATTTAAATTTGGACAAATTTATATTTTATTACCTTTCCTATGAACAACGCTTCGTCGAATAACACAAAATGATTATTTTATCTTAAATTTTTTGATGTTAATTGTATTTTTTTGTTAAAAACACTTATTTAAATCATTTATTTTCCAAAAATAACAATGCATGCATACTATTATATTGAAGAATAATATTACATTTAAATTAAAAATAAGTTATTTAACGTGTGTTTTTACAGATAGTTAGTGATGATATTTCTTAATTTAACATTTTTAAATAAAAAAATTCACTTAGAATTTAACTTAAAATTCAAGAGTTCTTTTTTGAATAAATACATAATGGATTGTTATTGCTTTTAAAAATTAAATAATAGAATTAAGCTTGAACCCCAAAAAAAAGTCGGAAATGTGAATTTATTATTTCCGACTTTTAACTTTGTATTTTTGAATTATTTACATGTGACTCAAAATCACTTTTTTGAAAGCATCATACTCTCCTTGTAAGATCAGTCCGTTATCAAGGAGTTTTTTATAATTTTGAAGTTTAGCAAAAAGTTCGTCTTGTGTTAATTCACTATCTTTTTTCTCAGCTGAAACTGTTGTGTCTTCAAGAATAGGTTCTGCAAAATTTGAAACAACAGGCATAATTTCAGCAAAATCTGTCACTTCTTCTGTTTCCATTTCTTCAATCAATTCTGATTCCTGTATTAATGAAGGAGCAATTTCTTCAGTTATTACTGATGCTGGAGTAGCAGTCGTTGTTGTAGTATTTTTCAATAAATCCAATTGTTCTTTGGCATACGTAAATATTTTACGTGCTTGAATCTTAGGAATATAATCAATTGAAACCTGTAATTCAGTTTTGGTAGAAAAAGAAAATTCAGACCCAAGAATGTTCTCTTTTATAAAAGTCGCTTCAATATCATCCCAAGTATAATCAATAAAGTTCATCGACAAGCCTAAGTTTTTAGGTTGACAAATGATAATCCTTTTGTTAGTCATTACAATACTATCTGGAAGTACGGTCAATGCAGGTTTTTTTTGTACTGCAATGTATCCTACTTCTTCATTTTTCATTAAAATATCCTGCAACTTTGAAGTTACTTTCTCAATCGCTTTTGGATCTTGTTCTTCGTTTAAAAACTTTTTAATTTGTTCTTTCATTTTTTTATAAAGTTGCTGAGTTACTAAGTAACCAAGTTGCTATGTTTTTTATTGTTTTACAAAAGTAATGTCTATTTTTCTAATTCAATAATTTCCATTTGAATTTTCTTCGTTAAACTTTTAAAAACCAAGTCATAGGAATGATCGATTAATTCTTTCAATAAAGTATTTGAAACATCATTGTTTACCGTGATAGTGTTCCAATGCACTTTGCTCATATGGAAACCTGGATTTATGGCATCATATTCAGCACGTAATTCTTGTGCTCTTTCGGGATCGCATTTAAGATTTATATGTGGATTTCCTTTTTCCCATTGCAATAAGGATGAAAGAGCAAACATTTTCCCTCCAACCTTAAAAACCAAAGTATCTTCATCAAATGGAAAATGCTCAGTAACTCCTTTTTTTGAAAGACAATATTCGTAATATGTTTCTAGATTCATTTATTTTCCAATTTCACCCAAATGGGTATATTTAAAACCTTTTTCGTATTTCAATCCATAACCAAGTATCCTGTCCATAGCCGAATGCGAGAACAAAATAACTCCTAAAAGTTGAATTTCTGCATTGGAAAAATAAACTCCCGAAAGATATAAAATAACAGCAATACCTCTATGATGGGCAATATTATAGCATACAGCACCAATTTTATCTCCAAATATATAACCAATCATAGATAAATCTGGAACTAAAATTAAGACTAAAAACCACCACCAAGCATAATCGATTTGATTAAAAAAGTAAATTCCGAGTATAAATAATCCTAATTCTTCTAATTTGATAATTGATTTCATTATACTATTTTTTCCATTAATTTTTCGGGGTGTGCTAATGCTTTGAAACCAAATTTCTGATACAAAAAATGAGCATCAGATGTTGCTAAACGCCATATTTTTACTTCTTGTAATTGTGGCTCTTTCATCATAGTATCGATTAAAATAGAAGAATATCCTTTCCCTCTATGTTCTTCGGTTATAAAAACATCCATCAAATAAGCAAAAACTACATAATCGGTAATCACTCTGGCAAAACCAATTTGAGTATCATTAAGATAAATTCCAAAACAAACTGAAGCATCAATTGTTCTTTGTACTTCCTCAAGTGTTCTTCCAGCTGCCCAATAAATATCCTTCAAAAAATGTTGAATGAATGGAACATCTAATTTGTTTTTATCAGTAGAAACGTAAATAATATTGTCCATAACGAACGTTTGAAAATTTTATTTTAAAATATACTTATTTTACCCTCAGCAAATGGCTTATCAAATAAAATTGTCGAATGGTCACTTGTGTCATCATAAGAGGATTTTGGCAAAACAGACGGATTGGAAGGGTATTTTTTTCCATTAAATGATAAATCTTTAAAAACTCCCCGGTCATTTACCAATAAGACTGCCCAACCATTTTTAGTCGTATTTTCAATATAAACAGGCGCTTCCATTACGGTAAATTTAGTAATTATTTTTTGGTGATTGTCTAAAAGTAAAAATGTACAACCTCCTGAACCACAAAAATAAGGAGAAGAAAAGCGAACAAAAGTTTCTGGAATAGCATCTCCATTCAAATCGATATTTTCAAATTGAAATTTATGATCACTTTCTGTTAAAAATTTCATATCATCTTTAATGTAATCATGAACCATAAAATTTTTCAATTTAATTTCTGTCGAATCAATAATTACTTGAGGGTTTGTTTTTACAGTATCAGAAATTGTGCTAACACCATCTTTTACAATATTTTTTTCTTCTTTTACCTCTTGTTTTTTGTCACTACAGGAGAAGAGCACAAGAGTAACTAAACCTAATAATTCAATTTTAAGCTTCATACCTTATTTTTTAAAGTTTAATTTATCGTCGATTTTGTTTACAGGTTTGCTAATAAATTTTGGAGTATCAAATCGGTATCCAAAATACAACAATCCAAACGAACCATCACTTGAAACAATTTGATTTTTACTTTCATTATAAAAACTGGTATTAAAATGAAGACTTAATCCCAAAAGAATTCTATCTGAGTTATATCCCATTTTTAGTCCGCCATTAAGAGTTGTCAAAAAATAGTTATCCTGTTCTTTTTCTTGAATTCCAGATTCATTCGTTTTAGAATTCATGAATTTTACACCTATAGCAGTTGTCAAATTAGGTGCTATGTAAAATCTTTTATGAATGATAAAATTATAAAAATAACCAGTTCCTAAACTTACATCGTATTCATTTTGTTCGGCGTTTAAAATAGTTGCATCCAAAGAAGTTCTTTTATAATCATAAATCAGTGTTGGAATAAAACTTCCTGCACTTTCCTTTTGCCATTCAGTAAAAGAGGTGATACTTTTTAGGGAAAAATTTGGATTGAAAATATAGGATGTTGACATTCCATATTTTATTATTTTTAAATCGGGAAATTGAATATATGGATCAATGTCGGGTTGCCAATCAGTAGAGAAATCTTGTGTATTCTCGATATAATACCCTTTAACTCTACTATAATCAACCGTCTGAAGCCATTTTCCCAAAAAAAAGCGAAAGTTGTATTCTGAGAATTTAGATTTTCCTTTTTTATCTTCATCTTTATTTCCTCCTATAAATTGAGGATAAAATCCATAACTAAAACCTATGAATTTATAATCTACTGATAAAAATACTTTGTAACTATTATTGGTTTCCAAATCTAGATTACTTCCATTTTTGTCTTCTAGAATTTGAGCATCTGTTTGAGTACTTAAATTTGCTCGAATCAGTATTTTATCAGGGTAAAACACAAATTTTGAAGTGTCTCTTTCTTTTTTTTGACTAAAAACAGTACCATTACATAAAAACAAAACAGCAAAAAAAACTACTGATTTAAGTAAATATTGATTAATCTGCTGGGTATAAAATACTCTTGTTGTTTTCAACTCTTAATTATTTAAGAATAATGATGACAATTTAAGCATTTAAAGCCAATTTACAATTCCTCCTACAAAATACTATACAAAATTGGCTTACTTGGACTCGCATCATTTTCAAACGAAGCAATTTGTAAATTCAATAAATAATTTCCGTCTTCGACGTTATCATCTACAAAAATCATCTCGGTAATTGTAGAATCTAATCTCGCATTAGGGTTCAAATTATTAACATCTTTTACATTCCAAAATGCTTTATGAGCCAATAATTTCCCTTCATCGTGTTCTTTATCCACGCTAGGTAAATCAATAAGTAAATGTTTAATTCCGATTTCGCGAATGAAATGTGCTGCGCTCTCTTCTAGATACGGTGGATTGGTATTCGAATATTTTAGGTGTTTTTTTATTTTAAAATTAGGCAATGTTCTAATGATCAGAGCTTCTGTATTCGATCCAAACTCAATTGAAGTATTCAACGTTTTTTTAATCTGTTCTCTTGTTATAACCAAATTTTCATCTTGACTTTCAGGAACAATAGAAACTAATTCGGCCAAAAAGAAAAACTGCTTTAACGATTCATTGATGCTGTAAAAATCGTGTGTAATATGTCCAAGACATTCTGTGTGTGTTCCGTGTCCATGGGGGTTAAAGAAAATATTATTGAAGTTAGTTGATGATTTTCCTTCAGATACTTTTCCAATCCAATCTCCAAAGACAACTGGTTCTATTACGGGTTTTTCTATATACCAGGCAATTGGATTTTCGTCCGTATTCGTTAGCGGAATTGAAATATCAATAGGTTTTGATAAGTCAACCTCAATAGTTTGATCGTTATGTTTGATTGTAGCTTTCATAAAACTAATAAAATGGTTTGGGATATTTCTGTTTAAGGCTAAAAACAATTTCTGAAGTGCCATTTTTTTGTAAATAATCCAGTTTTTCCATTGCTTCGGTAAGATCTGGAATTTCCCCTTTTTTAATCCACCACATTGCAGTTGAAATCTGTCCAAAAGTCTGAAACCATTCTTTTCTACGCCTTAAAAACTCCGAATGGAAGGTTTTATGCATATAATGTTCTAATGTTTCGATACTTTCCCAAATCGAATAATTCACAATAATTTGTTCATCATTGTAGGGATTTAAATTAGTTGCATTATTGTCTTCATCCTTTAATCTCCATATAAATCCGTCACTGTTTTCGGCAATTTTATTAACTTTATCTAGATTATCGACAAACTCTTTCATAATAGGGTCGTTAATGTTTACACCCTTTATTCTAGCTATATTTATTTCTGCAAGTTGATATTCTGCCATTTTTTATTCTTCTATTTGATAAATTCGTTGTTGATAATTGATTCAATAGTTTTTAAAGTTTCATTTCCATAATCGGCATGAATCTGTTTTTAATTGAAGTTTCAAATTCGCCAATTTTTATAAATCCCATTTTCTGATAAAATTTTTCTGCATTTGGTTCTGAATTAAGAATGATTTTTTTGCATTTTTCATCTCGCATTCTTTTTAAAAAATCAGCTATTAAGTATTTACCAAATCCTTTTCCAATATATTCGGGCAAAACAAATAAGTTATCGAGTTTGACAGTATGATTTTCTTCAGTTATATATGAATAGTAACCAATAATTTTAGTGTCACTAACTAATTTAAATACATCATTTTTTTCGATGTAATCCATAGAAACAGTTAGACTATTATTCCATTGTAAAATTTGTTCTGGAGAATATCCCCAGTATGCTTTTGACTTTTTTGTGATTTCTGTTAGGATCTCGTGCTCTTCACTATTTGCTTTTTCAATTGTCATTTTGAATATTTTCCTTAGTTAAGTAACTCCTACGAATTTAAGAAAAATAAATCCGAAGCAATTCCATCGGTAAGAAATTTTCCTTTGGGAGTAGGTTTCAAAATATTATTATCAATTGAAAGTAAACCGTCATTTATAAATTTTTGAGTTTGTTTGTGCAAATAGTTTAAGTAATCCATTCCAAATTCGGTTTCAACTCGCTGAAGCGAGACGCCCCAAATAGTTCGTAATCCCGTCATAATATATTCATTGTAGCGGTCTGTAATGGACAGAATTTCTATTTCGTTAGGAAGTTTATCCTCTTGTATAGACTTTAAATAAAGAGAATTATTAGACACATTCCAACTTCGGGAAATACCATCATAACTATGCGCTGACGGACCAATACCAATGTATTTTTTGCCTAACCAATAGGCCGAATTATTTTTAGAGAAATAGTTTTCTTTACCAAAATTTGACAATTCATAATGAATAAAAGCATTCGCTTCAAGCGTTTCAACAAGAATGGCAAAATGTTCCTGGGCTAATTCATCATTGGGTTTGGCAATTTTTCCCGTTTGAATAAGCTTGTTCAAAGCTGTTTTGGGTTCAACAGTCAAAGCGTAACTCGAAATATGTGGAATTCCAAAAGATAGAGCTGTTTCAATATTTTGTTTCCATTTTTCGTTACTCATGCCTGGAATTCCATAAATCAAATCCAGCGAAATATTATCGAAATGTTGTGTCGCAAATTCTAAACAATTTTTGGCTTCTGCCGAATTATGAGCGCGATTCATCATCTTCAAATCATCTTCGAAAAAGGATTGAATTCCGATGCTTAATCGGTTTATTGGGCTTTGAGATAATTCAATAATTCTATTTTTAGATAAATCATCAGGGTTTGCTTCGATTGTTATTTCTGGATTTTCGGAAACATTATAGTTTTTATATACTTCTGAAATCAAAAATTGTATTTGCTCAGTCGTTAAAACACTTGGCGTGCCACCACCAAAATAAATCGTTTCAATAATCTCATCTTGAAACTCTTTTTTTCGCATCTGCAATTCTTTGGCAATAGCCAAAACCATTTCTTCTTTCTTCTTCATTGAAGTCGAAAAATGAAAATCGCAATAATGACAAGCCTGCTTACAGAATGGTATGTGTATGTAGATTCCGGACATAATAAAAAAAGAGCAAGTTAAATCTTGCTCTTGAATAATTACCATTAATCTCCGATAAATTTAAAATTATCTTTTTAATCCAGTTCGGTGATTAATTGTATATTTAAATAAATGTTATTTATCTTCCTTCTTTAAACTTGCCACTTGTAATTACAATTTTTGATTCATTAACGGGGTTAGTTGCTGTCAAACTAAAAGTTCCCTCCAAATAAGAATCATTTACTTCAGAATACGTTATAGTTCCAGAAACATTATAATTTATAAATTCATGAGTTTCTAAATCAAATTTCATGAAAGAAACTCTGTTATAAAATTCATTGCTTGTAAAAACGTACGTACCTGTTTTTACGTCGGCTTTTGGAAAAACAATACCTAAACTATATTCTCCATCATTTTCAACATTAAGTGTTGTAATTTTGTCAAAATCTATTAATTCAGTAGAACTATCTAGTGACATTCCATGCCAATCTTTACCATCAAATTTCGCAAAAGTTCCTAATCCTGGAATATTTGGCACTAAGTTATCATACGGCACATTAAACGAGCCGCTTACGGGTATGAATTTTGATGGATCGGTGCTATAATTCGCATCGTAATCGTATCCGTCTTCATACAATTTACCGGAAAACTTTACTTTAACTGTTTTATTGATCGTATTAAGATCCTCCAAAGTAAAGGTAAAAGTGTTGGAGGTAAAAACCTCTGAAACCTCATAGCTTGTTCCTGAAGTACTAAGAGTAAAGCCTTGGTACAAATTCCCGTAAATATTAAATTTAAAGTCAACACCAATTCCATCAGCTGTTTGTCCAGTAACTTTGATGAAATCATCTATTTTAATAGCTTTCCATGAACTAACTTTTTTTACTTCATTATTGTAAACAAAGTCAAAAGATGCAGTTGTTGATTGATTCCCATTATTATTATTATTATCATCTCCAGAAGAACATGATGTAGCAAGAGCTATAAATAGCATAAAAGCTATAATTTTAATTTTTATCATTATTTAATAAACTTAAGTTAAGTTTTACAAATATAACTATTTTCTTATCTTATCCTCATTCTGTTTCACAAAAGCATCCCAACCCGAATAACTTTTTCCTGCAACGATTTTTCCTGAATTAAAAAAATGACAAACTGCCGCTGCCAAACCATCTGTTGAATCTAGATTTTTTGGTAATTCCTTTAAACCCAAAAGTTGTTGAAGCATTTTGGCAACTTGCTCCTTACTAGCATTTCCATTTCCGGTAATTGCCATTTTTATTTTTTTGGGCTCGTATTCTGTGATTGGAATGTCTCTCGAAAGTCCCGCTGCCATTGCAACACCTTGGGCTCTTCCTAATTTCAACATCGACTGAACATTTTTCCCAAAGAAAGGAGCTTCAATCGCAATTTCATCGGGATGATGTGTTTCGATTAATTCTATGGTACGTTCAAAAATAATTTTTAATTTTTGGTAATGATTGTCGTATTTGGATAATTGCAATTCGTTGAGTTGCAAAAATTCCATTTTTTTATTGATAACTTTAATCAATCCAAAACCCATAATTGTGGTTCCTGGATCAATACCTAATATGATACGTTCTTTTGTCAAGGTTAGTTTTTTATTTATGTAATCTATGATATATTTTAGTTCTAATCTATTTACTCGAATTGATTTTGGCCTCTTCTAACATCGTAATTATTTTGTCTAATTTTTCGACTTCGATTTTATCCAATCTCAAGGCCAAAGCTTCAATCTCTAATTTTGCTTCAATGTTGGTTTGATAGTCTGATTGTGCTTGGACTCTGTCTCTTTCACTCTGTCTATTTTGAGACATCATAATAATTGGTGCTGCATAGGCAGCCTGAGTTGAAAAAAGTAAATTTAATAATATAAAAGGATAAGCATCCCAATGATTGAAATACGCAACAAGGTTTAGTCCCATCCAAATTATTACAAAAACAGTTTGAATTATAATGAATTTCCAGGATCCCATTCCTTTGGCGACTGAATCTGCCAAACGGCTACCATATCCTAGAGTATCCCTATGTCTTTCGTGCCAATTTTTATTGTGAAATAAATTCATAAGTTTTAATTGTTAGATGTATTCTTCATTGTTTTATTACAGAAAGTGAATCTTAATTAATGCTAAAGTTCTCCTGAAGTAATTTAAAAAATCGACTGCTTATACAAAACTCTATAAGTTCGAATACGCCTTTGTATACTAGTTTTTCCGTTACTTTGCCGTATGATTTCAATTTCAAACAAAATTAAGCAATTCCTTGTACTTCTAATCAAAATTATGATTGTTGGTGGTGCCTTTTATTTTATTTACAATCAATTGGCAAATAACGATAAACTCGATTGGCAAAAATTTATAATTTTATTTCATAAAAATCAATCGGTTTTTGGAATTGGTTTTATTCTGCTTTTGAGTGTTTTGAATCGTTTATTTGAAATTTTAAAATGGAAGTATTTAGTTTCTTATCTAAGACCTATTACTTTGGGTGAAGCAACCAAGCAAGTTTTGGCTTCGCTTACTGCGGGACTATTTACTCCAAATGGTGTGGGAGAATATGCTGGAAAAGCGCTTTATTTTGATAAAAAAGAGACTAAAAAGATTGTTTTTTTAAATCTGATATGTAACGGAATTCAAATGATTTTGACTGTAATTTTTGGTATTTTTGGACTGTTGTATTTCAACTCACAATACAGTGTTATCACTTCAAAAACAGTTGTAATTCTTTTTGCAGGCTGTTTTCTACTTGTTGGAATTCTGTTCTTTTCAAAAAAAGTAAATATTAAAGGATATTCTATTGAAAAGCTAATTCATAAAATTAACGAAATACCAAAATCGATTCATCAAAAAAACACACTTTTGGCGATTTTACGATATCTTGTTTTTTCGCATCAATACTATTTTTTGTTTTTAGCTTTTGATGTTGATTTGCCATATTTGATTCTAATATCGGCTATCTCAAGTGTCTATTTTCTGGCGTCTTCTTTGCCCACTTTTCAATTTTTGGATTTTGCTGTAAAAGGTAGTGTGGCTGTATATTTCTTTGGAAAATTAGGTGTAAATGAATGGATTGTGATTTTTATTACTACGTTAATGTGGTTTCTAAATGTAGTTTTACCAGTGCTTTTTGGAAGTTACTATGTGTTGAATTTCAGAACTAAAACGGCCCAAAAGATATGATTTTAGTTTTATTAGGTATATCAATCATTTATGTACTTACTATAGGTTGGCTCATTTATGGTTTTGCCAAAATAAATTTATTTGAGTACACTAGTTCATCACCAAAAACAAGCTTTACTATTATTGTGCCTTTTCGAAATGAAGCCGAAAATTTGCCAATTTTATTAGAAAGTTTCTCCAAGTTGAATTACCCAACAACTTTGTTTGAAGTGATTTTGGTAGATGATGAATCGGAAAAAGAATTCAAATGGCAGAATACAGATTACAGAATACAGATTGTAAAAAATAATCGATATTCCAATTCTCCAAAAAAAGATGCTATTACTACCGCAATGCAACACATAAAAACCAATTGGGTCATCACCACCGATGCTGATTGTGTGGTTCCTAAAAACTGGTTACTTTCTTTAGATAACTTTATTCAACTGAATGCAGTTTCAATGATTGTGGGTGCAGTCACTTACGATTGCAACAACTCTTTTTTGCATCATTTTCAACAATTGGATTTGGCTAGTTTACAAGGAGCAACAATAGGTAGTTTCGGAATTAAAAAAGGCTTTATGTGTAATGGTGCAAACTTTGCTTATACCAAATCTTTTTTTCAAAAACTCAATGGGTTTGAGAATAATAATAGTATTGCTAGTGGGGATGATGTTTTTCTACTTCAAAAAGCGTTACTTCAATATCCCGAAAAAGTTGCTTATTTAAAATCAAAAAACTCCATTGTTGTCACAAAACCTGTGAATAACTGGAAAGCGTTGTTTTACCAAAGAGTTCGTTGGGCATCAAAAACAACTTCTTATCAAATTGCTTTTGGAAAAAGATTGGGAGTTCTTGTGTTTATTATGAATATTAGCTTAATTATTGCTTTTGTACAAATGCTTTTGGGCATGTTTCCTTGGTTTTTCCTTGGATTACTCTTCATAATCAAATTTGTAATCGATACCGTTTTGATGCAACAAACTAATAGTTTCTTAACCAAAAGCAAAATTTCCTATTTGTTTTTAAGCAGTTTATGGTACCCTTTTTTTAGTTCTGTAGTGGCTTTATATTGTGTCTTTGGAAAATACGAATGGAAAGGGAGACGATTTTAAACAAATTTTGATGTGAAAATGAATGTCTTAGCCCAGATGGAAACGGCATCCTGTTATACCGGGGTTCGTGATAACAGATATAGTGTACAGCTGGAATTGCTCCTGAAAACTACTCCACTTTTAGAATCACAGGAAGTATAAATTGAGTTTTCACGGGTAACCCTCGCTTGATAGCTGGGTTGATTTTTGGGAAATCAATCAAACGGACTTTCAGGATACTGTCAATTTTTACCCTATCGTATGCTACTGAATCTTTAGGAAATTGTGGCTCGAATTTCATAGTTGCGTTAGGAAAAATGGTAACTTTTACTTCAATAGTGTCCAATTCTGGGTAAAGCATCGCTAGTGTATCGTTGCACAATTTCTCTTGAATTAACTGTGTCAAAACCTCAAAAAAGCATTGTTGACGTTGTTTTTTGTCTTCTATTTTATCACAATCAACAACTGAAGGGTATTCGTCTACTTCTTTCCAATTGATAGCTTTTAACTCCTTTTGCAATAATTCCTTTTCGGAAGGAACTTGCTTGTCAAAGTATTGACAGGAATTAAAAAGTATAATGACTAGAAAAAAGGAAAACTGCTTCAAGGTTTGTTTTTTGAATGGGACTATTATCTTATAAAAATACAATTATTTTTCTCATATTCGTGTATTGAATAAGTCTTGTATTTTCGGTTTCAAAATTACTAAAAATATTTTTATGGATATCCTGCTTTTGTTATTGGGTTTTATTTGTGTTGTAGTGGGAGTTTTTGGAAGTTTTCTGCCTGTCTTACCTGGACCTAGCATCAGTTGGGTTGGGATTCTATTAGTTTATTTAACTAAAGCAGTACCTGTGAATTATTGGATTTTGGGTATTTCTGCAATTATAACCATAGTACTTACTATTTTAGATTATATCATTCCTGCCAAGGGAACCAAAAAATTTGGGGGCAGTTCTTATGGTATTTGGGGAACTAATATTGGCTTAATTGTTGGTCTTATTGCTCCAATTCCTTTAGGTTTCTTAATAGGTCCTTTTTTGGGAGCTTTTTTAGGAGAACTTATTTATGACAATAAAGATCATCAGCGAGCTTTGAAAGCGGCCACGGGTTCTTTTCTAGGTTTTTTGGCTTCGTCTTTCATGAAATTTATTGTGTGTATGATATATTTGGGATTGTTCCTTTGGATTGTATGGCAAAATAAATACCTATGAATAAGTGATCTCTTTTTATACTTTTTCTAAATTGGTTAAAAAACAATTTTCAAATTCAAAAATTAAATTGGTACCTTTGCATTTAAATATTTAAAATTTGGCAATTAAGATAAATAAACGTATTTATAAGTTTTTTCTTTCTAGTTGAAAAAATAAATTTATTTAAACGTTAATTTGTACCCTTAATCCAAATTTTTATTTTCATTATAAAAAAATAATTATAGATTTGCGTTTAGGTTATATACTAAAATAAAATTACAATACCACATCTGAGAACAATATGAAGATAAATTCAAATAAAGCATTTCACAAAATAATTCTTTTTGCCTATTGCTTTTATGGTTACGGGGCCTATGCTGAAGACCCTGAAGTGCCAGATGAGCCGCCACTTGAGGATGCTCCAATAGACGGAAATATTATGATACTACTTGTTATTGCTGTATTATTTGGAATATACGTTATATATAAATACAAACTAAACAAAAAAAGACTCATTTAAAATGAGTCTTTTTTTTATAATATAATTTTCTGTTCTATTTGTTAGCGTATAATCTAGAGACATACTTTCCAATTATATCAAATTCCAAATTAATTTTAGTTCCAACAACAAACGAATGAAAATTGGTATGTTCATAGGTATAAGGTATAATGGCTACGCTGAAATTATTTTTGTTAGAATCAACGACGGTCAAACTTACTCCATTTACGGTTATTGATCCTTTTTCAATAGTGATATTATTTAAATCGGTATCATACTCAAAAGTATAAAACCAACTTCCATTTGTTTCTTGAGCCACAATACAAGTCCCAGTTTGATCCACATGACCTTGCACAATGTGTCCATCCAAACGATCTCCTAGTTTCATTGCTCTTTCTAAATTGATGTTATCACCAACTTTCCAATTTGAAATATTAGTTTTTTTAATTGTTTCCCCAATGGCTGTAACCGTATAATGATTTCCAGTAATGGCGACGACTGTTAAACATATTCCATTATGAGCTACACTTTGATCAATTTTTAATTCGTTGGACAAAGCTGAATCTATAGTGATATGGATATTATCTTGCTCTTTTTTAACTTCTTGAACAATGCCAAGTGTTTCGATTATTCCTGTAAACATTTCTTGTTTTATTTTACTAAATTTGCAGTTCAAAATTAGCAATAAATAATTAGAGGGCATTATGAAAAAAGCAGAAAATATAATCGTAGGAATTTCAATCGGAGATTTAAACGGTATTGGAAGCGAAGTAATTCTAAAAACATTCGAAGATACACGGATGTTAGAATTATGTACTCCAGTTATTTTTGCCAATGTGAAAATATTGTCTTTCATCAGAAAGAATTTTGAATCTATAGTTCCTTTACATGGAATAGATAAATTAGATCAAATTGTAATTGGTAAAGTCAATGTTTTCAATCTTTGGAAAGAGGGAATTGATTTAAGTCTTGGAACGAATGACGAAAAAGTAGGGCAGTACGCTATCAAATCATTTGTCGCGGCTACCAAAGCTTTAAAAGACGGAGAGATAGATGTGCTGGTGACAGCACCTATAAATAAGTATAATATTCAATCTGAAGATTTTAAATTCCCAGGACATACAGATTATCTAAATCAGGAATTAGAAGGTGATGCCTTAATGTTAATGGTGCAAGACAACTTAAGAGTAGGTTTGTTGACAGATCATATTCCAATTAATGAAGTGGCTTCACATTTAACAGAAGAGTTGATTTTTAAGAAAATTGAAACCATCAATAAAACTTTAATTCAGGATTTTAGCATTAACAAACCTAAAATTGCAGTTCTCGGACTTAATCCTCATTGTGGTGATGGAGGGGTTATAGGAAATGAAGATGATGCTATATTAAAACCTGCTTTGAAAAAAATATTCGAAAAAGGAACTCTTGTTTTTGGTCCTTTTGCTGCAGATGGCTTCTTTGGTAGTAATCAGTATGAAAAATATGATGCTATTATAGCAACTTACCATGACCAAGGATTAATCCCTTTTAAAACATTATCTTTTGGTAGTGGTGTTAATTATACAGCAGGACTTAATAAAATAAGAACTTCACCAGATCATGGAACGGCTTATGATATAGCAGGAAAGAATAAAGCCGACTATAATTCTTTCAAAGAAGCTGTTTACCTCGCAATTGATGTTTATAATGCGAGAAATCAGTATGCAGAAATTAGCCAAAAGCCCCTAAAAACAAAAGAAAAACAGTTATAAACAAAAAAAGGTGAATAACATTATTAGATTTACATTTATTTTATATCTTTGCACTCCCGAAGTTTAGGGCAAATTGTTGTTGAAATGAAACAGACAAAAGAATATACAATTCCTTTCGTAGGATTGAAGCTTGGGAAACATAAATTTGAGTATCAAATAAGTAATGCGTTCTTTGAAATCTTTGATTATAATGAATTTCAAAATTCAGATATCAAAGTGAATGTTGTTTTAGAAAAACAAAGCAACTTGTTAGAGATAAACTTCAAGCACCAAGGAGTAATAAATGTTCCTTGTGATATGACAGGAGAAGATTTTGATTTACCAATAAAAGGAAAATTGAAACTAATTGTTCGATTTGGAGAGGATTTTAACAATGATAATGAAGAGTTGCTAATACTTCCTTTTGGGGAGTTTGAAATAGATATTGCTCAATATATATATGAGATGATTGTCCTTTCAATTCCACAAAGAAGAATACATCCAGGAATAAAGGATGGTAGTTTAAACACTGAAGCTTTGACAAAACTGAAAGAATTGACAATTAAAGAGCAAAAAAAAGAAAAGAAAGAAGAAGAAAATATAGACCCACGTTGGGACAAATTAAAGCAACTATTAACGGATAAATAATATAGTAAAATGGCACATCCTAAGAGAAAAATCTCGAAAACAAGAAGAGACAAAAGAAGAACACATTACAAAGCTACTGTAGCTCAAATCGCTACATGTCCAATTACTGGAGAAGCACATTTATACCACAGAGCTTATTGGCATGAAGGGAAAATGTACTACAGAGGACAAGTTGTTATCGATAAATCTGTCGTAGCTCTTGCTTAATACGTTTTTGTAAACAATACTAGAACTCTCACCTCGTGAGAGTTTTTTTTGTTGTTTATAATTTCACCCCCAAATAAGAAAAACTTAACACAATTAGTTTGGTTTTTTTATTGTAATTTTAGAGACTTTTAAAAATTTTGCAAATGGTAACATTTGGCAATAAATAATCGCATATAATGAGTACAATTACAGCCGCAATTACCGCAGTTGGTGGTTATGTTCCTGACTTTGTTCTTTCTAACAAAGTGCTAGAAACGATGGTCGACACTAATGATGAATGGATAACCACACGTACGGGGATTAAAGAAAGAAGAATACTAAAAGATGCTGATAAAGGAACTTCTTTTCTTGCTATAAAAGCAGCGCAAGATTTAATCGCTAAATCAAATATTGACCCTCTTGAAATAGATCTAGTTCTAATGGCAACTGCAACTGCAGATATGCCAGTAGCTGCTACTGGTGCCTTTGTCGCTACTTCAATAGGTGCTACGAATGCATTTGCATACGATTTACAGGCTGCTTGCTCTAGTTTCCTTTTTGGAATGTCAACGGCATCTGCTTATATTCAATCTGGAAAATACAAAAAGGTACTACTTATAGGTGCTGATAAAATGTCATCCATCGTTGATTATAAAGACAGAGCAACTTGCATTATTTTTGGAGATGGTGCTGGTGCAGTATTGTTTGAGCCTAACTATGAAGGTTACGGTCTACAAGATGAATACTTGAGAAGTGATAGTGTTGGGCGTGATTTCTTAAAAATACCTGCCGGCGGATCCATTATGCCAACAAGTATCGAAACGGTAAATGATAACAAACACAACATCATTCAAGATGGGAAAACTGTTTTTAAATATGCAGTTACCAATATGGCTGATGCCAGTGAATTGATTCTAAAAAGAAATAATTTGACTAACGAAGATGTAAATTGGTTAGTCCCACATCAAGCAAACAAACGTATCATTGACGCTACAGCTCATAGAATGAACTTAGAAGATGCTAAAGTATTGATGAATATAGAAAAATACGGAAACACTACATCTGCAACATTACCTTTAGTATTATACGATTTTGAGCACCTTTTCAAAAAAGGAGATACTATAATTTTTGCTGCTTTTGGAGGTGGTTTTACTTGGGGATCCATTTACCTAACTTGGGCTTACGATAAAAAATAAATTAAACTAAAAAGAAATAATTATGGATTTAAAAGAAATTCAAAATCTAATCAAATTTGTAGCAAATTCAGGTGTTGCAGAAGTTAAATTAGAAATGGATGATGTTAAAATCACCATCAGAACTACTTTAGAAGGAAACGTTACCGAAGCAACTTATGTTCAACAGTTACCTATTCAAAACGCTCTTCCACAAGCCGCTCCACAGCAGATTGTTCCAGTAGCAGCTACACCAGCAGCTGCAGAGCCAGTTGAGAAAAATAATTACATTACTATAAAATCACCAATCATTGGTACATTTTACAGAAAACCTTCTCCAGACAAACCAATGTTTGTTGAGGTTGGTAAAACTATTGCTAAAGGAGATGTTCTTTGTGTAATTGAAGCTATGAAATTATTCAACGAAATTGAATCAGAAGTATCTGGTAAAATCGTAAAAATATTGGTAGATGATATGTCTCCAGTAGAATTTGATCAACCTTTATTCTTAGTAGATCCATCATAAGGAATTATAAATTATAAATTAATAAATTATAAATGGTTTAATGCATTTGCATTTTGCTATTTAGAATTTAGATTTTATAATTAAATTTTAACTCTTTGCTTTCTTAGCAAAGAATTTAAAATTTATAATTCATAATTTAAAATTTTAAAATTATGTTTAAAAAAATACTAATTGCAAATAGGGGAGAGATAGCACTTCGTGTCATTCGAACTTGTAGAGAAATGGGCATCAAAACTGTCGCTGTTTATTCTACCGCCGATGCTGAAAGTTTACATGTTAAATTTGCAGATGAAGCTGTTTGTATTGGCCCACCACCAAGTAACTTGTCTTATTTAAAGATGTCTAATATTATTGCTGCTGCTGAAATTACAAATGCAGATGCAATTCATCCAGGTTACGGATTCCTTTCTGAAAATTCAAAATTCTCGAAGATTTGTCAAGAACATGGTATCAAATTTATTGGAGCTTCTCCTGAAATGATTGATAGAATGGGGGATAAAGCTTCAGCTAAATCCACGATGATCGAAGCCGGAGTACCTTGCGTACCAGGTTCGGTTGGGATTTTAGAATCTTTTGAACAAGCTGCTGAATTAGCCGACAAATTTGGATATCCAGTTATGCTAAAAGCTACAGCTGGTGGCGGTGGAAAAGGAATGAGAGCTGTATGGGCTCCTGAAGATTTATTAAAAGCTTGGGAAGGTGCTCGTCAAGAATCTGCAGCTGCTTTTGGAAATGACGGAATGTATCTTGAAAAATTAATTGAAGAGCCTCGTCATATCGAAATTCAAGTTGTAGGTGATTCATATGGTAAAGCTTGTCACCTTTCTGAAAGAGACTGTTCTGTTCAACGTCGTCATCAAAAATTGACTGAAGAAACACCTTCTCCATTCATGACAGATGAATTACGTACAAAAATGGGAGAAGCGGCTGTAAAAGCTGCAGAATATATAAAATATGAAGGTGCTGGTACTGTTGAGTTTTTAGTTGACAAACACAGAAACTTTTACTTCATGGAAATGAATACTCGTATCCAAGTAGAACACCCTATTACTGAACAAGTAGTAGATTATGACTTAATTCGTGAGCAAATCCTTGTAGCTGCAGGTGTGCCAATTTCAGGAAGAAATTATCTTCCTCAATTACATGCTATCGAATGCCGTATTAACGCTGAAGATCCTTATAACGATTTTAGACCATCACCAGGAAAAATTACTACTTTGCACATGCCAGGTGGTCACGGAGTACGTCTAGATACACACGTATACTCAGGTTATACAATTCCACCAAATTATGATTCAATGATTGCTAAATTAATTACTACAGCCCAAACTCGTGAAGAAGCTATTAGTAAAATGAGAAGAGCATTAGACGAATTCGTGATTGAAGGAATTAAAACAACGATCCCATTCCATAGACAATTGATGGATAATCCTAAATATATTGAAGGCGATTATACAACTGCTTTCATGGACAATTTCAAAATGAATCCAATAGAATAATATTAAAGGCTGTCAATATTGACAGCCTTTTTTTATTTCATTAGTGATAACCCGACAGATTATTAAAATCTGTCGGGTTTTTTTGTTGCTGTTTTTTTAAAGTAAACAGTGTTTATGTATCCTTTTTACACACTTATTTGGGTAATTACACACTTTTTAGTTTTTAAATTTTTGGTGTATTTTTTAATAAACCCTTTAAAAATAGGCTTTACGGAGAATTGGTATACTTCTTTTTGGTAATGGCACAATTATTTCATTATCTAAAGCGTAAACAACAATTTAATAATTAAAATAAAACACATTATGAAAAAATTATTTCTATCTGCCGCAATTGTTTTAGGAAGTTTAACTTCATTCGCTTCGACTTCTCCTGTTACAAATACTATTGTTAAAAGTATTTCTATCGGAGACGAATACACAGAAATTAAATTAGAAGAATTGCCAGCGCCTATTGCAGAAGCTTTTAAAAAAGGATATCCAGATGCAGTAATTACAAAAGCATACAAAAATGAAAAATCAGAATACAAATTAGATGTTACTGTTGGTAGTAAAGTAGGTTCTCTATATGCAAATGCAGACGGAACTTGGATTAAAAAATAATCCCAACATCTTTAAACTTATATTAATAAACAATACTAAATAATCATATCATGAAAAATCTATTTTTATCAGCCGCAATCGTTTTGGGAGGTTTAACTTCATTTGCTTCAACTTCTCCAATTTCAAATACAATCGTAAAAACAATCTCAATTCAGGAAGAATACACTGAAATAAAATTAGAAGAAGTTCCTGTTGCAGTAACGGATGCTCTTAAAAAAGCATACCCTGATGGAGTTCTTTCTAAAGCATATAAAAATGCTAAATCTGAATATAAATTAGAGGTTACAGTGGGTGACAAAGTTGGGTCTCTGTATGCAAATGCAGATGGGACTTGGATTAAAAAATAAGAATAAATTTAACCATATAAAACTATAACTATGAAAAAGTTAATGGTAGCAGCGGCAATTATTTTTGGAAGTTTGTCAATCTATGCGATAACAAATAAACCTTTTGAAAATGTAAAGATTGAAGCAAATCTTCAAACAGAATATACAGAAATTAGCCTAGATAGCATTCCTGCAGTTGTAAAAACTGCTGTAGAAAAAGCATATCCTGGTGCAAAGCTTGAAAAAGCGTATATAAATGAAAAGAAAGAGTACAAACTTGATTTATCAGTTGGAGACCAGAAAGCTACTGTTTACACAGATGTTAATGGCAATTGGTTAAAATAAAATTTGGGGTAATTAGATTTATGTTTTTGACTAAAAAGAGATTGTTGTACAACAATCTCTTTTTTTTTGCATAATTTTATGAAAATACAAGTTTATTAATATTATTTTCGTGAAAAGTCCCTACAATTAGATGTCAAAGATATTACTGATAGAAGATGATATTTCATTCTGCAAATTATTAGAGAAATTTCTAATAAAGAAAGCATATGATGTGACCATAGCTTTTTCTGCTGCGGAAGCCAGATTAGCAATCAAAAAGGATTCGTTTAATTTGATTCTGATGGATATACGTTTGCCAGATTCGGATGGTATTGGACTTATGTCCGAATTTAAAACTTCAAATTCAGAGATACCAGTTGTACTTATGACGGGATATTCGGATGTGAATACTGCTGTAAAAGCGATCAAAAATGGTGCAGCTGATTATATTTCAAAGCCTTTTAATCCTGATGAGGTTTTATTGGTAATTACAAATGCAATGCTGACTCATCAAGAAGTGGCACCAATCAAAGAAAAGAAAGCCGACAAAAAACAAACAACTTCAGAAAATGAATTTGTAAAAGGGATTTCTATAGCTTCAAAGAAATTATTGGATCATATTCAATTGGTAAGCCCAACGGATATGTCAGTTTTAATTATTGGAGAAAGCGGTACTGGAAAAGAAATTATTGCCAAAAGCATTCACCAGCAAAGTAATAGAAAGAACAATAATTTTATAGCTGTTGATTGTGGAGCAATCCCAAAGGAATTGGCTACAAGTGAGTTTTTCGGGCATTTGAAAGGATCATTTACTGGAGCAATCAGTGATAAAATTGGCTATTTTGAAGCAGCTAATGGAGGAACACTTTTTTTAGATGAAATTGGAAATCTTTCATATGAAAATCAAATACAGTTATTAAGAGCACTTCAGGAACGAAAAATAAAGCCAGTCGGAAGTAACAAAGAAATTAATGTTGATATTCGTATCATTACTGCAACCAATGAAGATTTGCGTGAAGCGGTTAAAAATGGCAATTTTAGAGAAGATTTATATCATAGAATTAATGAGTTTTCCATTCTCTCACCATCATTAACAGACCGAGGGGAAGACTTAATGATTTTTGCCGATTATTTTTTGGAAAAAGCAAACCAGCAACTTAACAAAGAAGTTATCGGATTTTCGCCTGAAGTTGTTGCTATTTTTCAAAAATACAATTGGCCGGGAAATTTACGTGAACTACAAAATTGTGTAAAACGAGCTACCCTTTTGACACGTGGTAATTATATTGAAAGCGATGTTTTACCTGCAGAATTTTTTCAAATCCAAAAGCAACAGGATTCCAGTGAAAGTTTTTCTTTATCAGAAAATGAAAAAGAAGCCATTATTCAAGCCTTATCAAGAACACAAAACAACAAATCTGAGGCTGCGAAATTGCTTAAGATTACTAGAAAAACACTTTATAATAAATTGAAGTATTATAATATAGACTAAGCCACCTCTTTATTTAAAGCTGTAAATAGCGAACTGATTTTTGTTTTTAAAGAATCTAAAAGATTTTTTAAATCAGAATTTTTCAAATCATTTTTCTCTAATGCTGTTAAAATTTCACCTACTGAATGGGCTTCAATCTGCTTAAACATTGGTGCAATTCTGTGTGCAATAGCATTAATTTCGGGAATGTCTTTTTTATCTACAGCATTTTCCAAATACACCAAATTATCTTTACTGCTTTGAATAAATTGTTTCAAAATAACATCTAAAGCTTCATTATCATTCACTAAAAACTGTTTTAAAGTTTTTAGTGAATATAGTTTTTCCGCTGTTATTTCTTCAGATCTATTAATTTCAATTGCTGGGAGGTCTTTTTTTTCTAAAATATTCTGAATCATTTCCAGCAAAACTTTTGGAGAATATGGTTTTTTGATCACAGTGGTAAATCCTGCTTCAATAAAAACGGAGTAATCCAAGTCTGCACGGCCGGTAAGTGCAATTATTGGTTGGTTTTTATAGGTCGATTTTTCTTGAGTTTTTAATTTTTCAATAAATGCAAAACCATCCATTATAGGCATTTGAATATCGGTAATTATAAAATCAAAATCGGTATTTACAATTGTTTCTAAAGCTTTAACAGCATTATCAAAAGATAAAACATTATGTTTTTCCTGTTTTAAAACACCGCTGGTTAAATTCAGCAAATTGATATCATCATCAACTACAATAAAAGTATATTTTTCAGTGTTTAAAGAGATTGTTTTTTCAATTTCTGGAACATCACTTACACTAAAATCATAGAGTAAGGGCAGTTCGATTGTAAAAGTACTTCCTTTACCAAACTCACTTACCAGTTTTAAATTCCCACCTAAAATAGTGATAATTTTTTGACAGATAGACAATCCTAGACCAGTCCCTCCATATTTCTTTTCAATATTTTCATTCGCTTGAGCAAATTCTTCAAAAACAAATTTTTGATTTCCTTTTTCAATACCAATTCCGGAATCTTCAATTGAAATAGTAAAAAAATCATCAGCCGATGTTTTATAAGCGTTGATCTTTATGTATCCTTCTTCGGTAAATTTATAGGCGTTGCCTATGATATTAGTCAAAATTTGTTTTAATCGAAATGGGTCTCCAACTATTCTATTATTTAATCGATCATCAACATGAATAATAAGATCTATATTTTTTTCCTTATAAACAGTCTGAATACTTTTGGAAACTTCATCTATAACGTCGGGCAATGAAAATGGCACTTTTTCAATTGTAATTTTTCCTGCTTCAATTTGAGAAAAGTCTAATAAATCCTGAACCAGTTGTGTAATATACTCTGAAGAGTTTTTTATATTTTTTACAAAATACGATTGTTTTGTGTTGACTTCAGAATTGCTCAAAAGTTCTGTATAACCAACAATTGTACTCAAAGGTGTTTTCAAATCATGACTTACTGTTGAGATAAGCTGTTCACGACTTTTAAGCAAGTTCTTGGTTTTGAAATTGGCAATTTCCAGTTGCTTTTTATACAATTGAGATTTTGAATAATCACTCACAATCAAAATCGAAAAAATTAATGTTAATACTAAACCAATAATTGCTGAAGCCGTTACTACTTCATTGACTTTTTTAAGTGATTTTTCTTTTAGCGTATTGTTTTTTATAGAGTTAATAATGATTTCACGCTCAATGATTCGAAGCACTTTTCGGAGTTGTTCTGAGATTGCGATTTCATTTTTGAGGAGCTTGTTTTCTTCAAAATTCAATGATTCCTTTTTCTTTTCAGCTTTCAGTTTTACTGTGGTCAAAAGCTTTTTTGAATTGGCTAAGATAGAATCGGAAGCTTTTTTACTCAGTGTATTTGTGCTGTCATCAGGAATGTTCTGGTTGAGATAATCTACGTATTTCCGAAGTACATTTCGCTGATAACTTCCTAATTGTTCTGGATTCTTAGTAAAATCCTTAAGAACCAATTTACGAAGTTTTGACTCCATTCGGGTAATTTCACTAATTGCATTATCTACAGAAACTTCATCATCGGCTTTGTTTTTTATAGCTTTTAATTGACGGATATTTTTAGTTTTTTCCGATAATAAATAAG